>JALBWU010000024.1 GCA_022678445.1 Candidatus Aramenus sp. CH1 | reverse complement strand
AGTGGTGGATTGGTACGTTGTTGGAGAAAATCAAGTAGAGGAGCGCGGCTATCCTAGCCATTCTGTCGCTGTATAGGGGCTTGTTCGCCAGCAGGGGTATTAAGTAATACAGCGCGCCTACCGCCGGCATCCATGCAATGTAAACTATGGAGTGCCACAATATCCCAAAGGCTATCTGGTTAGCAATAACGTTCAGACCAGTTATCCCGTAGTAAGCCAATATGTCCCAAGTGTTAGCTGCCAGTTCACCGCTCCACCCTATTCCCGTCATCAGTGCCGTCATTAACGCGAAAACTGCGAATATGGGCAACTTCTCCTTCCTTGTCTTGGTGGCCAAGTAGAAGTGATACACTAGCCATACTACGAAGATGTAGGTGCCAATGTCCATCAGTTCCCAACCGAAGTACCAGAGGGGACTTATAACGTACTGCGAGTACTCTGGAAGGCCGTATGGGGCCAAGTAGTACCAGCTGTTTGATGGGAAGTAGTTGTCGTTAAAGGTCGGAAAGACCACTATTGGGCCCTCAATTAACATAAAGGATATATTGAAAAGTATGAATCCCACGTTGAGCAACCACTTTGCCCTAGGCTCCAAGTTAAGCATCCTCAGGGAGAGGAAGATGAAGACCGCGAACTCCAACTGTACTGCAAAGCCGAAGAGGTCCCTCATGGCATGTAGGGCAATGGATGCGTAGTACTCTTGGGAGGTTATAACTAGAGAGGCGGAAACGGCCCACGTCGCCTCTTGTATTCTTACCATTAACGCGTCTATTATTCCCAGTATACCCCACACTAGGCTCAGCACTATCATTCCCATAGTTATCCTGGAGAGCCACGGCTTGTCCAACTGGAAAAGCGCGTTAACTAGGTTTGAGACGCCTTTTGTAACTGAAGCCATGTGACTACATTAACTGTGTTCAATATTTATCTTTTCTATCGTTTTAAGTATATACAGTTATGAAAGTTTCTTTAAATACTTTGATAATTTTTGGTAATTATGAGACTTATTCAGGAAAAACGGGAATTTAAGGAAAGTAAAGCTAAAAACTGACGAAAGGCGTCACAAGCGCTATTAAGAAGGGTGAAAACTAGCCCGTCCACCTCTCTCCCTAAAATATAAATATTAACAGGATGAGGATTTATACATGGCAATTGACGAGAACAGGATCAGGGAGATAGTTAAGGAGGAGCTGGAGAGCTACTTCGTCAAGGCGTTGGCGGAGAGCGTGAAGGAGCTGAACTTGATATCGCAGGACTTGAGGCAGAGGCAGTCCACTTACGATGCAAAGCTGGACCAAGTGTTGAAGGAGCTGGACGAGCTAAAGGAGTTCGTTAAAAACCTGGCTAAGATATCTGAGGAAAACACAAGGGCTACTATTGAGCTTAGAAAGCAAACGGAGGAAAACACAAAGGCCATACAAGAGCTTAGAAAGATATCTGAGGAAAACACAAGAGCTATACAGGAGTTGCGTAAACAAACAGAAGAGAACACCAAGGCGATTCAAGAGCTCAGAAAGGTAGTTGAGGCACACGATAAGCAGATTGCTGAAAACACTAAGGCAATAGCTAGGCTCGAGAGGGCCGTGGAGAAGCTAGTCAAGGCAGTGGACTCCCTAAACGATAGGGTTGGGGGCCTAGAGAACACCTTTGGGCTAGTGATAGAGGACTTAGTAAGAGAAAAGTTGCCGAGTTGGTTTAGGCAACAGGGAGTAGAGGTAAAGGAGGTAAGCGGCAAGGTAGTCCAGTTCGAGAACAAGTACCTTGAGTTCGACTTCTACGTAGAACAGGGGAACAAGGTCTACCTCGGAGAGGTAAAGGTAACGCTGAGGGAGAGGGACGTGAGGAGGTTCTACTCTAAGGTAGAGCTAACCAAGAGGGTGCTGAAGGACAAGGAGGTCGTCCCTGTAATAGTGTATAGGGCTAGGGCAAAGAAGGAAATACCAATAAAGCTAGCGAAGGCTTACGGCATCAGGCTGTTGAAGTACATGAAGGGAGGCGTCTTCGTGGAGATCTGATCTCCTACCCCTTATGCTTTAGGGGGACGAGTTAAGATTATGTCTCCTTTACTAAGCTTATGTACATCTTAGAGTACTTGACCCTTAGAATGGGGACTGAGCACCTTTACGTTGGGACAAACGCATTGCTTAGCGACAAGACAGTGCCCAGAGTCCTCGGCATCCCCTTAGCCCTGTTCGAGATCGCCTATTATACCTTACTTTGTCTCACCATATCGAATTTTCCCTTACCATTGCTTGTACTTGGCGCATTCTTCGTCGTCACGCATTACATCGGCGGGACGTACTACGTTTTGAAGGAAAGTACGTTTTCAGGAAGGAAGTTCTCTGTAGCTTACTCGGGGTATGAGTTCCTTGAGCTCTCCTTCTTAGTCGCAGTCCTCCTCTCAACGTGAACGCCTTTAAAAGGGCTCAAGTAACTTTTACTTGGCGCTTCTCGATCTGTTTTACGTAATTCTCTTCCTCAAGCTGGGGATCGCATGCCTGAACGCGTTCAAGCAGAAGGATTGACCCCTACCAGCAGAGGGAGAAGGAGGTTGGAAGGCGAGGTCCAATCAAGGTATGGTAGAGTTAGCTTGAAAGGCTGCGATTAACGCGGTAATCACAAGATGGAGAAGAACAATTAGTTGTAGGCAATGAGTTTGAAGCCCAACTCCGAGCAGTCTAGTGGTTCTTTAGTGTAGTGGATCAGCAATGCCAATAGGATGACCTGCTCATCTGTGTAGAAGAAGTCGTTTGTCACGGAGCAGGACAGACAACTTTTACTCTTTCAGGGAAGTATCTTAAAACAGTTAACGCCTTGTAAGTTAGTGGGGCATAGCTAGTGTCTTTATCGTAAATTGGGGAACCTCCGTACACTCCCTTGATCAGTGTTGCGTCCTCTCGATATAGAAAGGTATAATTTCGATGAAACCGTTTCTCGTTCCCTAAGGTAAATACACGTTGTAGTGGAACTCCACCTCAACGCCATTGACGTTCACGGTAAACTTCCTCTTCTCGACCCTCTTCTCCTCCAATTCCAGTAACTCATCCTAAGGCTGGATTTTTCCCCAGAGACCGCGCCAGGGCTGTGATGAACTGCTTGAACTTGTTCTTTATGTCGTCTAACGTATAGGTGATGGCGTCCACCTCGGACGACCCGTTAACGTATATTACGCCCTTGGTTCCGCTGACGTAGGCCATCGGGTTTTTAGGAACCTCGAGGTAGAACGCGTTCCCGCCTATAGGCGCTTCCAACGTCTTCTCTATGACTTCCTTCTCCCAGTTCTTCACGCGGTTAACCAAGTAATACTGTTGAGCCATCTTTTCTCGCAGAGACACCTTGTTTATTAAAATTATAAACTACGGCCCTAAAGACTGAGGGACTATTTGCGAATTGGCTGTCACACGGCTTGTGAATAGAGGGACATCAATAACTCTGTTGTCCTATACAGCTCCCTGTAAACTTAATTTGCGGTGAAGTAGTTCTTGGGTTACACCTTTTGCGATTGGTTAACAACTTGTAAGTTGTTGGACCTAGCGAACTAGGAGCTCCTTTCAGCAGGGAATTAAGTGCTCAACCTATGAAGCTGAAGGTCAGAAACCACGGACTATACATGTTAGGCGTCTTCTCATACATAATCTCACTGAACCCCTTCTTGGGAGTCGATGCCTTAAGGGCACTCGTCCTTCTACCAATAGTCGCGTACACGCTCCCTGTCCTAGAGAAGGTACAGCCTAAGTTTATGACAATGAAAGTAGGCTACTCCGACGTTCTCCTAGCTGTCATTGCAGGTCTGCCCTATGTCTTGCTTTGGCCCTCCCCATATCTCTTAGTGCCGGGGGTCTTGCTAGTTGCAACTCTCCTGATAAAAAAAGAAGACAAACCTCGCTTGGCGGAGTAAGGTTTTAAAGTATAAAGACAATTTCCTTTTATGGCGCTTCCTTCTGGTGAACTAAAGATGAGGAGCGGGAGCTGATTACCCCCGCAATGAGGGAAGCGTCAGAACAATCGTCGTAAGGCTCTTCCCTAGTGGGTAAACAGAGGAAATTGAGGAAGTTGGCAGACGCAACAGCAAAGCTGTGGAACGAGATTAACTACGAGAGACAACAATTCTTTCAGCAAAAG
>JALBWU010000023.1 GCA_022678445.1 Candidatus Aramenus sp. CH1 | reverse complement strand
TTCCACAGCTTTGCTGTTGCGTCTGCCAACTTCCTCAATTTCCTCTGTTTACCCACTAGGGAAGAGCCTCACAACTGCGGTTTTGACGCTTCCGGAATTGCGGGAGTAATCGGGGCTCCTCATCTTTAGTTCGCCAAAGAAAGCGTCATAAAAGGAAATTGTCTTTGTTGTTTAAGACTTTTACCCCGCCAGGCGAGGTTTGTAGTTCTTTTATTAACCTTGAACAATTAATTACCATGTGGAAATAGTACCTTTAGCCTTCGAGAGCCTCGGCGTTAGGTCTCAAGCTACCTTTGTTGAGACCAAAGACGTTAGGATACTCATAGATCCTGCCGTTTCCCTTGCGCCTAGGAGGTTCGGCTTACCCCCTCACCAAAGGGAGGTTAATAAGCTGAGTGAATTGGCCAAGGTCATAGTGGACAAGGCAAAAGTGGCTGACATGATCATAGTCACCCACTACCACTACGACCATCACGATCCCGGGTACGTTATACCAAAGGAGATATACAAGGGAAAAAAGGTCTTCATAAAGGATCCCAACAACATGATAAACACAAGCCAAAAGAGAGTGAGGGCACCTAAGTTCTTGAGGGCAATAAAGGACCTACCCATCTCCTTGGAAGTCGCAGAGGGTAAAGAAGTTAGAATAGGGAATACCAAGATAACCTTCTCCAACGCTGTACCGCACGGTGCAGATGAGAGATTGGGCTACGTAGTGCAGGTTGCAATAAGCGACGGCGACCAAACACTGCTAGTGACCTCGGACATTGAAGGGGCCCCAAGGGACTCCCACTTGGAGTTTACGCTGAGGGTCAAACCCAACGTCCTCATTATTGACGGTCCCCTTAGTTACTTGTTGGGCTACGCCCTAACCGAGGAGGACCTCAATAAGTCCTTGTACAACATGGAGAAGATAGTGAAGGAGGGTCTCGACACCATGATAGTGGACCACCACGTGCTGAGGGATCAGAACTACAGGCAAGTTCTATCGAGGCTCTACGAAGAGGCGAGAGAGGTAAACGCCAGAGTAATAACTGCAGCAGAGTACTTGAACGTGGAGCCCCTAATCCTGGAGGCGAGGAGGAGGGAGCTGTTTAAGGAGGAAAATAAACCAGCTAGGATACCTAGGAACTTGGCCCAACTGCTCAGGGTAGATAGCTAACTGGGAAGAAGTGGGCTAGTACTAACCCTCCTACGTAGCTGCCCACAAGTGCTATGAGTCCAGTGCCTATTTGCTCTAACGCTCCCCTGCCTTTGCCTAGACCAGTGAACTTTGTGGTCATAGCCCCAAACGTCCCCAAGGTTATTAAGATCAAAGCAATGGAGGAGAAGAGAGCATAGTAGAAGTCGACCTTGAAGAACACGCTCACCATGAAAGGTATTAGAGGTAGGAGGCCACCCACTATTAAGTAAGCAGCCATTAGGAAGCCCAACTTTGTAGGTTTCTCGAACTCCTCTGGGAACATCTTCAGCTCGTTCATTAACATCTCGTTTAGGGTGGCCTTTTTGTCCTTCATGATTATGTCCGCTATCCTCTCCGCGTCCTCCTTGCTCATGCCCTTCTTTAGATAGAAGCCTACTAATTCCATCCTCTCTTTCTCTGGGAAGTTCTCTATCTCATATTTCTCCTTCTTAATCTCGTTGAGGATCACTTGGTTCCTGACCCTGGTGGATATGTACTCTCCAATGCCCATGGAGAAAGCCTGGGCAATTGTAGCTATCAGCCCAGTTACAAGTACAACCATGGGGTTGTTGGAGTATCCTGCGGCTCCTATGGCTATGCTCCCCACCCCTATTAGCCCGTCTTGAATCCCGAAGACCTTAGTCCTGAACACGTCAGCCTCTTCCGTGTAGTGCACTACGGGTTCTTTTTGAAAGTCCTGCATAAATTGGTTATGTATCTCTACTTTAAAAAATATACTTGGATTACGCCTTATCGCAAAGGCTTTTATTCAACGTTTACCTTGAACTTTTCGTCCCCGTACCTAGATATGAAGCCCGAATATATGCCCCACTCCAAGAGCGTGATCTGCAGGTCGTAAAGCCCCTCTGGGCTGTTGTAGATTTCCACACCCTTTTTCTCTAAGGCCTCCTTAAGTTCCTCGAGGCTGAACACCTTTAGTTCCTTAGCAGTGGCGAAGGGCTCGACGCTGGAGACGCTCTCCTTCAGAATCTCCTTCCTCTTCCTGATGTTGGACTGGAGGAACTCTATGCCCTTGTCCGTGATGATTATGTCCCCTTCCCCTATGGTAACGAAACCCAAGTAATTTGCGGTGTAGACTATCGGCATGAGGTCGTCAAGGTCCACCTCCATTTCCTTCTCCAGCTGGTAGAGATCCGTCTTTCCTCCAAAGGTGTTCTTGAGTACATTTAAGAGCCCGATCAAGTCCGCTACTCTTGCTTCCGGGTCTATTACCTTCACACTATATCATTGCTTGACCTCAACTTATCAAACTTTCGATCTTCTGGACAAGAAGGCCCAGTCCACTATGTACGCTAAGGGGAAAACGTAGAACCCGAGTACCATTAGCACATCTATCTCTGTTAAATATGCGCCCTTCCCAAATTGCGCCAAAGCCTCTTGGTGGGCAGAGGAACTCGACGACGTAATTATGCCCAGAATTGCTAGGATCACGCCCGCTTTAATCAACCTCTTGTCCTTACTTTTCTCTACGGCGATAGCGAGGAGAAAGAGGACCACTACTACGACTAAAGTACCTGCGGTTAACAGCAAGGGCACCTTACCAAACAGCAGAAAGCCTCCCAGAGCCAGTGCTATGGAAGAACCAAGTAGGTATACGGTAAACCTCAGCATTACTAGTCAAATGTCGCGCCCACTCAAAAGGCTTTCCGTATCACGATTAGTATAAAGAAAGTTTTTATTTTTTAAATTATATATTTTTCCTCATGAACGTGTTGATCCCGGCATTGGCAGGAGGTTTCATCATTACTACTGCCCTAATAACCTTCGTCTTGATAAAGAGGCCAAGGTTCTCTGATACCTTAATATTTTACAGTATATACGCCGGCTATTACATGGGGCTCGTCCTTTATTACTTCCACATGGTAGTTCTTGGCGTGATAACTGCGTTCTTAGTAATAGTACCAGTTGTCCTCTGGAAGTTTCTGAAGAAGCTTTATATATGACCCCCTAAACGGGTTATATGGTTAGCCTATCCAAGAAGTTGGAGCCCAAGGAGGACTCCATCCCAAAGTACCTTGTGATCGCCCAATCCCTTAGCTCGATAGCACCGCTGGGCTCCGTCTCGGCCTACTTGACTTTCGCCATGACGTATTCCTTGGCCTCAACTGGGCTCTCCGCAATACTTGGCTCTCTTGTCTACCTAGTGTGGGTAATAATAGGCTATAGGTACTCAAAGGTCATAGCTTCCACGGGGGGTACTTACGAGTTCGCCAGGCAGGGAGGTGGTGAGCTAGTAGGTAGCATTGCTGGGTGGCTTTACTGGATAAGTTACGCCACCTACTTGTCCTCCGTAACGACGTATCTAGTTAGCTCGGTGATCCCAGTCCTTGTGGGCGCGAGTCAAACGGAGCTGTCAGCAATTGAGGTGATCCTGCCTGTCCTTCTCTTTCTCTTGGTGATCTCCGGAGTACAGCCCCCACTTTACTATTCGCTAGTAACGTCGAGCGCGGAGGTCCTCCTTATAGTTGCACTAGGCGTAAAGGTATTCGAGCTAAGGGGGTTCTCTTACTCGGCCTTCACGTTCACGGTGCCGACGCCTGACTTCGTCGCAGGTGCCATGGCCGTTGCCTTCACCCTGGCGGGAGGAGGGGCGTCCTTCTTTCTTGGATACGAGGCAAAGGGAAAGGGAAAAACAGTTGGCACGTCCTACTTGCTTGCGTTTGCCATAGCTGCCGTTGCCGTGGTCTTCGCCTCCTTCTACGAGGTAGCTTTCGTTGGTTACGCCAACGCAGGCGTAATATCGTTGCTTAACGAAACACAGTTCCCCGGCTACTACATCTCTGCGCAAGTGTTCGGTGCTCCCTTTTCGACCGTATTCCTGGCGTTTACTGTGAACAGCCTGCTAGGCTCAGCAGTAGCCGCGTACGTTGCCCTCTCTAGGCTAACGTATACTCTAGTATCGAGGGACATGTTTAAGTCAGTGGCAATTGTCTTCCTGTTCTTCTTTGCTTGGAACTTGGTGGGCGGCATTACGGGACAGCTCTTACCGTTGTACTACCTAACGACGGAGATATCGCTCGTTACGCTTTTCGTTTCCCACCTTATTGTCTCAGCCGTGTATCCTCTATTCTCGAGGAGGATTAATGGGATAAGCGTTGTAGACGTAGCGTTAGCTACTTTGGGTTCAGCTACAATGGCTTACGGGGTTTACTCCAACCTATTCCCCCTTCAGTTGGACTCAGGGGTAGCGTTGGGCACGACGTTAGCGGTTAGCGCAATGGTCGCTCTGCGTCAATGGGCAAAGGGACTGAGGTCGGGCTACAGTCAAGGAAAGGGGCCAGATCTTAGGCCCGCTAAAGGGTAGAGACCTAACGGTGCAAAACAAGAAAAGAGGGCTTCTGACCTACTCCCCGCCCTGCGAGGGTTCTGCCTAGGTCTAAGGCGTTACTCCCCTTTATGGGAGTTACTCCGTGATGTGAAGAGAAAAGAAAGAGCCAAAGCGTTAACAATCTTCTTCACGCC
>JALBWU010000022.1 GCA_022678445.1 Candidatus Aramenus sp. CH1 | reverse complement strand
CTTAGAACCTTCTTGTACTTCTCGTAATACTTGTACCACGCGTCATTGAGGTTCACTTTCTTTTCTTGAAAGAATTGCTGTCTCTCGTAGTTAATCTCGTTCCACAGCTTTTCTGTTGCGTCCGCCAACTTCCTCAATTTCCTCTGTTTACCCACTTGGGAAGAGCCTTACGACGATTGTTCTGACGCTTCCCTCATTGCGGGGGTAATAGGCTCCCGCCCCTCATCTTTAGTTCGCCAAAGGAAGCGCCATAAAAGGAAATTGTCTTTATACTTTAAAAACTTTTACTCCGCCAGGCGAGGTTTGTCTTCTTTTTTTTTAATCAGGTTCTCCACTTCAATCCTAGTCCTTATGATGACCGCGTTCTTCCTATCGCTCGGGTTTGTGTCGACATTCGCCGTGCGATAGTGTCGCTCGACATAGGCCTCCTAGGGCCTAGGACTACCTGGAGGTTGAGGATATATCCAAGTGAGCCCAGAAGGAGGCATATGTTAACCCGCCTTAACGCTTGGCTTCAAGGAAACTCTCTAACACGTAATTTTATCTACGTTCTCCCTGAGCACTGGGTCGGCTACCCTGTACTCCTCGTCCACCTTCTCCACAAACCCCGCGTCCACTAAGTTTGCCAGCAGCCTGGTGACCTCGCTGTCCGAAACCTTCCTCCCCTCCTCGATCTCTAGGTACCTCTTCAGCTCCCCCCACTTCCCAGTGAGCTTTAGCCCCTTCATTAGCTCCACGTACCTCCTCGACCCCCTCTCCTTGACGAAGGCGCAGAACTCCTTGGACGCCAGCTTAAAGGCCTTCTCCACAACGTCCTCCAAGGAGTCCCTCCCAGAGTTCACGGTTTCGAGACCGTAGAGGGCCAGCCAGCCGGGTATTCCTCCCAGCCTCCTCGCTACCTCCCTCAGCCTCTCCTCCTTGATGTTCACTCCGTACTGTTGGAAGCCCCTCTTGAGGAAGTCGACGCTCTGCTCCTCCGTGAAGGGCTTTACTTCTACCTTGGCCATGTACCTCCCGAAGAGGGGGCTCTCCTCGTCCTCGACCTTCAGGTACTTGAAGAGCATGCCGATTTTTGACCCGGCGAACACAAAGGATACGCCCCTTAAGTTGTCGTAAGCGTACGCAAAGGAGGGCAACAGGCTGTAGCCCCTCATCTTGACGAGCTCCTGGACCTCGTCTATCACGAATACTAGTCTCCCCTCCTCCCTGGCCCACTCGTCCATGGCCTCAAGGAGGTCCCCGAAGCTCGGCCTGTCCCTCCCTAGGGAGAACTCTACCCCGACCTCCCCTACGCTGACACCTTTTACCCTCTTCAAGTACTCCCTTAACCTCTCCAGCTTCCTCCTCCTCTTGTTCACCTCTTTCTCTACCTCCCTGAGGAAGTCGGAGTACGTGATGGCGTTCCTCTCCTCAAACTTCCTCATGTCCACGTAAATTGTGTTCTCTGCCTTAAGACCGACCTTAATGAGGGAGGTCTTCCCAGTCCTCCTGAGGCCCAGGACTAAGGTGACGGAGTACTGCGTAGCGAACTGCCTAAGTAGCCTAAGCTCTTCTTCCCTGTCGTAGAGCTCCTCCTCTTCTTCAATTGGTCTGTCGCTGAAGTACATAGTAGTTACTACATATCTATGTAGTTAAAACGTCTTTTGTTAATTCAATTTCTTAGATGATTAAGGAGGAGTCAAAGGAAGGCCTAAACAGGGTAAGGTAGGGAGAGACGCTATTCCCGGCCTTCAGCGATTAGGTGAGGATCCTAGTTGCAGGTAAGCAGTAGTTTTGCAGTAGCTAAGTCAACGCTGTTGACCTTGAGTTGCAATAAAATGACAAGTGACAGTGTAGGGGTAAAGAGATGCAGAAAGGCTCGGAGTTGGGAAACACCGCCGTGAGTTGTAGGACTTCTACTAGCAGGAGATATAAGTCCCTCTAGGAGAGATCCACGACAATCCCGGCGCATCAGTAATTCTTTCCTCTACGCGCTTGAGAAGATATGACCGGACTATGCATTTAAGGAGTTTCTGGACAGAGACTTAGCGTGTCTGAAGTAGTGTGAAAACTTTGAATGATGTACTCTTTTTATGCTGTGATATAAGGGAAGACGGAGTGCGAGATACTGTAAAAATGACGTTAAATATAAGGAGTCAACTCTTTGCCTACTTCAACAGTTAAGACTAGCTTCCTGCCGACGATGAAAGACCCCATAGACGGAAAGCCGGATCTCTCGCGGAGACCTCGTGTTTTGAGAACATCCCAACATAACGTATAATGGAGGATGCATGGACGTTAGTTGTGGGAAGACTACGATAGTAACGACGTTAATTCCTTACAACACGAGAAAACAAGGAATCCCTCAACGCACTGCAGAACCCCAAACCCCTCCCTAAATCAGCTAGGGTATCCATTTATGTGAGTTATGTGGTTGAAGTATACCATGTCATTCCAGGATCTCATATAAAGGCAGAGGCGACGTACTGGTGCTTAGCGAATAAAAACCGCTCAGCTTATATTAATATCTCTCAAGTCCCGCCAACTCTTGCGTACGGACGACGCGCTTAAACCGTTATCAGTGGCACGCCACGTGGTCTGCAGTAACCAAAAGGACGGTATAATTAATTTATTAAATTTTTTTTATAATATATTCCACTATATTTTAAGGTAAAGTGAGTTAATGCGAGTATGAAAAGGTTTTCAAAAAGTATATTTAAGAAGTTTAAAGTTAATTCAATATATTGAGAAAAATGTCCCAAAGTAAAGTAGTTGATGAGACCCAGAAGTTCCTCCCAGTCTTGAGGGTCACGTTGGGCTGGATGTACTTTTCAGCATTCCTTAGGAGGACGGTTAACGTTCCCGCTAAGTTGAACCCCAACTCGTCCGCTTACGTGGGAGGGAAGCTGATCACTTTCCTGCCACACGCTTGGGCACCGGTGAAGGGCATGTTAGTGTACGTGTTGACTAACCCTGCACTACTCTACAACTTCTTGCTTCTGTTCACTGTCCTCGAGGGGATTTTCGGCCTGTTCTTAATGCTGGGGTTTTTTAGGTTATCTGGGCTCGTAGTAGCCGGGCTGGCATGGGGAATTGGGGCAGCGGGGGGCTGGCTAGGCTCCACTTGCCTCGACGAGTGGCAGATAGCTGCCACCGAAGGCGCCGCGGCATTCATGTTCCTGCTCACCGGGAGCAGATGGCTCTCCATTGATCACTACTTGTACAAGAGGTATCCCAACGGGATAAAGATCGGGAAGTACAGGATCCCCCTGTGGTGATGGGCGTGGACAAGATCGGAGTAATCGCTGTCCTGGCTATGTTGCTGGCTACCGGGGTCACCTTCGGGCTTTACCAGCTCAATTTCCAAGGCTTCACCCACTTGACCAACTACTCCAAGACCCCAGCCTACGTGTTAACTGGGACCAGGCTGTACCAGAACGGCACGCTGTTCCTTCAAATTGCGAGGGTGGCGGGCCCAGACACTTACGGCGGTTTCGTTACCCTGGTTCAAGTGCTCTACCCCAACGGGACGGTGCTGTACCAGTGGGGGCCTTCCCAGCTGTCTCACATACCTAGCTACGACATAAGGAACGAGTTCCCGCTCCACCCAGTCCACCCAGACAAGTTTGCCTTGGTGGTGCCCTTGGGTCAAAACGCCACAGTGATCCTACAGATGCCCTTCCACGTACATTCAGGGAAATACATAGTAAGGGTCTACGACGTAGACGGCCAGTACGAGGCATATGGAATAAAGTTCCAGGCAGAAGTGGAGGTAAGTTAGTCCTTTCTTTTTTCCTTGTCGACAAAGAAAGTCTTGGGATTAGAGGTTACACCCTACGGCCTTGGTAACTGTACACCCTATCTTAAGATTGTATACCCTTCCTGTGCCAGGAAGGAGAGGACAGGGCAAAGGAGAAAGTTTCACTTCTAGAAAACCGCTGGCCGCTCGCGTTCGCTATCACTTTGGAGTAGTCCAGGTTCAAGGGCGAGGAGACTGCTATGGCGGTAAACATAAATGTCAAGTGGACACACTATTACGGTCAAAATGAAGAGAGTGGACAGAGTCTCCATAACTAAGTTCTACCCTGAAAGGGGGCAGGTGGAGCTCACACAGCCCTTCCCTGAGGAGAAGTTCCTCTGGAACGCCGACGTCCACCCGGTCCCCGTGAAGAACAGGAACTGGGGTCCCTTCACCTACTTCGCCCTCTGGGTATCAATGGTCTTCATAGTCCCAAGCTGGACCTTGGCAAGCGTAGGCCTAGTATTTGGCCTCAACGCGTTACAGTCCATACTCGTAGTCTTCCTGGGCAACCTCATCGTCCTCTTCCCCATGATACTCCAGTCCCATGGAGGGGCGAGGTACGGCCTAGCGGAGCCCCAGCTCACGAGGACTAGGTGGGGGGTATACGGGGCAGTGTTCCCGAGCTGGTTGAGGGCGGTGATAGGAGCGGGGTGGTGGGGGATAGAGAGCTACATAATCACCGAGGCGACCACGGCCATCTACGCAATACTCTCGGGGAACGTAGGTGCAGTGACCTACACTGTCTCTCACTACCCGAACTACCCCTTCGTGCTCAGCAGGGACTTCCCCCAAGTGTTCTGGGCCACCTTCCTCCTGGTGATCTTACTGCAGGTCGCGGTGTTCTACTATTCCCCAGTGGTGAAGTCCCAGCCGGTGCTCAAGTGGCTGGCGAGGGTGGGCGGGCCAGTAGTCCTTGTGTCCTTCCTCGCAGTCTGGGCCTACTTCATGGTGAAGGTGGGGTGGTCGATAAACGTGTTAGCCCTCTCCCCGTCCTCAAATCTCTCCCCTCTCGCCCTGCTGGCCTTCCTAAACGCCAACATAGCATACTGGGCCACCATGGCCCTAACGATGCCGGACTACACCAGATTCGCCAAGGGCCAGTTCGCCCAAGCGGTGGGGCAGGTGCCAATGCCCTTCTTGATGCTCGCAGTTGCAGTCATGGGCACAATGACCACCGCAGCTTCGCTAAAGCTCTACGGCACTGCCATCTGGGACCCCATAGTGCTGGTCACCCTCCACATGGCCCCTCCTGTCAACGTCCTCGTCCTGTTCTCCTTCATCCTGGCGACGTTCTTGGTCAACGTCTTCGCAAACGCCGTGGGGCCCGCGTACGACATAGCCAATACCTTCCCCAAGAGGCTCACTTGGTTCAAGGGGTCGCTTCTGCTGGTAGTCCTGGCAGTGGGGATAGGGGCGTGGAGCTTCTACGGGAATGCGTACAGCTACATCTACAGTTGGTTGCTCACCTACGGCGGGATTCTAGGTAGCGTGGAGGGGGTGATAATATTTGATTACGCCGTGGTTAGGAGGTTCAAGTTCGACTTACCCGACGTCTTCCTGAGCAGGGGGAGGTTTAGGTACTGGAAGGGGGTCAACCCCGCAGCGCTGATAACCTTCCTTGCGGTGTCAGCGGTGATATACTTGCCGTACCCTGGCGAGGAAGTTGCCTTGAACAACGCGTGGCTCCTCTCCTTCCTGCTGTCTGGGGCAGTCTATCTACCGTTTATGAAGTACTGGGTAATACCAAAGTACCAGCCAGAGCTCAAGGGCTCCCTGCTTAAGGGCTATTGCTCGGAGGAGACTAAGAAGGCGTTTGGGGTAAGAGAGTGAGAGTCGAACGCTCCCTAGGACTCCAGACGAGCCGTTGCAGAGCTACTGTCAAAAGTACTCATCGTGACTTGAGGACTGCGAATAATCAGGTCCAATGAATCCTCAAATTTTGACCTTAGACCAAGTGCTCCCTTTACCCCTTGGTCTTCAACGAAGCAAGCGACACTAACGGTGATACTCTCTTAGATAGTCCCCATGGCATACATCTATAGGAAATGTGCTGTGATAGCTTGTAGTGGCGTCGCTCTCTAAGTCTTAAAGACGCAAAGAGAACGCAACTGTTTTACCTATGGTAGGGTTCTTACGGAGGGACGACGAAGAACAAGGTCTTAAGGACGGCCTTTTCCCTAGCTGCGTGATCTAGGACGAGTCGATATTAGTTAGTTCAGTTTAAGCTAAAAGGGATTCCCCGGCTCTGCCCAAATCGAAAAGACCTTAAATTTAGCTCGGCTCCAAGAATAGTTTCGTCTGGCTCCCCCATTTCATATGACACTAATCCCGTAAATATACTGTTGGTCAGCACCTACAATATGATAACGTTTAGGAGTTTTTAGATCTCTCATCTCAATAGATTGTTTAAGGAGTAAGTACCCTGAAGATGGAGCACATGTCATTGCCTTCTTGGTAGCAGTTCCTAAGAAAGTCGACTTGAGCGGTTTCAGGATAACGGAACACGGCGTGATGTTCGTAGAGTACGTAGGAGATCATGACTATGCACAAACGGAAGAGTGTAGCAATTACGACATAAGAGTAGATGTGGATAAGGCAAAGGAACTCGCCAAAAAAGTCTGGTACAGTCTTACCGGGGAAAGCGTAAAATTCGACTAACAAGAGAGAGAACTCCTAGAACAGCTAGAAAGAATTCAAGTTTAGCGTATGACGTATACCCCTGCTAGGAGGAGTAAGCAGATCAGGGATCCCATCTACAGCTACATTACAATTGACGGGGAGGACATGGACATTGTCTACAGTTCCCCTTTCCGGAGGTTTGAGGTACATAAAGCAGAACGGCTTCGCATATCTGGTCTTCCCTTCAGCCACTCACACGAGGTTCGAGCACAGTCTAGGTACATACCACGTAGCAAAGCTTATGTTGCCAAAGCTCAGGAGCAAGGTACTTTTAGACGACTAAACGTACACTAGGGTTAGGAGACTTGCCCTAGTTCACGACATAGGTCACTTGCCGTTCTCGCATGCATTCGAACAAGCTATCAGCTTTCTTGATTTCATGGATAAGAAAAATGAAGCTAAAACCAAGCCTTCCGGGAGTGAAGCTCCACGAACAAGTTGGGATAGATGTTCTAAAAAATGCCTCCAACAAGGTGAGTTAGCGGACGCTATGGAAGACATCTACACCAAAGAGAACCCCTCCAGACGAGTAGGGAAGGCGTTAATAAACCCCATGTTGGATGCGGACAGGCTCGACTATTTACAGAGGGACTCGTTCTATTTTGGAGTAAAGTACGGACAGATCCTCCTAGACAGGATTATAGAGGTTATGGACATCTACGAGAGGGGAAGGTACGTTTTACAGATGAAGGATAGGGACGATCTAGAGCACTTCCTAATGGCAAGGTACCACATGTACACCGCAGTCTACAACCACCCAGTTAAAGGGATCTTCGATGCTGCCATGGCATATATGATAGCGATGATGATTAAGTAGGACATTGTACCCGCTAAGGATATGATAAGTAAGAAGACAAATCTTGCCTGGCGGGGTTTAAGGTTTTAAACGTGAAAAACAATTTCCTCTTATGACGCTTTCTTTGGTGAACTTAGTCAAGATGAGGAGCGGGGGCCGATTACTTCCGCAATGAGGGAAGCGTTAGAACAATCGTTGTAAGGCTATTTCCTAATGGGTACCAAAAGAGGAAACTGAGGAAGTTAGCAGAAGAGTCCGCAAAGCTGTGGAACGAGATTAACTACGAGAGGAGACAACAGTTCTTTCAGCAAAAGAAAGTGGACCTCAAGGACACTTGGGATAAGTTAAGTATTACGAGAAGTACAAGAAGGTTCTAGGAGTTAACGCTCAAGCTGTTTTCAGAAGAACAACTTGGTCGTCCTTCTTCTCGTCATTAAAACAAAAACCGTCATTCGTGAAACGTGTATCGCCGCCAAGCTACTGGAAGGCGGTAAGAGGAAACTGATCCTAGTCATTAGGCAAGATCGTTACGAAGTTAACGAGGAAAATTACACTCTCTTTCTGAAGGATTGAAAATGGAGATACCCTTCGTAGGTAGGTTAAAGTGGTTCGGTGCACAAGGACGTTTAGAGATCCGCATTGAGGACAACAAGTTTTAGTCCATATTTCCGTTGACGTTGGTAGGACTACTTCTAAGAAAAGCGTAAGCCAATGAAGGGCTCTCTCGTCGTCCACGGTTTGAGGAGAAAGATTCAGTTGAGAAGCCTAAAGGTAACAAGGTTACGTCAATTGACCTTGGCCTAAACGCGTTGGCTACTGTCGTTGTTGAGAGCTTACTGTTCTATTTTACCGCGGTTCCTCAGTGAAGAGCGAACTTCTACTTTTCAGGAGAGGATCGCCGAACTCGACGAGCTGAAGAGCGAGACAGAGAAGGTTCAAGAACAAGAAGCTAGGGAAGAGGTGTTGAGGGAAAGGGAAAGGCTTTTCTCGAAGATTCACCTAGG
>JALBWU010000021.1 GCA_022678445.1 Candidatus Aramenus sp. CH1 | reverse complement strand
ACTAGGAGTGAAGAAGATTGTCAACGCTTTGGCTCTTTCCTTTCTCTTCACATCACGGGGTATCTCCCTTAAGGGGGAGTAACGCCTTAGACCTATGCAGAACCCTCGCAGAGAGGGGAGTAGGTCAGAACTAGGGGAATGAAGACCGGAAACGGAAAGGGCTAGGCCTTGAGCTTTCCCCTCCTCGCCCACGGCGTGAGCTTAGTCAACGCCAGTGCCACCCCTACCAAAAGCGTGATTGCCATTATCACGTAGTACTTCCCCTGGGTCAAGTACTCCTCGTTCTTCACCACTAACCCCTTCCCGTTGACTACGTAGCCATTTCCGTAGAGGAACTGGAAGTGGCTAGCGTTTGCTAACCAGAGGTCGCTGTAGGCGTAATTGAAGAAGACGTACTTGAAGCTACCGTTGTCGAACACAACGTACTCCGAGGGGTTTATCTCTTTGTACTTCAGGGGAAACAAGTAGTGGGAGACGTTATGGCTTGAGAGGAAGCTCAGGGAGAAGTTGCTGTAGTTGCTCCCGTAAAACAGGGAGGGGTGGACGTAGTTGACCTCGAAGACGTAGCACGGCGGGAAGTCCCCAACAAGTTTTAGCAACCCGTGTTGCTCGTACTTCACGAGCCCAGAGAGTATTGTGGAAACGTTGGGGCCCAAAGTCGAATCGCCCTGGAAGAAGACGTACTTTATTCCCATTACGTAAAACAAGTTGTAGAGCAACATCTCGTTTGGTTGGTTGTACACCTCTAATGCGTCGCATATCTCGCTAAAGGCATTGCTCTCGTAGTCGTTGGCGTTGCCGTAGTGTCCTCCAACGAAGACCGGGTGGCTCAGGGAGAAGACCAAGATGTTGTTTCCCTCGTACCAAGTGGTAGTCATCCAAGTGAAGGACTGGGGAAGGGCGATCGCGTTGAACTCCCCAGGCTGGGAGTTGAGGTAGTTCACTGCCTCCACGAACTGCTGGGGAGGGTGAACAGAGGAGTAGTGGACGCCGTAGGCACTCGGGGCAAGGGAGAAGACTAAGACGCCCAAGACGGCTAAGGGGGCCAACAATTTAGCCCAGTTCCACTTCACCTCTTCCATGAGGAGTGGGACCAGGGAGGAAACTATCAAGGAGAAGAAGAACCCTTGGACCCAGCCTAGCGCCCACGGTTCAGTCCTTATGTCGACGAAGTAGGGAACCTTAAAGAACAAGTACTCAACTTGAGCGCCAAAGGGGCTTTTGGTTCCAGCGTAAAACGTGGTCACCACGATGTAAATGAGGAACCACATGATCACGAACTTACTCTTCCTAGCTAAGTACATGCCAAGCCCAAGTAAGGATACTAACGCTATAAAGTACAAATAGGAGGGCGGGTCGTATAAGGTGCTGAAGACAAGGGGAAACGGCCTAGAGGTAGAGTTTAGGATGCCAAAGGAACCGCTCACGAAGGACTCGCTGCTCAAGGTCTGATTTACGAACGAGAGAACAGAGAGCATCCAGTAGACGTTGCTGGCCAAGAAGACAGCGGGCAAGGCTATAGCGAAGGCCAAGTTCTCCCTCCTCTTGTATATTAGGAGGAAACCGACTGAGGCTAATAGCACAACACCAAACAGTTGCACCAAGTAAGTTATGTTGCTCAGCCCCCCCGCCACTGCGAACACCACTACCAGGAGGCCTAAATAGGAGAGCTTGTCAACAAGGCTCTGGGAGGAGAAGAGCTTGAGGATAAAGTAGAGCATCACGGGGAGGAAGACGTAATTTAACTGGTTCAACACCACTACCCCAGGGAGGGGGAACTTGGGCTCCATCTGTTGGTAGTTAGCGAAGTAGAGGCCCCAGTTGTCCATGAATGCCACGGTGCTGAGGACTAAGGTGGGAATCCTCAGCTTAAGGCTGCTGAGCCCTATTGGAGAAGTTACCTCTACTAGCTTAAAGGTGAAGAGAGAGCCCATGAAGAAGAGCAAGGAGAATAGGACGTACTCGCTGTAGTGCCATCTTAGGCTGTCTAACACAAAAGCTAGCCCGTCGTACCAGAAGGAGGGGACCGAGTTAACTGGTCCCAGGAGAAAGGGATAGCTCCTGTCAATTGCGTACTCTATACCTAGTAAGTAATTTGAGGGAGGGACGAAGCTGTCCAAGAAGAAAGCTTGGTCCCCTCCAAAGAGCACTCCCCCCTTCAGCCACACGACTATCTGGACGACGGTAACTACCGCGATAACTGCATAGTCTAACGCTTTCTTGGCCGACACACTCTTGATATGACCTAGTTTTTATTAACTTTTGCCCTATCCAAGAACTTAAAGGATTGGAAGTCCAAGGCATCCCTGTGAGGTCTCAAGAGGGGCTACTGCTGTCTAGCTGGATGTTCTGGAGCGTAGCATACTACATGTACTTTCCATTTCTATCCATATTCTTCTCTAGGTTTGTACCTGAGGGGGAAGTGAGCTTACTTTACCTCCTATTTCAGGCGTCATCCCTACCCTTCCCGTTCGTTGGGGTGAGGCTACACAGGAGAAGCCCCATATTGGCAATAGTCGTTGGAATGGGGTTGTCAGGATTAGGGCTTGCCCTCCTGTCTCTAGCCAGGAACGCAGTGGAAGTAGTGGCTTTTATGGTAGTGAATTACTCCTTTTACCTTGCCCTACCTTCCTACTACTTGTTGATGGGAAGGCAAGGAGAGGGGACGATAACCAGGGTGTGGGCTTTCTCCATACTGCCCTCACTTTTCATGCCCTCCGTGGGAGGTTTCTTAGCCGAGGCCTTGGGCTTTAGGGGACTCTTCCTCCTCTCTGGTGTCATATTGGCCTCGTCGTTCGTGCCAGTGCTCAAGGTCCACTGCGACGCGGCAGACAGAGAGGCCATGGGACTGCCAAGGAGCGCCTACGCCATTCCCCTCATGATACTCTCTGTGGCGATGGCCTCACCATACGTCTACCTCCTGGCTTACGTTGATTTCTCCCTAACGAAAGTCCAAGTGGGTGAGCTCTCGACATTGGCAGAAGTGGTGGGGATGGTATTCTCCTTGCTCTCCTCCTACACCAAGAGGAAGGAGGTATCTCTGGCCCTCTCCTTACTCCTCTTCTCCCTAGTGTCGCTTTTACGCGTGAGCCCCCTCTTCGCTGTGTTCTTTGGCTTGTGGGAGGCCGTGATCCCCTTGAGCACAGAAGTGTTCGCTGGGAGGACGGGTTCAGTTGACGAGTATGCCGTGGTAGTGGCACTGGGGGACGCAGGGTGGGCGTTGGGCTACTTGGTAGATGCTGTGTGGCAGAACGCGGAACTGGCGATTTACAGCTCCAGCTTAGTGGCCCTGTTTACTGCAACAATGCTACTCCTAGACAGGGCAAGGAAGGGGATTAAGTAGGTAGTCTAATCTCCCTTCACTGCCCTCTTTATCTCCTCCAGGGACTGCGGGTTCTCCAGGGAGGACGTGTCCCCCAGTTCCTTTCCCAGCAACGCGTTTCTTATTAGCCTCCTCATGATCTTCCCGTTCCTCGTCCTCGGTAAATCCCTCACTAGGATGATATGTGACGGGACCAAGGCCTTCCCCAGCTTCTCCTCTAAGTACTCCAACAGCTCTGCTTCCAACCCCTCCTTGGAGGCCTTGGGGACCACGAAGCACACCAGGACCTCTCCCTTTACCTTGTCTGGAACACCAACGCACGCGCTCTCCACGATAAAGGGGTGAGAGTCTATTACAGCCTCTATCTCCCCTGGTCCGATCCTCTTCCCTGACACCTTGACTACGTCGTCGCTTCTCCCCACAATGTAGAAGAATCCTTCCTCGTCCTTCATGGCCAGGTCTCCGTGGACCCATACTCCCTTCCACCTAGACCAGTAAGTGGAGATGTACCTCTCTGGGTCCCTCCAGAATCCCCTAGTCATCCCGGGCCAGACGCTCAGCACAACTAACTCTCCCTCCACGTTGGGAGGTGCAGGTCTCCCTTTCTCGTCGAAGACGTCCGCCCTTATGCCCGGAGACTGGCCGTTAAATGAAGAGGGCTTCATCTCCTTTACCACGTAGTTCCCCAAGATGGCCCCTGATATCTCAGTCCCTCCGCTGTAGTTTATGACAGGGGAGGAGGTCGCCTTGTAAAGCCACTCCCAGCTTTCCGGGTCAATTGGCTCCCCGGTGTTGCCCACTACTCTGACATCCAGCCTCAGGGAGGGGTCTGAGGCCCTCAAGCTCCTCGCTAGGCTTGCTGAAAGGCCTAAAACCTTCACGTTGAGGGAGTCCACGAACTGCCTTAACGCGTCTGGGGTAGCGAAGCCGTCCAGTAGGGCTACCTTTGCCCCTGTGAGGAGGGCGCCGAACAGCAACCACGGTCCCATCATCCATCCCATGTCGGAGATCCACGAAACTGACTCCCCTCTCCTTACGTCGAAGTGGAAGTACATGTCAGCCCCAGCCTTTACCGGGAAACCTCCGTGGACGTGAACGCATCCCTTTGGCTTTCCCGTTGTTCCTGAGGTATAGATGATCATCATGGGGTCCTCCGCCTCCGTTTCCTCGTAACCATCGCCTGGAGCTTTCAGTACCTCCTTAAAGTCCACGTAGTCCTTTAGCTCCTTACTCTCCTTTAACACAACCTTGAGCAAGTTTAGCCTCTCTAGGTTCTTGTATGGCTCCACTTCCTTCCCCTTCCTAGTGTAGCTGTCGACAGTGAAGATCACTCTTGCCCCGCTGTCCTCAACCCTCACTCTTATTGGCTCCTCCCCGTAACCGGAGAACAGGGGGACTATCACCATCCCCGCCCTGGCAATGCCCAGCATGACTGGCACTATCTCAACCCTCATAGGCATGTAGACCGCCACTCTGTCTCCCTTCCTAAGCCCCACGTTCTTTAGCCAGCTAGAGATGGCCTTTGCCCAATCCAGCACCTGCGAGTAGGTTAGCGATTTGACGTTACCTTCCTCGTCCATGGACTGCACGAAGACGTCCGCACTGTCGTTAAGCATGTCGGTGACGTTGAGCTTAGAGTCCACGAACCACTTGGCCCACTCCTTCCCTCTGGAGAGGTCTAGTACCTTCTCAGGCCTCTTCCTAAATCTCAAGCCCACCTCGTCCAAAAAGGACGCCCAGAACTCCTCCGGTTTCTCCCACGTCTGTCTCTGGAACTCCTCCAGGGAGAGTCCCCTGTTTGCCAGCCACCTCCCTACGTTGCTCTCCTCCTTCCACTCCCTGTCCGGAATCCAATTCATTTTACCCTTACCCTAAGGGGTATATCGTACGCGACTATTTCAACCCTTCCCCCTAGCCTCGGCTCCCCCTCAACGTAGGCTAGGAGTCCTCCCACCGTCTCCTCGAACCTCACTAAGCCCAAAGTCACTGGCTTATCTAGCTTCCTGCCCTCGTTGTCGTAGTACACGACTGTAAAGGCATCCAAGTACGGGTTTGCTACTTCTACGTAGTCCACGTTCTCCACGAAGCACTTCTCGCAGTACATCCTTGGGGGCACGTACACTCTGCCGCACTTTGGACACTTCCTTCCCAAGATCTTCCCGTCCTTTAGTCCTAGGAGGAACTTGCTTAGCGCCTGCCCAGCGGTGTAGGAGTACACGGCCTCTGGCTTGTAGTTCACAGTGTAGTGAGAGTTGAGTTCTTCTTCCTTTAATGGGTGTAGAGTCATCTCAATCACCTCAGTTCCTCATCACCACCACAGTGGACGCCTGCATCAAGTCGCCCCAAGCTTGGGCCACTCCAGTGTGGACTGGCTTCTTCACCTGCATCCTTCCGCCAGTCCCCTTGAGTTGCCAGTAGATGCTTATGGTCTTCATTAGCCCAGCAGCAGCTATAGGGTTCCCCACTCCGAGTAGTCCACCAGATGGGCTACTGGGTATCTCGCCGTCCTTGTCGAAGAACCCCTCCTTCAATAGTGAAGGGGCCTCTCCTCTCTTCGCCAGCATTAGCCCCTCCAAGTGGTGCAACTCCTTGTAGTCGAAGGGATCGTACGGCTCTACCACGTCTATCTCCTTTTGGGGCCTCTCAATTCCAGCCATCTTATAGGCCATCCTAGCGGCGTTCTCCAAGTACCTAGGGTAGGCGAGTTCCCTGTTGGGCCAGGAGGTGTTGTCCAAAGTCCATCCCACCCCTTCCACCCATACTGGTGTGTCGGTGTACCTCCTGGCCACGTCCCCTTCCACCAGCACCATTGCAGCTGCCCCGTCGCTCACGGGGCTCACGTCAAGCAGTTGAACTGGCCACACCAGCACCTCGCTCTTCAGCACGTCCTCCACAGTGATCTCAGCCCCGAGCTGGGCATAGGGGTTGGCTAGAGCGTTCCTCTTGTTCTTCACCGAGACCAACGCTATCTCCTCTTTACTCACCTTGTTGACGTACATGTAGCGGTGCATCTCCATGGCGAATATCCAGATCAAGTTTGGATTCAAGGGCTTCTCCGTTATTGGGTCCCAGATATATCTGAACACGGCTTGTGGGTGAGGCCTTCCAGGGCTCATCTTCTCCTCCGCAACAGCCAAGACCTTCCTGCATAGTCCGCTGGCCACGTGGTACCACGCTGAAATCACTGTCATTACTCCAGTTGCCCCTCCCACGTATACTCTGCTCACTGGCTTCCTTACTCCTCCAGAGCCGTGGGACAAGTACTCTCCCTTCATGTGGATCCCGTCGAAGGCATCTGGGGCACTGCCTATTACCACGCAGTCTACGTCCCTCAACTCTAGCCCCGCCTCCTCCAACGCAGTCTTAGACGCCTCCCACGCCAGCTCCTGTGGCGTCTCCAAGTACCTCCTCTTGAACGGCGTCATCCCAGCGCCTATCACCGCCACTCTCCTAAAGTAGAGGTTAGTCCTCATCTTTCCATCACCGCCACTGCTCCCGTGAAGGTGGGCACTCCCCTCCAGCTTGCTACTATTGCCTTCTTCTCCCCCTCCCTCAAGTACTCCACTGCGTCAAGTAGGAGGGAGAGGCCAGAGGCCTCAAGGGGGAATCCCTTTGCCAAGTGTCCCCCCTTAGGATTCACGGGTAGGTAGCTCCCTGGGTTGAAGTAGCCCTCCCTGAGCATACCCATGACGTCTTGGACGCCCAAGGCCTCTAGGTGCATGAGCTCCTTGTAGCTATATCTGTCGTCCACGAATATCCCGTCCACCTTCAGAGGGGATTCCAGTTTGCTCGTCTTGAAGGCCTCCTTTGACGCTAGGGCGAGGTAACTGGCCCTACCTAGTTCTGCCAGCTCCAAGTTAGAGCTGTCTGTGGCGAAAGAGATCCCCGTTATCCACACTGGGGCGTCGTTAAACTTCCTTGCCACTTCCTCAGAGGCTACGACGACAACTATTGACGCGTCAACTGGTTGGGCTATGTCGGCCTTACTCAGCGGGTACACTACTGTCTCCAAGGACTCCACGTAGTCCTTGTCCAACGAGGAAGCAAAGGGGGCCCTCCCAGTCTTGAGCCCAGATGCCTTGTTCTTGACCACCACCTCAGCCAAGTCCTCCCTAGTTACTCCAGTCCTCTCCATAAACTTGACCGCGTCTAATCCAGCTATGAAGTGGTAGTTCACGTTAGCTCCCCTCACGTAAAGGGGGTCCATCGCCAGCTCCACTACCTTTGAGAAGGAGAGGACGTCGCTGGGCTTTGCGTGTGCCTCCACTACTACCACGTCCGCTACCCCAGAGTTTATCATCATTACTCCGTGGGCTACTCCCTGAAGGCCGTCCCCCGCAACCGTCATGGCAGGCCTCATTGAACCGCCTACTGGGTCAGGGGCGAACTCGTCTGATATGGAGATTCCCTCCCAGAAGTCCTCTTGGCATGAAATGAAGGCGTCCACGTCCTCTCTCGGGTTGACGTTTGCGTCATGGTAGGCCCTCTGCGAGGCCTCGAACATCATCTCCCTAAAAGAGTGGTCGTGTATGTGGGGAGAAAAACCGAACCAACCGACTCCAATAACTCCCACTTTTTTCATTATCCCACATGTTTAAGAAGATTTAAAAATTTTTGTTATTTTAGTAAGTATATAGAAAATAATTTATAAATAGTCAAAAAGAGCTCACGTCGGTTCTAAACCCAGATGAGGCAATCTGCTTTAAGTGTTTAAACAGTATGAGCTTCTGGACCTCGTCGCTCCCCTCCCCAATCCTCGTCAGCCTCACGTCCCTGTAGGCCCTCTCCACCCTGGAGCCCTTGGCGTAACCCATTCCCCCCATCACCTGGAGCATTGAGTCCACTACCTTGTTTGCCACCTTGGAGGAAGTCAGCTTAAGCGCAGAGATCAAGGGTTCCGCTCTTACCCAGTCTGAGGAGAACGCCCTGCAGGTGGTCTCTAGAAGAGAGGAGGTGGAGATGAGGTCGGCGAGGGACTCGGAGAAAGTCCACTGGATTCCTTGGTGTTGTAACAACTTTTTACCGAAGACTTCTCTCTCGGATGCCCACGCGTACGCCTCCTCCATAGCTCCCCACGCCAGCCCAAGCGCTATCGCGGATATGGCTATCCTCCCTATGGACAACGCGTACTTCGCCACCTCCCACCCCCCTACTTCCCTCTCCACCACGCAGTTGGAGAACCTCAACCTCGCGGTACCGGTGCCTCTGTTCCCCTGCACCTCTACCTTCTCCCTCTCAACGCAACTGTCCTTATATACCAACAAGGCCTTCACCTCCCCCTGCTCATCCTTGGCGAAGACTAGGAAGAGGTCGGCGTAGAGCCCCTGGGTTATCCACATCTTTTCCCCGTTCACCAGTAGCTTGTCCCCCTCCCTCCTTACTCTCGTCCTCATGGCCTTAGCGTCTGAGCCGCAGCACGGCTCACTCAGGGCAAAAGAGCCTATGACCTTCCCTGAAGCTAGGTCGTCGCTTACCCTGCTACCTAGGTACTTCCTAAGTGGGGCGTTCACTAGCTCCGCCTGCGCGTCCTGGATTAGGGCCAGCGAACCGCTTACTTTGGCTATTTCTAAGAGGGAGAGCATAGCGTCGTGTAGGTCGACGCCGTAGTGTAGGGGGTCTAGGATACCAAGTTCTCCCATCTTCAGCACGACCTCCTTGGGGTACCAGTCCTCACTGTCCACTTTCTCGGCTATTGGTTGGACGTATTTCCTGGCGAACTCCCTTACGTTTTCCACAAGTAACGGTTCCACGGAATCTACCATGATAAATTTTTCCGTGAAAGTTTTTAAACTATAATTAAAAATGAGAGAAAACGTCTCCCCCGTGAATATATACGTTTTAATAGGCAAGCTTAAATCTTAAACGCATAGTTTCTCTCATGGTTTGGAAACGAACTATTTCCGCAAAGGCACTTGAAAAGGCAAAGCATGCCTCAGTTAAGGTAGACGACAAGGTGGTCTTCATAGCCAACGTTGGAGGGAAGCTCTACGCAATGGATGCAGTCTGCTCCCACGCTAGGTGTATCCTAGGAGAACTGGATGAGCAGAGGCTTACGGTGAAGTGCCCCTGCCACCACGCCTTGTTCGAGCTGACCACGGGCAAGATGCTCGAACCACCTTACGTAGCGTCAGACGCGCCTAAGGAGAAGCTTGGGTTGAAGACGTACAACATAAGGGACAACAACGGTTGGATAGAGGTGGACGTGGAGTAGCCTTTCCACATTTCTCTTTTTTCCCCTCTGTTTTAATCGTTTGAAAGTGGGAAAAGTTTAATATGTAAACTTGAAATATTTTCATATGAACATATATAGGCTAATAGTGTTGGGAGTTCTCATAGCTTTTTTGGTGGCAACTGGAGAAACCTCCGTTCAAGTTTACAACATCTTCGCGTCTAAGAACCCAAGCTACGGCGTGTACTGCGCGAAGAACGGGGAGGTCTACGTGGTGCTCCAGGGGTCTGGGCAACTGATGGCGCTGAAGGGCAATGGAACAGCGCTCACAGTGAACTTACACTCCTATTCAGGGACGGTGCCCTTCAGGATAACCGCTGGGGGAGGCTACTTGTATGTGGTGTACCAGAAAGGACCCCTCCCTCAGCTTAACTTGAATGGCCAAGTAGTCAAGAACTACACCATCCCTCACGTGGCCAAGTACCCCGCAATAACCTGCGCTGACGGCTACGTTGCGGTGACCGCCTCGTACGGCAACGCCTTATACTTCATAAGCAACGACGAGGTGAAGAAAGTAAACGTAGTTTCTAGGCCACAGGCGTTGGCCTACGATAACTACACCAGCGTGGTGTACGTGGGGGCATACCAGAGCAACGTCATAGAGGGCATATCTCCCTCCAGCTTCCGGGTAGTAGAGAACTTCACCATAAACGGCACAACAGTAGACGCCATGGCCTTCGTCCCGCCCCACGTCTTAGCAATAGCGACGTATGAGCAACAGGTGGAGTTCGTAAACTTGCTGACCTACTCCCAGCCCTGCGAGGGTTCTGCATAGGTCTTGAGCGTTACTCCCCCTTAAGGGAGATACCCCGTGATGTGAAGAGAAAGGAAAGAGCCAAAGCGTTGACAATCTTCTTAACTCCAAGTTTCACGATGTTTAACGCTCCACTAACGTCGCTGTGAAGTTTACGGCCAAAAGGACAGTTAACGACATCCCTTGGATTTCTGTCAACCTTAACGTTATGGAAGGCGCAGAGCCGCGAAGTATTGTACTCAATCACTAGGTATGTCTTTACGCCGTGCTCGTGGAGTTTGTTCGCTATTGCGCCAACTTGCGAAAAGACCAAATTTGAAGTGAGCTTGTTACCATCCTAGGAATGAAGTAAGGATAGCCCAAGTAAACCGTGGAGACGCCAAGATCCCACAAGGAGTTAGCCAAGTGAGAGGCTAAAGTTCTGTAGTAGTGAAGA
>JALBWU010000020.1 GCA_022678445.1 Candidatus Aramenus sp. CH1 | reverse complement strand
AATAAAGGTTATTTGGGTGAGGAAGTCAAACCCCTTCGCGTTCTCACCCTAAAAAGCTTTTCATAAGAAAATTCAATTTAAATCAAAATAACAAAATTCTTGTCCACGCTCAAGAATCATGCGAAAAATTTTTAGTAGTTTTTCGCTTACTAGTCCCATAAGACTAGTCTTATGAGACTATATCTAAGGAGAAAAGATGAGGAGAAAATAAGGAAAATAAAGAATTGGACTCTAATATATGGTAGGAGAAAAACTGGGAAGTCCACTTTAGTTAAAAATAATTTACGCTCAGACTATTACGTTCTGATAGCAGACTCTAATAATGCAATTTTAGATGATAAAATAATTAGCATAGAGGACGCAATGAAAGAAGTGAAGCAAACATTATATAAAGAAGGTATAGTAGTGATTGATGAGTTCCAGAGATTGCCTCAAGTTTACTGGAGTATGATAGGTGGATGGTCTCCTCATGGCATTTTAGTCGCTATAGGTTCTAGCTATGGTATAGTTAATCGAGTATTTGACAGAAATAGCCCTCTTTTAGGATTATTTACACCTATGGAGATAGATATAATTCCTTATGAAGAAGTACTTGTTCAATTGCGTGATCCTATACTTTCCGTAATTTTTAGGGACCCTTGGATAATTCCTTTTATAGATAGCTACAAAGAATTTGTTGATAGGATCAAAGAATTTTCCTTAATTTCTAAAGGACTAATAGGAGAGGTCTTCAAAGAAGAAGAAAGGGAGTTAACTGAGATATATTACAAGACATTATTGCTTTTAGGTGAAGGTATTTGGAAGCCTTCAGAAATATCTGGAATAATACAACCAAAAGGTGGAGAACCTACTATTTCCTCAATGATTAACAAATTGGCTAAGATGGGTTTGGTTGAGAAAATTCCTACTTTATCAAAAGGAAATTACTATAAGATTAAATCACCTCCGCTATCTTTATCTTTTTACGCAGAATCAAAATACGCAATAAGTGAGAGGGATATTACGATCTCTGAACTCCCAATAGGAAGAGAAGTTCAGTTCAGTGTTGGTAGTTTACTCGCTAAATATTTTGGAGGATTACAGTATTATTCTCCTAAAGAAGACATAGACGTAATAATAATGAAGAAACGCAAACCCATATGGGCTTTTGAAGTTAAGATGGGGGAAATAACGAGAAGCGAGGCTAAAGAGGCGATAAAGAAAATGAGCAAGGTAGCTGAAAAGGTAGGATTAGTTAGCTTGAAGGAAAAGCCAGAAGAGTTAGGCGATTTAAGTATAGGACCTAATGAACTTTTAAGAATGGCCAAGGAGCTCGTATCTAAGGAAGGAACGTAAGTTTCACACTATTATAAAAACTTTTTTAGACTTTTACTATATAAGGGTAGAGATTATTTGAGTGAGGGTGAGGAAGTCAAACCTGTTCACGTTCTCACAATTAATAACTTACCCTAAAAATGTTTTCTATGATAAGGAAAATTCAATTTAAATCAAAATAACAAAATTCTTGTCCACACTCGGAATTTCGGAGAAACAAGAAAAAGGCCTTGGAAATTCTACATCAAACAAAGCTAATCACTTCTAGCATAGGAACTTAAGAAACTGTAGGCCCGTAATATATTTGTAAACTTTAATTTTGGGCGTTCTCTCTTACTTAAATTCAGAAAGCCTAACCTTGGCACTCAGCTTTCCTCATACCACTTCCTTAACTTGTCTAAGTCAATGTATTCTACTCTTTCAAAATTTTCTGTTCTTTGAAAACTCTTAGCAAATATTATAATTTTATTCACATCTAACTTGAGTCTTTTCAGCTTATCCTCAAGTTCATGCAACACTCTTATTCCATCTACGTTATCGCTCCATTTGCATTCACCAGCAACCCTTAACCCCTTATCCAGGATGTCTATTTCCACGTCCTTAAACCAATGCCTACCTACGTTACTAACCCTGTATTTCTCTTTTACGTACTCCTTGGCGACTTCCTCAAATACACTTCCTAGGTATTGGTTATACTCCTTCTCCCCCAATTCGAATTTCCCTTCCTCTATCTCGCTAAGGTTGGGGTAAACGAACTTAAACCAAAACTTAGCGAAGTTGTCAGCTATTGTATACCTTCCTCTCTTAGAGTTTCCTAAAACTGGAACTTCCCTCCTTATCAACCCTATTCTCTCTAACTTCCTCATGTAAGATGAAATATCTCCTCCAACCCTCACAAAGTCCCTTATTTCTCCCAACGTGTTTTTACCTTGAGCTATAGCCAACAAAATCTCCTTGTACGTAGATATCTCGGTGAATTCGTACCTCAACAAAAAGTCCATCTCGTCTTTTACAAAGGAATCAACCCTCTTCAACTCCTCGTTTATCCAGCTCAAGAAAGGAGTTTTAACCTTGCTAAGGTAGTAGGGAACGCCTCCAGCAAAGCCGTAAATCCTTATTCCCTCAACTACGTCAAAGCCGAACTTTCTCAAATCCTTAAATCTTAACTCCTTCAAATTTATACTAGAGGTCCTCCTTCCGTACAAGGGGCTCTTGTAAGAAAGCAAATCGCTCATCATTGATATTGAAGAGCCTAGGAGAATTACCTTTGTTTTACTTCCCTTCAACACCTCGTCTATTATCTTCTGAAGAACCGACGGTATTGAGCTATCCTCCTTGATCAAGTAGGGGAACTCGTCTATTACTATTACCTTATCCTTAAGGAAATAGAAAAGAGATTCCCAGTCCTCCTTAACGTATTTAACTTCAGGAAAATGTATTTCAGCAGTTTGCTTAAACTTTGACAAATTGTTTTTCCCTTCAACTGCCAGATAGTAAACAAAGGGATATCCTTCAACTGCCCTTAAAGCTAATGAAGTCTTTCCTATCCTTCTCCTACCGTAGATTACTATGAGCTCTAGTGAGTCTGACTCCAATCTCTTTTTGATTGCCTCTAGCTCTCTTTCCCTATCCACAAATATCATATTCTAAAATATCATATTCTAAAATATGAATTTTACCTTGGAGATTAGCCTTCACAAAATAATGAAAGCCTCGCCCTTTAGGGCGGGGAGGAGGTCAGAAGATCTCTTAGATAAAAATACAGTCATATAAGAAAAACTTAGTAACATATAGTATTTATCACAATTATTTAGCAAATTTCTTTCCACGTACGCGGATCTTAGGGTATTGTCAGTTCTTAATTTACAGTTACACGTTTCACTGTCAATTTCTGATTGACAGTTTTTAAACCCTCTCCATAACCACTATTTGTGGAAACCTGGAAAATTAAGCAGGTATTACTTGATCAAGAATCGGTACTTGAGGAGAAGTTGTCAAAAGAGAGAATAATAAATAGGGAAGTCAACTACGTCGCAGATCTACCACACGCTTACTTAATTACAGGGCCTAGGAGGGCTGGAAAATCTATTTACGCAGTTCAAATGGCAAAAGGTAGGAAATTCTTGAGGGTGGACTTTGATGATGAAAGGCTTTACGGAATAAAAGTTAACGAACTTAATAAAATCCTGGAGGCAGGATACGAGATAAAAGGAGGTAAGATAGACCTATTAATACTTGACGAAATTCAAAACGTTGAGGGATGGGAACTCTTCGTGAGTAGAATGAGGGAAATATACCCCACTATAGTTACTGGAAGCAACGCAAGGCTCATGAGCAAAGAAATGGGGACTTACCTAACTGGCAGGCATTTGGATTACTTGCTTTTGCAGTTCTCGTTCAAGGAATTCCTCAAGTACTATAACGTTTCAGTGGAGGAAAGCACTAGGGGAATAGCAAAGGTTAAGGAAAAGTTAGAGGAATACGTTAAATTAAGCGGTTTTCCAGAGGCTTATAAGGTAGTTTCTCCCAAGGAGTACTTACTTACCTTGTTTAAAGATATCGTGACAAGAGACGTTATACAAAGGTGTAAAATAAGGAGAAGCGAGATCAACTCCTTAGCAACCTTCCTTGTGGAAAACGCCAGTAAAGAGGTAACGACAAGAAGATTGGGAAGGATGTTCAATATTTCTCATCAAAGTGTAGAGAACTACTTGAACTGCTTGACAAACTCATACCTCCTTTTGTTGGTGAGAAGATTCACTGGAAAGTTGGTTGAGAAGTACGTATCGCCTAGGAAGGTCTACGTAATAGATCCTGGATTTAACGTAAATTTAACGGGTAAAATGGAGATAGGCAGGGTAATGGAGAACTTAGTGCTTGTTGAACTGCTGAGGAGGAAGTATTATCAAAAATTAAATTACGAAATATTTTATTACTCTAACGGTCAAAGTGAGGTAGATTTCGTGGTCAACGGAGAGGTGAAAGAGGCAATACAAGTTAGTTACGACGTAAACGGCTTAGAGGAAAGGGAATTAAAAGGGCTAGAGAGGTTTTCTGAGAAATACAAGGGTTACAAGCTAAGGTTAATTACGTGGGATATGGAGGGAGTAGAGGAGCTGAAGAACGGCGAAAAGGTTGAGGTCATTCCTTTATGGAAGTATTTAATTGCGTAACCTTTTCATATCGTTCTAAAAGGAGTTCTGCTGTAAGGAAAGTCGTTAATTGTCCTTTTGGTCATTTTATAGTGATAAAAAAGAAGACAAACCTCGCTTGGCGGAGTAAGGTTTTAAATAACAAAAACAATTTCCTTTTATGACGCTTCCTTTGGCGAACTAAAGATGAGGGGCGGGGGCCGATTACCCCCGCAATACCAGAGGGAAGCGTCAGAACAATCGTCGTAAGGCTCTTCCCAAGTGGGTCAACAGAGGAAATTGAGGAAGTTGGCAGACGCAACTGCAAAGCTGTGGAACGAGACTAACTACGAGAGGAGACAACAATTCTTCCAAGGAAAGAAAGTGGACCTCAAGGAAACATGGAGGAAGTATTACGAGAAGTACAAAGGGGTGTTGGGCGCCGCCAACGCTCAAGCTGTTTTCAGAAGAACAACGAAGCTTGGTCATCATTCTTCTCGTTACTAAAGCAAAGGAAAGACATACCGTTGTTCATTAACCACGTCTCGCCACCAGGCTATTGGAAGGCGGTAAGAGGAAATTAATCCTAGTCATTAGACAAGATCGCTACGAAGTTGACGAAGAAAAACGCGTCATCTCTCTGAAGGATTGGGAAATGAAGATGCCCTTTGAAGGTAGGTTAAGGTGGTTTGATGCACAAGGTAGACTGGAGATTCACATTGAAGATAACAAGTTTTACGCTTGTATTCCAGTCGACGTCGGTAGGACTACTTCTAAGAAAAGTGGTAAGCCAATGAAGGACTCTCTTATCATTCACGGTGAGAGGGATAAGATTCAGATCGAGAGACCTAAAGGCGACAAGATTGCGTCAATTGACCTTGGTATAAACGCGTTGGCTACTGTCGTTGTTGAGGACGGTACTGTTCTATTTTACCGCGGTTCAGCAGTTAAGAGCGAACTTCTACTTTTCAGAAAAAGATCGCCGAACTAGACAAGTTGAAGAGCGAGGCTGAGAAGGTTCAAGAACAAGAAGCTAGAGAAGAAGTGCTGAGGGAAAGGGAAAGAGTATTTGCAAAGCTTTACCGTAGGCTTCTTCACTACTACAGAACTTTAGCATCTCACTTGGCTAAGTCCTTGTGGTCTCTTGGCGTCTCCACAGTTTACTTGGGATATCCATATCTTATCGCTCAGGATAAGGGTAACAAGCTCACTTCAAATTTGGTCTTTTCGCAAGTTGGCGCTATAGTGAACAAGTTTTACGAGCACGGCATAAAGACGTTTCTAGTCGTTGAGTACAATACCTCGCGGCTCTGCGCTTACCATAACGTTAAGGTTGGCAGAAATCCCAAGGGGTGTCGATAGCTGTCCTTTTGGTCGTAAACTTCACAGCAACGTCAACAGTGCGTTAAACATTATGAAACTAGGAGTAAAGAAGATTGTCAACGCTTTGAAGAAGCCTTTTTCTTTTCTCTTCACATCACGGAGTATCTCCCTTAAAGGGGAGTAACGCCTTAGACCCTAGCGGAACCCTCGCAGGGCGGGGAGTGGGTCAGGAGGCTGAAGTACGACGACGTGGGAACCTTGTTGCAGAGGTCTGTGAGCGTTACGCAATCTAAGGCTGTGAAGTTAGCCTTAGCGAAAGTGAAAGGGGAGGTGGTTAAAGTAGAAGGATACACCGTATTTATAAACGCGGAAAGCCTCTACTCATGTAAGGTGGACCCCAGCGGTACGCAAGTCGCGTGTAACGCGGTTGGGGTGTCCAAAGAGGAGGCGGTAAAGGTAGCGACGGAGGCCTTCGCAGAAGAGACGAAAAGTACGCCTAAGAGCGCTAAGGCTACCCTCAAGGAAAACTGGGTAGTTGAGGTTGAGGGAGTCACTGTTAGGGCTGTCGTGGAGGTGTCTTTAGGAGGGAAAGTCCTTTCACTCGAGAAGGAGGTGAACGAAAACTAGGTGTAGCTGCTCCTAACGTCTAGGAAGCACAACGTCTCTTCAGTCGCCAGGGAAGCTGAGGGGATAAGTTGTAACGTAAATGACGACAAGTTAGACTACGTTTACCTCTTTGGCTTTGACGTAACTGAGAAGGGAAGGAACACGTCAATAAAGGACGCTTACGCTGTTCAATTGGCCTACAAGGCTCACGGTACATGGGGGACTGGTCCCCAAGGGTGAGGAAGTCTGAAGGAGAGGTGAAGGTAGACCTGCTGTGCGGAAGTGTCCTCTACATGACCTATCGCAGTTGAGTTGGCTGGAGTTATTATGTACTAATTAAATCCGTTAAGGGGGAGGTGTGTGTAGGGTACAATCCAGTGGCTGTGGTAATTAAATCCGTTAAGGTAGCTATTAGAAGAGGAGTAAGACACATTTTCCAAGTCTCAACAATTATCTCGTGTTTGTGGTATACGAGTTTCCAGAACTTCACGAGGAAGTGATAAAGGAGAGGGTTAACAGGTTCCTAGTTCTGACCGTCTCCGGTAGGGCATGCCACCTCCACGACCCAGGGAGGCTAAAGGAGCTAATCTACCCAGGGAACAGGGTTCTAGTTAGGGAGGTGAACGGAGGGAAGAGGAAGACGGACTGCCAACTCACGGCAGCTTGGGACGGCGCTTGGGTGATCACTGACTCGAGCGTTCACAGCGAGATAGCCGAGAAGTTCCTCCCAGGGGCAAAGAGGGAAGTAAAAGTGGGAGACAGTAGGCTGGACTTCCAGCTAGACGACGCGTTCATAGAGGTCAAGGGCTGTACCCTGGCCAAAAATAGAGTTGCCCTCTTCCCTGACGCTCCTACAGAGAGAGGGAGGAGACACCTAGCGGAGCTCATAAGGTTGAAGGAGAAGGGCTTTAAGGCAAAAGTGATGGTTCTGGTCATGAGAGACGACGTTGACTGCTTCCTCCCAAACGCCGAGATCGACAGGAAGTTCGCCAAGACCTTCTACGAGGCGTTGAGGAGGGGAGTGGAACTCGAGGTGAAGGTGTTCTCCCTAGTTGACAAGCGATACGTGGTGTACAAGCGAGACGTAGGGCTGTGCGCTCAAGTTAAAGGCAGTTAACTACATCAATTTAATTTTGTGGGAGAAAGCAGAACCTTGAGGGTTAGGTTACGTATCCACAAACTACACCGTGAGCTGTGACGCGGACAGAAGATAAAGCTCTCCTCCCTCTCCTAAGATAGTAAAGATAGTACTTTCAAACTTGAGGTTTTTGAAGTCTAGGATGACAATACTGCTCCTGGCAAATGCCTACACCACGGGACTGAGGGTTAAAGAGTCAAGTGTTTAACCCTGTAAGCCCAAGGCTTTAAGCACATCCTTGAGTACCTCCTTCCTCACTTGTTCCCTGTTGTTTACGTCAAGGACGTAGAGCTTTCCCTCCAGTTTTATCGTCCTGTGGACTACTGCGACTAGGGGCTTTTCACCTTTCAAGACCGCGTCTATTACTTCTTTCACTGCAGGTATGGAGAGCTCCATGGGCCCTATCTCGTCAATTGCAACGAGCTGGGCTGTTGGGAGGGAGGAGAGGACTAGCCTTGCCACCTCACCTGCCTCCTTTTGCACCGCGTACTTCCCAACCCTAGGCTCCCCTGGGCCCACCTTGGCCAACCACCCCTCCTTTCCCGTGGACAAGTCGACTATCTTGAACCCCATTCTCTCCCCCTTCTCCCTGGCCTCTGGGCAGAGGAACCCGGCTACCATCACGCCCCTCTTCTTTACCTCCTCAACCACATACTTTAAGGTGGTAGTCTTTCCCACCCCTGGCCTACCTGTGATGAATACCCTCATGTGCTCTAGTCAGAGTTGGAGCAGAAAACGCTTTATGACAACGTCAACAGAACGAAATCCAAGCAGAGGGCCACGTCAATGGCGGAGTGCTTGAGGAACATCGGGAAGAGGACGAGCGCCACTGAGGTTTCTTCCCTGTACTTCCTCAAGAGGAGGGCCAGGGGCAAGAGGGCTAGGAGGGCGTAGTTCAGCTTCCCTAGTAAGAGGCCCTCAAGGACCACTAGGGGCAAGGCCAAAAGCGGGAACTTCATATGGAGTACTTCTCTCGTTATTTAATAACAGTTCTCTGCATATTTTCTGGAAGCTATACAGAGATATGTAGTCTATATTCCAATTCCCACGAGTCGACCAAGGCTTTCCTTAACCGCCTTTGCGCGACAATCTCTCCCTTATCGCCCTCCTTACGTCGTAGATAAATATGTTGTCCTCTGGGCAGGCCTCTATGCAGTCCCCAGCTCCAATGCACTTGAATGACTTCATTTCCCCCTTCTTTATGAAACCCCCCCTCATGTCAGTTATCCCTACTGGACACGCCTTTGCACAGTCTACTGTCCTGCAGTTGACGCACGCCATGGGGTCCCTTACCTTAAGCTTAAAGGGGCCCAGGTAAGAGAAGAACTGGTTTACGACACCCCATTGGCACACGCCCATGTTGACGCAGGCGTAGTTCCCCAGAAAGGGGGCAAGCAGGAACTGGACGTACCAAAGGAAGTTGAAGTACAGTAGGCACAAATACACTACGGGGTCGACTCCCAGGAACGTCACGTTTAGGACCCCCTCTTGGTCTAAGTAAGACACAACAGCCAACGCTAGGAGAGAGCCCATTAGCGTAGCCGAGCTAGCCTTCTGCCACCACGTCAGCTTCGAACCCAGCATCTTCCTCCCAAGCCTCGAGGTCCTGTTGAAGTCCTTAAGGGAATAGGTAAAAGAACCCTGGAGCATGTAGGGAGCAGTGCAGGTGACTGAGCATATCTGCCTTGAGCCGAAGGCAAATGACAGGACTGCAGTTACCACGTAAGTCCCAACTATTCCCGTGAGAAGGTATGAAGGTGAGACGGGTCCGTACGTACCCAGACCGTTGAACCACATGTAAGGTATGTACTGTACCTTGTCCACTAAAGGCGAAAAGGAGGGAATGTAGGTGCTGTAGACCCAGTAGGCAAAAATCATCAGCGACAGCCTCACCCTGTTCTCCAAGTTTCTCGCTTTCACCATCCTGTATAGCGTTAAAGGTAGGAAGAAGGCGCCAAATGGGATGGAAAACCACGGCGTGCCCAGTATCCCCACGAAGACCGAGAAGGAGTTATATACGTAAGAGACTGCTGGTAAGTTGACTGTCCCCAACGCCGAGGCCTCCTGCACTACGTCGTTTGGCGATACCGCGCCACCAACCAAGTTGAGGTCTGCCGAGAGGAACCACGTTGACGTGAAGGCCAGGAAGAGGAGGGTGAAGGCAACCTTGGGCGAGATGTACTTGCCCTTTACCTCCCTGACGTACAGCGTTAAAAGGGACATCAAGACCAGAGCTATGGAAGGCAACCTACCCACAAAGTACGAAAGGAAGAGCCCCGCGAACGCGAGCAACCCGGAGATCTCCCACGCGAAGACGTCGGACAACTCCTGTACCTTCAAGTTCCTAGTCTTGTAGAGTTTGTTGAACGCTAGTCCATTGACTACCTCCCACGCTACGCCCAAAACCAGCAAATAGTAGAAGTTCCCCAAGAGGAGCGCCAAAAGGGAGGACGCAGTTAGCGCCGGGACAAACCACCTTACCTTCACGTTTACCGGGACCCTCATGCCTACATCAACCTAGCCCATTTATCCCTTATCCTCTGCTACAACGTAGTAGTTGACTTGGGAGGACAGCATCTTCTCTATTTCTTCTATCGCGGGGTTGTAACACACGTGGGAGGGCTGGTTGTTGTCGGCCTTACATATCTCTGCAGTCAGTATGTTTGCCTCAGAGTAGACCTCCTTGGCCAACTGAGTGTTCCCCTGAAGCTGTTGTAACACGTAGTCCCAAGACTGCCCGCTTATAAGCCCAGGGTTCACAATCGTCCCGACCTGGTAGTAGTAGCCTCCCACGTAGACGAATGGTATGCTCTCGTTTCCCAGCTCTTTCCACAACTGCTCCACTTGTGCTGGGGGAGTGTCGAGGGACTGTCCCTGTCTGTTCTCATACTCGTAGGGGAGGAAGTACACAAAGGGGCTGGAGTAACTCGAGTTGGTGAAGGTGAAAGTTGGGGAGTCTGGGTAGACGTCGCTGGATGAGGACATCATGTACTCTAGTCCCGTAAAGTTGCCGAACCTCATGAGGGCTACCAGGATTGCCCACCTGTCAGCTGCACAGTAAGGGCACCACTCCGCCCCAACGTAAAGGACGAGGACTTTGCCTTCGTAGGTGGTGAAGGCAGTGTCGTTGTAGACCTTAGCTGTCTGGACGTAAACCGAGGAGGGTACAAAGGAGTAGCTGAAGTTGGAGTTGGCGAGGCTGTAAAGCTGCGAGTAAATACCTTCACTTACGGGTTGTCCTATAGCAGAGCTGGCAGTGAAGTAGCTCTCGTACACGCCAAAGGCCACCAATATCCCAATGAATGCCAAGAGGGCGAAACCGACGTTTCTCAGAGACCTCATAGGGCAATGATGTGAGTTGAGATATATTTGGAGTAGTTTGAAAGTTTTAGACTAACTCTTAAAGTATTGCCTAGACCCTTTTACTTTCAATGAGTTCAAATAAAAAGTCCAAAACCAAGGGAAAAAGGGATAAGAGAGTAGTTGCAGTATCAAACGTAGTATTTGCAGGAGTAGCAATATTATTAGTTATAATAGCAGCTATAGGCTTCGCTCTCTACGCCACCAAGCCCTCCACTACCCAGACTGTTACCACTACGGTGACAAGCACGTCGGTGTCCACGTCTACAGTTCCCGTCACTTCCACTGTCACTTCCACCGTGACCCAGACAGTGCCCGTTACAGTGAACTCCTCTGGAGCTTTCTACGATGGAAAAGTGATAACCTTCATGTACACCTCCCAGTTCTCCTGCCCACCTGTAGCACCTTCCTTCTACCCTAACGCCACAGTGGAGAGCGATGTGATGGGATGCGAGGTCGGGGAAATGCTAAACTCCTCCGCAATGCCTCCTAACGCCGCCCCAGTTTACGTGCTAGTGCCAGCCTTTGCCGGGCTCTCAATATTTGGCGTAACCCAGCTGGGAGCTACCCCACAAGGGTTCCCGGTCTTTCACTACAACGGCAACAACTACACCATCTTGACGCAGTGTGGAGCTGCCCTAACTGAAACCGCGTGCCCAGACCACATGGCGTTAATATACTCCCCAGCATTCACTACGGTCGAGCAGTACTTGGGCATAAAGAACGGCGTTTTCGGACTGCCAGAAGGAGTTCTCCCAACTCCGGCCCACGAGCACTTAGTGACCTTCACCACCGACACATCCATACCGTGGTACATAGTTGTAGTCCTAGTCTTCAACCCCAACATATTCCCCAATCCAGTGACTGGACAGTGTACCACCTACGTGCCTTCCAACGTGTCTGACCCAACAGGGCTATGCTTGAACACATACACTAACTTACAAGCTGCACTGCACACCTACGACTCCGCAGTGGTAACCGCGAACCAAGGGAACCCGATATGGGAGGCGTTGGGCAAGCCAGGAGTTGACGTGATAGAGGTGCCCTCCAACATGATCCTGTTCTTCAGCGATCCCAACGTATATCCCTACCCAATCTAAATTTTTTCTTTCCCTTTCGAGAAATTTTTAGTTAAACTAATATCCGGGTTATAAACTCCACTGAAGTAGGCCTACAAAAAAGTTGGCTTTTACGTGATCGTCTTAAGCTGTTGTAGTGCCCTTAAGACTTCCTTCACGTGGGATGTGGGGTTCAGTTGGGAGGAGTACGCTAACCTCACCACACCTTCCGGGTCTATGAGGAACGTGACCCTCCCCGGTATGAGTAGTCCCTTGGCACCGTACATCTCCCTTATCTTGTCTCCCTCGTCGCTCAGCAGGGTGAAGGGCAGGCCGTACTTCTCCTTAAACCTCTTGTGGGACTCAGGAGAGTCCCCGCTCACTCCGAGCACAACTACCCCTGCCTTTATCAGCTCTTCCCAGTTCTCCTTGAAACTGAGCGCCTCAGCCCTACACCCAGGCGTGTCGTCTTTGGGGTAAAAGTAAAGTACGACCCACTTACCCCTAAAGCTCGAGAGAGTGACGCTCTCGCCGTTCTCGTTAAGGGCTGTGAAGTCTGGAGCCTTGTCCCCTACTTTTACCTTCATAAGAAGATGTAAGCTTTCGACTCTAATATTCTTAAATTTTGAAAACTTTACTAGTTTGGCTATTTAGACTTTTGTAGACACGTGTCATCATTAACTAGACATGTCTTAATAGATCTACCCTAAAAAGTTTTTTACTTTCCGTTCAATTAGTTAGTATGCACGAGTGGTCTGTCGCCGACGCCGTAATAAGGACAGTGGTAAACTGGGCGAGCGAAAACCACGTGACTCAAGTAAAGAAGGTCAAGGTGGGCATACCCTCCTTCTCCTTCCTCGACGTGGAAATATTGAAGGAGGCCTTCGACACAATGAAGGGGGACTCTCCTCTAGATAAGGCCGAGCTAGAGGTCGTATTTAAGGACCCTATATTCAAATGCAGGAACTGCGGTTTGACCTTCTCGCTTAAGGACGTGAGTGACCAGCTGGAGTCCTTGAAGGGAGAGTTCGGCGAGGAGTACCCCCTTCACTTGATGCCTGCGTTGGCTCCCTCCTTCCTCAAGTGCCCTAGGTGTGGATCCCACGACATAGTAGCTGAGACCCAAGACATAACTATAGACGGTATAGAGGTAGAGGAAAGTGGAACCGCTCAGACAGTTGGCTAAGGAAAAGCTCAGGGGGAAGAAGGCAATAGCAGTTATGAGCGCAAAGGGGGGCGTAGGGAAGAGCCTGGTGTCAGCCCTCCTTGCCCTTTCCTTGAGGGGGGCAGTTCTAGTGGACTTAGACGTCCACACAATGGCAACCACAAAGCTCTTTGGCCTAGAGGACAAGTTGCACGAAGTGACCAAGAACGGAATAGAGCCCTTTAAGCTTGGAGAGCTGGGGGTTGTCAGTCTGGGGGGCATAGTCAAGGACAAATACGTAGTATTGCCCGGGGGAAACGCTGGCGAAGTCATGGAGTCCCTCGTTGCATACGCCAACCTAGGCGACGCTAACTACGTAGTCTTCGACCTCCCTCCAGGGCTCGGGGACGAGGTGCTCACCCTTGAGAGGCTCACCGACTTCTTCCCAGTGGTTGTGACGACCCCATCCGCGGTCTCAGTCAAGGTGGTGGAGTACGTGATGAGGTACTTGAACGAGAGGGAGAAGAGGCCCCTCCTCGTGGTAAACATGGCTTACATGGACTGCGGCGACGACAAGGTAGCTAGGCCCTTCGGCGACCTAAAGAACGCGGAGGATCTGGCCAAGAGGTACAACGCTCCTGTCGTGGAGCTTCCCATTGATCCCTCCCTTGAGTCATACATTGGTAAAGTACACGAGTATGATGGCGTAGTTAAGGGGAAGGTAAAAAAGGAACTAGTCCCTTACCTTACATGACCCCAGATGGCTCCTCCCTCTCGCTCTTTTTCTGCAGTGGGGAAGTCTCGACTATAAAGCAGGGCTGTTCGCCCTTCTTCTCGTGCATCTGTTGGCGTTGGAGCGCCATGGACGCGGGGACTACTTCGTTGTCCAACTTACACCTCAGCATCACGTCTACCACTACTACCTCTGGCCCTTCTGGGGGCAAGTTTGAGACGGGAAGTCTGGGTCTAGGTTGCATACATAATATACGCAAGAGTTGTATAAAACCTTTTAAAACTAAGGAGGATCTACCTTGATAAATAAGAAGACAAACCTCGCTTGGCGGGGTTAAGGTTTTAACATGAAAACGATTTCCTTTTATGGCGCTTCCTTTGGTGAACTAAAGATGAGGAGCCCCGATTACTCCCGCAATTCCGGAAGCGTCAAAACCGCAGTTGT
>JALBWU010000019.1 GCA_022678445.1 Candidatus Aramenus sp. CH1 | reverse complement strand
CAAGCTTCACTAGTACGGCATAATCACGTTTCTAGTGTGAGTACAATACTTCGCGGCTCTGCGCCTACCACGGCGTTAAGGTTGACAGAAATCCCAGTGGTGTCGTAAACTGTCCTCTTGGCCATAAACTTCACAGCGACGTCAATTGTGTGCTTAATATCGTGAAACTAGGTATAAACAAAGTTGTAGACGTACCGAGGAAGCCTCTTTCTTTTCTTGTAACGCTCAACGGAGTAACTCCCATAAAGGGGAGTAACGCCTTAGACCTAGGCAGAACCCTCGCAGGGAGGGGAGTAGGTCAGAGGAAAATATTGGATCATGGATAAGACGCACATGAAGCTGATCGACTTGTTTAAGCCAGGAGGGGTGTACTGGTACAAAGAAGGTATAAACGTAAAGGCGTTGGTATCCACCATAATTGGAGGTCTATTTTCGTTAGTAAGTGTTGCAATCCCTTCGTTATCGTTGGTATATGACTACGGATGGTATTTTGCGATATTAGTAAGCATGGTGACATTCTTGGTAATAAGCAGGCAAGAAAAAGAAAGGTGAGTGTTTCACTTTTTTTACATTTTTGGTCTTCGACACGCTTTGTTAACACAAATTATAGTAGTTTTTAAGTATACACTCGGAAGACTGCCCACCCAATAGGAGACCTGCTTTCAGGCGAGTAAGATTTTTAGAGATGTGAATCCAGCTATCGGGCTCGAAGGAATCCAATGGTTGAGGGCTAGGCCCCTACATTTGGCAGTGGGTGGATGGTATATTAAACAGAATAAAATTATAAATATACAGCTCTCATAAAAAACTACGAAGTTCATATTCATGGATGAAAGTATGGAAAGAAAGTTGAAGGTCTATGCAGAGTCTGCTGTTACAGTAAATCTAGAAGAGTTGAAGAGACTAGAGGAGTTTAATGAAGTCCTAGAGAAATACGGCTGTGTAGGAGTGACTGAAATACATATGAAAGAGTTTGTAGTAGTTTAGAAAGTCTCAAATTTTTGCACTGACTTTAAGTCAAAGGATAAAGAAGAGATAGCCAGGCCAGTAGGACAGCTTTTGTACGAGTTGATGGAAAAAATTACTGGCCTAAACGTTCTTTTCACGACGGCTATAGTTTCAAGTCCCTTCCCTAAAAACATAGGACTAAGATTAGCGTACAAGTTCGTTCTGGAAAGAGCCGTTCCGGTAATAAAGAAAGGACGACACGATATATAAGCCCAACGCGCTGGGCTCACGTCGTCAGCTTTTCTCAATAATCTACACAATGAACACAATAACTAGGTGAAAGTCTCCTTATCCTGCGCAACGTGATTTACTCGAGATGATAGGGAAACCAAGTTTAAGTAGGCCAATGAAATTGTCACACATAGAATTAGAGATTTTAACTTGAAACTTGATTCCTTTGGGACCCCGCAGACCATTTAGCAAACTTATTTACTTCTAGTTAACAGAGAAGGTGTGGAGGAAGTTACACGCCTTATTGAGGTAAGGACAGACGTTGACGAGGTCATGAAGTTCTTGGAAAATCCCTATAACTTGTTGAAGTACGTCCCCCACTTCAAGGAGTTGAGGAAGCTTAAGGAGGACGAGTGGGAGCTCACCGTCTCCTGGGTCTTTACGGTAAGCCTCGTGGTGACGAGGGAGATACGCAAAAACGAGGTGGTCTACTACGTCAAGAAGTCCCTCGGCCCCCTAAAGTTGGACTCAAGCCTGAAGTTCTCCCTGAAACCAGTAGGTCACGAGACGTTCGTAGAGCTAACTTGGAAGTACGAGGGGCCCTTTGAGGCTTTGGCAAAAAAGGTCGCAGAGGAATTGTACGTAGATGGGGTTGAGAGGTTCAAGCGGGAAGTGGAGAGGGCGAGGGTGGCCGAGGAGGCGAGGAGGGAAGTAAAAGGGAAGGGAGGAGGGAAAAAGATGAAGGAGAGAAAGTTGGACAGGTTTACCCTCGAGCTTTCAGCGGTGACCGGCGAGCCCCTTGTGGTAAATAGGGAGGAGCTGGACGAGCTCGTGCTCATGGTCCTCGAACTCAGCTTTTCGATGCCTCTCCGACTTACTTTGGACGACGGTACACACGTGGTGGAACTTAGGATAGATGAAGGGGGAATAGTGCAAAGAGTAGGGGAAATGGACTCGCTGCAAGGGGAGATAAAGGTCAAGGTTATGAAGGACGTCAGGTAAAGGAGCACCTAGCGTCCTTATCGTACCTACAGCTAGGTTTAAACTGGTTAAGGCAATTCCCTTGCGGGGACTCAACGGTGTTCCTCACATCTTGACGAAACAGACCTAAATAGCAACGCCTTTACCCAGATAACGAGATAGGAGGAGGAGCTAGCGTATACGCTTCAAGAGAGGAGCGGAAGGCAAAGACCACCATTGAAAATGATGCCTTTAAGAGCAACCCTTTCACTCTCTCCGTCCTCCCCCACCCTTATGACTTATTACCTTGGAATGAGAGCATATGAGTGTAGGGGTCATAGGGTTTGCTACACGGTCACGGTTATATACCCCATTCTCGACTTTTATTTATGGACGACCTAGTGAAGCAGGTAAGAGAGATAGTGGACTACTTCTTGTACAAGCTAACCAAGAAGGTAGAGCTCACTGACAAGGACAGGGAGATCCTGGTAAAGGTGTTGCTGGAGTTTGAGAAGCTGGTCGAGGACCAGGTGAGGATGAACGAGAACTTGAAGAGGCTGGAGGAGGGGCTGGCGAAGTACGAGAGCGAGTACGAGGAACTAGGCAGGAGGGCGAAGGAGTTGGAAGAGAGGGTAAGGAACTTGGAGAGGCTGATCTTCCAGCAGAAGTACAACTGAGTCTTGGCTCAGGGTAAGCGATAGCTTATAAACCCTCTGAAGGAAATAAGTTAGAGCTCCTGGGACTTACACGAGGGGGACTTCCCCTGTGAGCTCCTTGCCGCGCAAGAGGGTTGTCAGACCGGATGCATCCCGAAAGGGATTGAAAGGTACTAAGGAGTCCCCTTATCTTACCAAGGGACCCTTAAGCCTGTCTGGGTGAGTGAGGAGGTAGGGCCCTGCAGCCCCCCTACCACAGATACCCGGCTGGGGGTGATTTCTGCTTGCTGAGACCCTTACGCTCTTCCCTTCCACCGAGACAGTGATGCCACAAGCGTTCTTACACATGTAGCACCTCTGGAAGACCATGGAGTAGTTTCTTCCTTATCGGATATAAGCATTAAAGCACAGAGATAAGGCTCCTTGTCTTAGGCTAAGTAATGACTATCTGGTAACCCTTTTCAACTAGGTCGGTAAACGCGTAGTGGTGCTCCTCGTCTCCTATGAGCTTAACTTGTGAGGATACCTTCTCCTTGACGTTCAGGTGAGGGGGAGAGGCGCAGTAACCGCACGCACCCAGTATTATCCCCTTCTTGAGTGCTCTCTCATACGCAGGCCTCAAACCCTTGTAGGGGCTCTCGGAAATGGGTATCTTAACGCCGAGGCCGTCGAAGTATACCAAGGAGTCGTGTCCCTTGTCCGCTAGTTCAACGGCGTAGTGTAGGGCGTGGGATGCTTTAATTGACTCCGACAAGCTTGATGGGTCGTCCATTATCACGAAAAGGATCTTCATAAACTATGGTTAATCGCGAAAATTTTAAGATTTTCCCCAAATAACGTGGGGCTACTCTTTTTCAGAAGTTGGGGCGGGGATTTCCTTTTTGCCGTTGAGCTAGGCATACTTTTCAATGGCGGTCAAATTGACGCGCTACTTGCGAGGTTGAGCTCTGACGCTGACCTCTTCCCCACCCTAAAGGGCAAGGCTCTCGTTCTTTTCGTCAAAACAAGATAGCACACATCTATCTTAACCAGCTACCGATAAAAATTGTCTATTATATAAATTGTTTTAAAGACAAAGTTTTAACTTAAATTCATATATATATCTTTTGCTTGTTCTATCACCGTAAAACTTTGCATCTTTTAGCTAGCTTAGCGCGATTATTATAAAATATATTGATTTAATTCAGGTAAATTGATGAAAAGATTCTATTATATTACGGAATTTAAGTCAAAAATATTAACACTTTTAATTAATCTCACCCCAAGTGAAGGCTAGATGATAAGCAGGATACTGCCGGTGGTAGGAGGTGTAATAACCCTAATAGCGGGAATAGTGGACCTAGTGACTGGCACCAGTTAGACCGCTACCTCTACGGACTAAAAGTAGAGGGAGGCAACGCGTTGGTATACCTAAGATGGGAATAGTCTCCGGGCTGAGGACGCTGTACGGTACCTACAAGAACGACAGGGACTTCCTGGTAGCTGGCAGTGCCCTTGGACTAGCTATCCCAACTGAGTTTTCCCTCCTGAGCTCAATAGGAGGTCTTGTAATGAAGAAGGACAAGCAGGCCGTCAAAGGCTAAACCTCTTTGTTTACTGCCTTTTACCCTTTTTAATCCCTTTGTGAATGCCCGTACCTTAGTTTAATCGAGGTTTTCCAGTAAAGCCAGGAAAACTTTCTTCAGCTTTTTGCCCTTTGTGGATCTCAAGAAAAAGGGAGAAATTTGCCGTTTGTTAAGAGTTCTAGATTTTGTCAGCAAAGTTTAAAATTTTGCTTTTAGAAAATAGATGTATGAAACGCTACGTGTTTTACATGAGTAACAACGTGAGGAGGCAAATTTACAGCGAGGCATTGAGGTACTTACCTCCCGATAAAATTAGGGAGATAGTAGGGGAGCAGAAGAGGACAATGTTCTGGAGGAGTAGGGCCAGGGTCTCGGACGATGCCATAGATAAGCTAATAGAGAACCTCCCTCCACAGGCTAAGTTGGAGATACTAGCGGTAATTGAGAAGGACTTAAAGGAGGCACTGAACTCCGTAGAGAGGGAAATGAAGGAACTTGAGGAGAAGTATAAGTTGAAGGTCAAGTAGAATTGTAGGCCTACCCGACCTAGGCGTCTAGTCTTCCTAGCGAGGGGATGTTCAAGGTACTTATGTTGATGCATCCCGAAAGGGATTGAAAGTAAGAGTTAAGTACTAGATTATGATCTAATATGTAATAAAAGATGCATCCCGAAAGGGATTGAAATGAAGTAGTTCAATCCGCCTATGATGTTGTAGGAAACGCCCATTGCGTTATAGTGCGTGAGGGCGTAGAACTCAGAAGTGAAGTTCGACTTTGCGTTGAACTCGTTGAAGTTGCTGAACACTATGGTGGAGTTGTACGCCACATATTCGGATTTATCGTCAAGATCCCGTACCTCAACATGGTCGGTATTGTCGCTGAGAAAGGTATGGAATGCTTCTTGACCACGAACCAGCTATATACCTTTGCCCAAGCCCCGGCTAGGACTTCCTCACTCTCCCCCTTATCAGCCTAAGCATAACGTCGGAAAAGCTCTTCCCTTCACTCTTCTCCTTTAAGAGGCTCTCGTAAGCCTCGTTATGTGTGGTCATGGTCTTTACCATGTTTAAACGAGTAAAAAGTTGGCTCAAGGTTTAGCTCACGTTATAGTCTCAGGCATGGTGAAACCAGTGAAGATATCGACGACCATCTTCTGCCTCAAACTCAACACTTCCGCAGGCTAACCTCGTTGGAGCTTGGAATACTTTCTTATAGCGACTAGAGACATGACCTTTTCCTACTGGATCTTCTTAGTGGTTAAGTCTAGACATCTACGTCCGTGACCACGAATTTTTAGTGAAAAGTCGAAATGCAGAGATCGATGAAGGAAACCGTTATATTCGTGAGATGGGTATCTAGGGTGATGAGCGGACTGAGGGTTGAAAGGCTGAAGAGGAGGGCCAGGAGGTTCTTAGACGACGCCAATGAGGACCTAGCCAAGGGGTATTACGACGTCGCGTTGTTTCACGTAGAACAGACTATCCAACTGTACGTCAAGGGGGTAATACTCGAGCTCTTCGGTAAGGAGTACACTGGCCATGGTGTAAGGGAGCTGTTGAGCTACTTAGCTAAGCTGTTGGACGAGAATGGGTACAAAGAGCTCTCGTTGAGGGTCTCGGAGTTCACTAGGGAGAACAGGCTCAACTTGCTGAAGATAGAGGACGCCTACATAAGCTCTAGGTACGAGGACGTGGAGTACGACGTCAAGGAGGCCGAGGAGTCGCTGGGGCTTGCTGAAAAGCTGATAGCCCTCCTGGACGAGGTGGTGGACCGCGTCAAGCTGGGTTAAGTACAAGTTTGAGCACTTAAGGAGGTGGAGGGAGTACGCCGAGGAAGTGGCGAGGGCCACCAAGGACTTGTGCCCCGAGTGTAAGGTCTACGTGTTCGGCGGGGTGGCTGAGGGGAGGGTCACAGTGCTGAGCGACATAGACGTCCTGGTAGTCTCTGAGAGGAAGCTGAGCGACAGGGAGGTCAAGGAACTGAGGATGAATATAATGCTCAGGGCGATGGACATCTACAACCTACCGTTTGACGCCCCTGTGGAACTCCACGTGGTGGACAAGGAGAGGGCAGAAAAATACTTCAAGGTGGCTAGGAAGCTCGTAGAGATCAACGTCTATTAGGTTAGGAAGAATGGATGTAAAAGTCGACAACTAGAACGGTATAACCTACCTTCTTTGCTCAGAATAAGCTAGGGACAAGGGGAAGCAATGGAGGACACTGAACTGGAAGGCAGTACGATCTTATTGAGACTCCTCAAACGTAGCTGGAAAAACTTAAGTGTATTCAAAGGCTCCCAATACTCGCAAAACCGCTGACCGAGCCTTATACGAGGAAACGCGGAAAACGCGAATAGGCAAGATCTGTGTTGGCACTAACGTTTTCGTCTATTGGCTCTACGAAAACTTGAACTTTCTAAGGGATGAAGTTGGAATGGCTTATAGCGAGAGAGGGACAAAGAGAACAAGTACTTTACGTTAACCAGTATGACGTTTTAGACCTTAACACTCAATGATCGCTGACAGGACCTTGCTCAAGGATGACAGAGTGACGCTCTTCCAAATACCATCCAAGAGTCGAGCACCCTTCTGCCTTTCCTTCTATTTAGATTTTTGGTATAACGTGAATCTGAATTCTTAATAGTTCCTTAAAATAGTCTCACTATTGAAGTTGTTACTAATCATTGTTTCCAAGAGTTAAAAAAGAAAGATATTTCTATCCCTATGTCGGAGTGTGGCAGGTGCGGGATAGACTGCACAAAGTACGCAACTGGTTACGTCCCAACGCGTGACGAATTCACCTCCTCAAATATAAACATAAAGGAAATAGAGAGGGCTTTTAACGAAAAAATCGAAAAACCCTGAGATGATGAGGTTGTTGCCGGAGGACTGGCCGAAATGGGGAAAGCAGTCCCCCATAAGGAATCCTTCGCAGGTGTGTTACGAGCGCCTGGCCGTTCATTGCTGTGAATACCCAAACCGAGGCACAATATTTTATAACGTAGACAGGATTGAGAACTACGTTAATGAACTCGCTAGCCCAGTGGCGCTGTCCACGGTCAACTTCTTATCCAAGACCTTAGACAGAGACTTCATGCACAGTTGGGTGAAGAAACAGGGCCCTAGGGGGATCTTGTTTAGAATTATAAAAGGGGCAGTGAGGGTAATGACTACCATCTCAATAGTCCTACACGAGAGGCTCCACTGGGCTGACAGGTGTAACGTTAACGTTGACGTGTGCGATGGAGAGGCCAGGACCACAGCTTACTCTATAAAGATAACTATTGACTTCGTCAAGGGAAAGAGGTTAGAGGACTGAGAAGCCCAGCCAATCATTCCAGACCCTTGCTTCTTAACGCTAAGGTATGTGTGGTACTGGTTGCCCTTACGGCCAGAATTGCCGTGGCCGGATATTATCTATCCGTTTATCTTTTATGAAGACTTAACATTGCTCTTTGCCCTTGAACTCTCCGTTGAGTCAATAGTTTTGCTTAACTCCAAGATGCCCTGCTACTCTAAGTTCTACAAGCACTTGAGTGTGAAGCAGAGACTAGGGTCAATCAAGGTGAACAATAAAGGCGATGTGGTAAGACTAGAGCTACCTTGGCTGGGCGTTGAGGTTGTTTTTCACGATCACGGACCCCACGTGCACGTACATAGGTTCGATATTAACGACAAACTCGACCTGAAGAATTTGACCCCCTCGCCACCTAAGGGCGAGCCCCGAGAAGTGTGGGCCCCTTGCACTTCTTAGACGTAGGTAAGGTATTTACCATAACTCAATTACACATTGTGACCTCTAGTGGAATATCAGTGTCGAGGTTCTATCTTTACGTGATTTTCGGAAACACCGAAATTCTCTTAGACCCCAGTAAAGGACTAGAGGTAGCCAGGGTATCGCCCAAAGGGGAGAGGGTGAGGACCCCTACTGAGGCTGGAGAGGCGGAGTGGAGGCCTGCGTTTCTAAAGGAACTGTCTACTGGATACAAGATATACCTCCATCTACCCTTCCCCCACTATCCCTTCAAGATGATATGCTCTGATGGCATGTGCTTCGAGGAGCCGAGGAACGCGGAATGGATTACGCATGACCGTCTAGTAGCACCCGGAGGTAGGGTATCAATGAGGGAAGGCGGAATCCTAGAGGTAATTAATCCGTCTATGGAAAGCTGGACAGCGCTTAAGATTAAGGGCGTCTGGGAGCTCATGTCTATACCGCCGAACCACGCGCTGTACGTTATGCCTAACACGTGCTGGGTTAACAGGAAAGACAAGAAGACCTACTGCTACTATTAACACGCGTTCCAGCTAGCTCTATGACCTTACGTCGTAACTTAGGGTTTTCCTAGTTATCCTTTTCGCTAAGCGTGACACTAAGTGGAATTCCCTCTACAACAGCACGTAGCCGAAGATAGCAACTGATGGCTGACCGGCAAAAACTTGTAGATAAGTTTAGTAGTGGAGATATAGCCACGCAGACGCTTACCTCTTGGGTTAAGGGAAAATTAAAAACAATTCGACTACATTCTTTAGGTCTAGATGTAGATATAGCTATAATCTTCAACCAACCGATAAGGAGTATAAAGCCGTTAAGTAAAGGGGGTTGAATACCGCTTTTAGGTTATCTAAAATAGAGAAAGCTATTCAGATTCTTTTTTGAGTTTTTTGCTTGATGTATAGCTAGAATATTACAGTGTCTTCTCTCCTGACCACCACAGCTTCAAATAGTAGTTACGCTAGAAGCAATCATTGACCAACCCTCTTTAAACGACACTCGTTAATGCCATCTTAACCTCCTACGTCCTCTCAATTAACCTCTCCTTTACGTCGTCGACGCCAACCTCTCATGGAAGCCCCACGCATGCAAAGTGCAACTTGAGTCCCGTCCCATGATAACCTAGTCCTTCAGACGAGGGGTTATTAAGACGAGAGACGACGACCTATACGAGAAGTAGTCAAGACCAGGGAGACGACTAATGCAGGATCCATATCTGCTTTTCGAGGAGGGAGACCTTTCGACACCACTCACTGTACAAAGGCCAAATAGCTAACCAGCACATTTCACCTCATGGTAAAGCTTATAGCAAAATACAAGGCGCAGGGAAAGACCTACTCCTTCACGCTCGAGGGAGAAGAATCAAAGACCTACGAGGACTTAGAGCACTTGTTACAAATTATATGCGAGAAGATTGACGTAGAAGAGTATTCAGTCTCAGAGGTTCTCAACGTATTGTCGTTTGGTAAAATAGTGACGACCCTGGCCTTGAGCTCACTACTGCTCCCCAGCGACTTCAAGGCATCTTACGACCAAACAATGGATACAGCGGTAAAGACCATCTTGGGCACCTAGGTAGGCCTCACAATATGGGACATAGTAGATTCGACGATAGAGGTTGAAAGGGAGAAATTTGCCATAGAGTCTCCTTGCAAGCTAAAGGGAGACTTCTTAGCTAACTTGATCATGGAGTGGAAATGATAGTACCAGACACTTCTTTTCTTTACGCTTATTTGAACAGAGGAGATAAGAACCACTAGTTAACCTTAAAGGTAAGAGTGTGACAGAACAGTCCTTGCTGATGAACGTTTAGACCGCTTAATGGAGGTCGTGATCCTGGGAATATGAATGGTGTTCAAGCGAATGGTGAAAGATGTTTTTCTCAACTTTCGTATAAAAACCTGGTCTCTTACAGACCAAGTGAGACGTAAAACTGGTCTGGATTAGACTTATTACTCAGTCCCCTTAACGGATAATGTGGAGGACAGACTTAGGAGCTACATAGCAGAGTGGCTTACCTCACCGCTCCCAAACGTCATAAGGAGGGACGTCTCCCTCCCCCTGGACAAAGACTACGTGATAACGGTGACAGGAGGGAGGAGGAGCGGTAAGACCTTCGTCTCTTCCAAACCATCCAAGATGTGATTAACGGAGGCCTTGCTTCAAAGGACGAGGTGCTTTACCTCGACTTCGAGGACTACAGACTTAAGGGCTTTAAGGTAGAGGACCTGGACAGGGCCTTAACGGTCTTTGTTGAGCTTACAGGAAAGCAACCGAAGTACCTCCTCCTGGACGAGGTGCAGGTCGTGGAGGGATATGGGAGCTGGTTCAGGAGGAGGCTCAACTCCAGGGTATGCCTCTCCGGTTCCTCTTCCCTGCTCACACCCCTGAGGATAGCCGAGGAGCTGAGGGGGAGGAGCGTTAACTACGAGGTCTACCCCTCTCGTTCAGGGAGTTCCTCAGGTTTAAGGGCTTCAGGTTCGACAAACTAATGGAGTACACCCCTGAGAGGGGGAGGGTACTCTCCCTTCTCAAGGAGTTCCTGCACTACGGTTCTCTACCTGCAGTAGTCCTAGAGAAGGATGACAGGGAGAAGGTCAGGCTGTTGAAGTCTTACTTCGAATCCGTGGTGATCAGAAACTTTTCCTCGGTGAAGCCGACAATAGCATCGCTCTTCGCCAGCTACTTGGTCTCAAACTACGCTAGGCCCATAACAGTGAACAACGTCTATGCATACTTGAAAGGATTGGGACTTAAAGTAGGGAAGGAGACGGTCTTGGAGCTGTTCAACATGGCCAGGGAGACGTACTTCTCGTTTCCCGTGGAGGAGTTCAAGAAGAGCGAGAGGAAGAGGAAGGCAAACCCAAAGAAGCTATACTTGATCGACGTCGGGTACGTCACTGCTCTAGGCTTTGAGTCCTCGATCTCGCACGCCATGGAGAACTCCGTGTACTTAGAGCTCAGGAGGAGGGGGTTCAAGGACCAAGAGGTGTTCTACTGGAAGGGGAAGAGGGAGATAGACTTCGTTGTGGCGAAGAACTTCAACCCCACGACATTGATCCAAGTGACATATGCCACGGATAGAGTGGAAGAGAGGAAAGTGGAGGGGATACTGGAGGCCAAGTCCCAGCTCAAGGTAGACGACGCCTTGATCATAACCTGGGACTACTCTGGAGAGGTAAAGGGGGTGAGGGCTGTACCGCTGTGGAAGTGGTTGCTTGAGGACGACAAGGGCTGAGCACTGCTTTCACGGTGACGGTTGGGAGAGGGGGCCTAGTTTTTAGCGGGCCCACATCATGCCCTTCACCACGCGGGTAGCTGGGGTGCAGCGGTTAGGCTGTAAGAGCACTGTTGTGGTTATTCTTAGTTGGGTAAATCCTCTGAAGACGTCGGAGGAAGGTAGGAGGTCGCTCGGGTAGAGCTCAAGGGCCTTCTGTATATCCTTGCCGGGGTCAACACTCGAAAGGCCAACGTCGTTACGAGAAGACGGGACGCGGAAGCCCTCCCCGTGAAGTCCGCGTTGGCCTATCCTTCCCACAGCAAGTACTCCTATGACAACAATCCACTGACTTCAGGGAGTAGTGTGTCCGAACCTAATCGCCTTGAAGACGCGAGACAAGGTAGTGACCACGCTACAGCTCAAGGCCTTTATGGAGTCCAGATCGACCAGGTCCTCCTTCTTTCTCCTTATCATTATGTTGAAGTCAACAACCGTCGCGTTCTAACTACCTCGGCCTAAGGTTCTCCCTGAACCTCGCGACCTTCTCCATTTTCGACCTCCTCATCGGTAATGGCGCCGAACATCCTGTTCAAGGCCTCCTTCTTTTGGCGCAGTAGAATTCCATAAAAACTTTCTTTTCCTCTCATCCACTTCCCCAGATTTCCTTAACCTTTCTCCGAACAGCGTTAGAGCCTTGTAGACCTTTCATACAAGCCAAACACGTTGACCCATATAATGCTCATAACTTTAAGTGATGAAAACGGATCCTCGCTCTAATTCCTATTCTGTAGCGGTATTTCCCACACGTATTAAGCAATAATCCCATAAAGTATTTAGAAGACTACTCAATAGCAGTAAGACGGTACTTCTCGAGCCAAGGGAGGAGAGAGTTCATGCCACCTGTTCTTCAGCTAGGGGTTCTATAAGGGGTAGATCTTTCATAGGACTTCATGATATTTGATATTAATCCTCGACCTCCTTCCCCCTATCCTACTACTTATGCCACCTATGGGAGCTGAACTCCATACGAGGACATGGGGAGTTTCATTTGATGCCCTTCCCTACATTACACTGCTCTTAGGCTTCATTGTGCACCCTCAAAATAAAAAGCATATAGGCTTTTGCACGGAGTACTGACCCCCTTATATAAACTATTTAAGTGCTAAAGGAGAGTAATTAGTAATGGCTGAGGACATCGTTAGGGCTTTGGTCAGCAACGACGAGTTCGCCAGAAAAGTAGCCAACATGCTGTACGAGAAGATAAGAAACGACATTGTCCTGAACAAATTTGACGATATCTACAAGATACTTAACGAACTGACTAACGCGGTTCAAAGGAACACCGACCACATAGTCCTTTTGTGGGAGAAAATGGACCAGAACGACAGGACAATGAGCAACATCCTGCAGACAATCAAGGACAACACAGAGTCGATAAGGGAAATGCAAAACGAGGTCAAGAATTTAAATGTTGTGACTCAGAAACATACGGAAATAATTGAAAATCTTCAGAAAAATATTGAGGCGCACACGAAGGCCATTGAGGCTATGCAGAGGACGATCGAGAAACAAGGCGAAGTGATTGAGGCGCACACGAAGGCCATTGAGGCTATGCAGAGGACGATCGAGAAACAAGGCGAAGTGATTGAGGCGCACACGAAGGCATTAGACACCCAATCTAGGGCAATAGAGGCGTTGCAGAAAGCGATCTTGAAACTGAGCACCGAAATAGGAGCCTTTACCAACAGGGCTGGTAAGGGACTGGAGAGAGCAATAATGAACGTGTATAGAGAGGCGTTAAAACTCCACGGCGTAGACCCAAGCAACGTCAAACACGGAAAGATAAAGGACACCATAGGCGTAGTGGACAAGGACAAGGAGTTCGAAGTGGACTTTTACGAGACCGACGATTACGTCTACGTGTTCGAGGTGAAGAACTACGCTGACGAGGGGGTCTTGGAGCAGATGAGGAACAGGGTAAAGCTGTTTTCCGCCATCTACAAGAAGCCGGTGAAGTTCTTCATCGTGTCAAACTACATCGAGAAGGACGTCAAAGAGGAGGCTGAAAAGGAGGGAGCTATAGTGATCACTTCTCAGGTAATAGAAGAGGAGCAGTAAGACGATAGTGTGTCACTGGAAATCTCCTCTGCCTTAACTTTAATGACAACAGTTCGCATTTTTAATGGGTTTGACATTTCCATGGGGGCTAGGATACTTCGAAGCTCAGTAATGACGGTCGATAAGCGGGCTTCTCACGTGGCTGTGTCAACGTTAGCGCAGGAACTTTGTCACTAACTTGAGAGCGCTTTAGTCTCCTCAAGAAGCTTTATAGTTTTTTAAACAGACTATCTTACGTAGAAGGAGAGTTAGAAAAGTACGCCAAGTTTCTAGAGGACTATGCCAAATACTTGAAGGAACGCGGTAGACCCGTGATTGACATACCCTTAACCCCAGAGGAGCTTCTGTCAGAGGCTTCTAGGATAAGGGCCATGTCTAGGGTCCACGCAGAGGACGTTTGGATACGCGTTGACCTAAAGGAGGGCGAAGCTAAGCACTGGGCTCACGTGGAGGGGGAGGTGGTAATCGAGATGGACAAACTGTACAGGCCGTCGAGGTTCTAGATAGAGGTAAAGGACGTGATGGACAGCGGAAAAAGTGTTGAAGCTTGCTGGTCTTCTCTGAGCACCTAAACGACATAAGGAACTACATGAAAAAGTTCAACGACGTGGACCCTTTAGGGACCGAGGTGATCTCGTTCCTAGAGAGAGTTAAGGGGACACCCCAAGTACATAACGTGAGAAGGGGGAAGTTGAGAGATGGAGGGTGATCGTACATTTCAAGTCCTGCGCGAAAATAAGGTACGTGATCGCCAAAAACCGGGACGACGAACTGGTTTTAGTCACGGCACACCTCGACGCTGACAATTACGTTGAGTTCCCCGGCTACTGAAGTGCTTGATTTCATGAAGTATTATGAAGAGAAAGTACCATCTAGACACCGACGCTATGGCGACTAAACCCTGTGTTGTGACTTAATCTCCGTCAAAGAAATGGCCCTGGCGATCCACAAGAGATTCCTTGAGTATTCTGAGAGAGGCAAAAATTAGGGGCATAGGGCTATAAAAGGTTCTTAAACCTGGCGTCATCTCGACCTAGAAACACCGTGTTCCTAATACTCTCTAGAACACGGCGTTCACCTTGCTTTTCAGCTCCTCGTCGTTGCTCACCATCTCTAGCCCGTTTTCCGCTGCCGTCGCCACGTGTATGGAGTCCTCAACGTCCAGTTTATACTTCAGCATAACCTCCGCTATCTTTTCCCAAGGAGGCAGGTCAAGGTATTTGACTCCCATAGAGTTGAGGGCGTCGAGTACGGTCTTCAAGAGCTCGTAGTTCCTCAAAGACCTTCCAAGGACCTTACCAAGAACCACTGTGACCAAGAAGGGAGTTACCGAGGAAGTGTACCTCTCGTCAGTGTTGAAGAGCCAAGCCATGGCCTTAGATCCGTTTTTCGTGTCCCCCGTCAAGTAGTAGACGAACACGTTGACGTCGAAGTACCTAGATGTCATCCCTCATCAACTCAGAGAGGGATTCCTCCAATAACTCGTCCACGTCTGCGTCCCCTAAGTCTTTCCTAAATACGCCGTAATACTTACGAAGATCCTCAACCACAGGCTCCAGGATTATCTTGTTCCCCTCAAGCCTTACCCTCAGCTTCCTCGTCTTTATCCTCTCCCTGATCTCCTTCGGTATCGTGATCCTTCCCCTCTCGTCCATGACTGCGATTTCTTCCTTCATATTTACCCACTATGTTACCCATACTTATAAGCTTTGAGTAACGCTGAGTTAGGTCGCGCCTTAGTGAACGACGCCAAAGGCCCTCCAAAGTCTGAACTAGGGGTTCATCGTAGGTACCACGACTCAACTATGGGTTCTTACGTCCTCTTTTCTGCCACCTCAGCGTAGCTTCACGAGTCCATAATTTGTCCTTAACCCCGTGGCATCTCTGGACGCGTGACGTAAGCTCCAAGACCCAGTATGTGCACACGTAGGTCTTCACAGGGGCCAGACTGTCCTCGCTTTTACAGCCCATTCCTCATGCCGTGCACCCTGACCTTACTCCGAAGTTGTTAAAGGACTGAGGGTCTTTCTAGCTCGTGGACGTGAGTAGGACTTTACGAAGGAGAGGCTAATTAAAAGACGTTTGTAAGCAATGCTTCTAACGCTACTCATAATTCGCGAGGAGGTGTTAGCGACAAACAACCGCCAGACAACGGTGCCGGAGTCAGTAACGTAAAGGGGCCACGTTCAGCTAGTTGTTTGTTCCTGGTCTACTTGAGAGGGCAGAGTTAGTCCTCCCCAATGGGGCTCTTAAAGGTTTTACATGATCTTGAAGGACAGGGAGTCTCATAACGTATCGCACTTGACGCGCTAGTGTCCACTACTTCCCACGCTCTTAACGTAGTTGACTATCATGGGATCAACGACCTTGCATTCCCCTCTCCACCTTCTCCACGATCCCGTAGTTTGTCAAGCTCTTAATCGCCTGCATCTTCCTCCACTCTGACTCGTTCACTTCCGACAGCCTCCCTTGGGCCAGAATCAACTTGTACAGCACCTTCCTCGTTGAAGGCGAGAGCCTTTTGAGGTCGTTCTCCACGCTCACCTTCACGTTCTCGTCGAGGGGGAGCCTTGACACCACCTCCTCGACTGTCCACCTCTTGTAGGCGACCCTTATCCCAACTAGGTTGAGTCACGCTGGGAAGCAGTCGATGAAGTCGACCAGTCTTTCCACGTCCCCCTTGTTTACCACCTTGACTCCCCCAATCTTAAACCCCTCCTCGAGGAAGGACACGGAGGTCTCCCTCTCAAAGGGCATTACCCCCATCACGTAGAAGAAGTAGAAGGGCTCTCTCCTGTCCCCCACCATCGCCTGTAGCATCCAGACTTCAGAGCCAGAGACCACGTACGTCACGTTATTGTGGAACTGCCACTTTGCCCTCATCCTGTGAAACACTTCCGGGAGGCCTTGTTTTGCAAACCTCAAGTACTGGAACTCGTCTATTGCCACCGCTAGCTTTACCCAAAACTCCCAGCCAACACCTCTGGGATGTCTAGGGCTTGGGAGGACTCCTCGTCTATCCTCTTCCCCTTCTCCACCTTGTCCAGGAGAACCTCTATGGTAGAGGACACCTCATGCACGTTGAGGGTGACCTTAACCGCCCCCAAGACGTCCCTCAGCAACTTCACCTGTCCCTTAGCCTGGAGGAATAGCCTTTCCATGGTCGCCTTTAGTCCCTTCCGCGTCGAAAGGACCTGGTAGACGGCCTCGTTTACGTACTTGGCCACGAACTCGTTGAGGGCGAAGCCCTTCTCCCCCAACACGAAGTCCTCCGCGTTGATGAAGACCTTTGGCCTCCCCACACTCTTTAGGGCTGAGAGGAGGATTGAGATCTTCCCCACCCTCCTGACCCCCCACCACTGCCGTGGGCTGGTTTCCCTCGATTAACCTCACTAACGTGTCCACTTCCTTGTCCCTCCCGTAGGGGTTCTCGGTAGGCTTCCCGAACAAGAACCACATACTAGTGGTACCACTAGTTTAATAGCTTCGCCAAAGCTTTAACGCGGGGTTATCAGCCAGCTGAACAACCTCATGCTCAACGTGGATGGACTGGAGATGTTCCGCTGATAATCGTAAGGGAAGTACTTTCCAATTAACTTCTTGTAATTTAGAACCGAATCTGCATAGGTAGGTCTAAGTGGAAAGGCGTGTGGGGAAAGTGGGATTCTTTGGGAACGTTTGTGGAAGAGAACCCCACTGTTGTACCTCTTTGTTGGTGAGGTGGAAAAAGATTGGTAGAAGGGGGATCAATCAAGTTGCCACAAACTGTTCCCTTAATTGCGTTAACGTCTACGCCTTTAGGGTTGGGGGTGCCAAAAATCTTAGAAGCTTCTAGATGTCCTTTGGGAAAACCCCTTTAGATATCAAGTAGTAATACACGAGGCTAGTAACTGAGGAAAGCTCTTCCCTCTCGTAGTACTCCTCGATCAGTTCCTTGGCCCTCCTCATCGCGTTATCCTTCAACCTCTCCAAGTCGAAGCTGTAAGTGTTCACTATAGCTCCCCGTTAACTAATACGTTGACTAAGAAGGGGTCTTCGTTAACGAGCCTAGCGTATTACTTCCGACGAGACCGGTTGACGTGAACGTCATGTTAACACCCGTCTTCGAGAGGCATATGTCTTCAGCTTACCTCATAGCAAAGAAGGGACCAGAATTGGTAAATAACATTAAATGATAAAAAAGAAGACAAACCCGCCTGGCGGGGTTAAGGTTTTAAAGTATAAAAACGATTTCCTTTTATGACGCTTCCTTTGGTGAACTAAAGATGAGGAGCCAGATTACTCCCGCAATTCCGGAAGCGTCAAAACCGCAGTTGTGAGGCTCTTCCCTAGTGGTCATCAAAAGAGGAAATTG
>JALBWU010000018.1 GCA_022678445.1 Candidatus Aramenus sp. CH1 | reverse complement strand
TTTAAATATCTAGAAACGTTCTGGAACGTCTTGGACAGAATGGCGTAGTAATAGAGCACCATTGTCACTACGATGTCGACGTCGTAGGGTATTGGCGTGACGAGTAATAAGAAGTTTAAAAGTAGATGGATTTAACCACGTAGAAACAGTTGGCATTAACTATATTATTTCTTAAGCTTTAAGCTTAATTTAATTGAGTCTGGATATAGTGCCGTTATGAAGGTGTATAACAAATTACAATCTAATAGTATAAGGAGAGCTTTAATTTTTAAAAATTCGTCAATGAGCTGGTTAACACTGATTTTTATACCCATATAACGGCACTATATCCATACTCGAGTAAAAAGGAGAAAAATTAATAAAGGACTCAAAGAATATATTAGTGGGAATATGATAGGGGAAAAGATTGAAAAGAAAGTTGATGATAAAGGAAGAATTTACATTCCTAAGTATAAGGGTAAAAAGGTTTACTTGGTTGACCTCGGCAATGGAGACTTTCTAACTGATAATGAAGAGTTAGCTGAGGCTGTGAGTAAGAAAGCTTCAAGTTTCTTCAATGAAGAGTTCCTCAGATTAGTTACTGAGCTAGACTTTAAAGAAATTCATAAAGAGGCAGAAGAGGAGCTTTCTAACTCAGTCATGAAATATCTAGGTTGACCTTATGGAAGAGAAATATCTCTTAGACACTGATGTCCTAGTGTCTAAGCAGTTTGTGAACGTTAAGCAACCGTTTGTAGTTAGCTTAATGTCAGTTATAGAGTTGGCCTCAGTTATACGTAAGAAATACCTTGAGTTACTTAAGAAAGGAGAGAAATCAAGAGCTGAAGGTTATGTGAAATTTCTAAACCTTACTTTGTCCCACATAAAGAATGTAATAGTAGAGGTTTCGCTTAAGGACATCGAGGATGCTATTAACGTAATGTTTACGAGAGATGTAAATCTAGGTGAAGCAGTAAATGCTATGATAGCTAAGAGGTTAGATTGCACTGTTATTAGCAACGATAAAGACTGGGAGAGGTTGAAGGATATAGTCAAGATAAAGAGAATAGAAGTAAAGCCTTAAGAAAGTAAACAAAAGTAAACCGTTTGCTTAAGTTGATGGAAGAGAGTAGCATATGAATAATCTACTTAAGTTAAAAACTTTTACTAAGTTGAGGTTTACTGATTCTTATGTCAGCTTTTAAGAACTACTTTATAATATATAATATTTGATGCAAAATATTCTATTAAAATCATTTTAGATTTAATCTTCTTACAATCATTTTAATATTATTGAAAATAGATTATTCTACTATATGTACTATTAATCTATTACTTGAAGAGTTTTTAGTCTTAAACTATATATTATCCTCGTACTCTTCAACGTTTAGATTACTTAACTTTCTCACATTTTTATTTATTAGCGCATAAATAATTACTAATGCTGCAAAGATCGAAGTAGTTATGGCTGCAATGTTTATAGGATATGTTGGTGGATAAAAGCTATAATATATTCCTATTACGAGTATGAAAAAGGAAATTATTGGAAGTATACCGTGTAAGATAATGTTGAAATTTCTGATTTTACTATAGAAAAATGGTAATGCTATATCCCCTAAGATATGCCCTATAAAAAGGGCTATTGAAGAAGCTAGAATTAAATATAAGAAGCCGTAATAAGGTCCCATAACTAATCCAGCAGTAATAGATATTATAGCTGTGAGAGTATTGATAAGAATAGTATTCACTCCACATACCTAGGTCTGCAGGAGATTATGTTTACGTTTCCAGAGCGATGGGAGGACTTGCTGGGACAGTACTTGCAATGTCCTTAATCATGAGTTTTTCTATGGGATTTCCTGTACTTGCAGAATTAGAAGTTATCATGGTAATAATTCCTGGATTACAGGCAATTGGATAGCTTTCCACAATCCACTTCTCATAAATGTTGCAAACACAATTTCCACAAACAATGTTTATCTTACGTTAACTACAACTCTGGTAATTGCCATATTATTTCTTCTATCTATTAAACAAAAGGTGTATAGAAATACTTTTAGATTTTTAACAATTTTACAAATTATAGGCGTAGCCATTATCATTGCAGGAATGACATTGTTTAGGAGTTCTTATCTACCTTACGTTAAACCTTTTCACGAGCAGATAGGTTATATTTCAAACTCTAGCTTTATCTTCAATATTCGTACTTTCAATGTATGCTTTTTCAAATGCCCCTTCATATTTTGGCGGAGAGATAAAGAAACCTAAGACAGGATTTTTTGCAGGATATATTTTATCGTATTTTGCTGCAACCTTATTTGTAGTTCTTTTTATACTTTCAATAGAATTTAGTATAGGCAAAGGAGGATATATTTTTGCAACAATACAAGGATGGAATTTACCCATCTCAACATCGTCTCTATTGGCTTTTGGCGTAGTGCCCTTTCTGAATATTCCTGAAATTACCATTATTTTAGTAGTTAGTGCATTAAGTTGGTATCTACTTTATGCTATGATAAATGTAACAGCTTCTTCCAGAATGATGTTATCCCTAGCCTTTGATAGAGTTCTTCCGTCCTTCTTAGGAGACGTAAAAGGGGAATCCCAGTTAATGCTTTAATAACCTCATTTTTGCTTTCTGCATTGTTTGAATTTATAGAGGTATATTTAGGATATTCTGTAAGTTTTGCTGTGGACGGATTATGGTTTATAATATGGAATTACGTAATAGTAAGCATAGCTTCTATTAAATTTTCTAGTGTAGATAAAAGAATTCTTATAACGTCTATTCTTTTGATGAAGTTGTCGAGGTTATTGATGAGGTTGTTGTAGAAGTTGTGGATCTTGTCACTCTCGCGTTAACGCTAGTAATGGCAAAGCTCACACCCCTAGTAGAAGTCCCGCTTTACTCTTTTCGCTTTTTTCAAGTGCGCTTAACGAGGTTGTTGAAAAGTGTGATAAAGAAAAGTAATTAGCTTAACTATTGCGAAAAAGTTAAACACCTCTTTTAAACTGTTGTGAGCTTGTCCCTCAACACCCCGGCTACTTGGGCAATGACGTCCCTCCCCGCCTTCCCCTCTCTGTAGAAGCTCACGAACCCGTGCAACATGCCCAAGTACCTCACGGCAGTGCTCTCGTTACCGCTCTTCCTCAACAAGTGGGTGTAGTACTCTTTCTGGTACCTTAATGGGTCGTACTCCGCCTTGATTATAAAGGAGGGAGGTCGCGTAGGTCCGCGAAGACTGGGGAGATGTAGGGGCTCAGCGCGTCCCTCGGGTTGGAGAAGTAGGCGGAGCCGAAGGATCTCATCATCTCCATCGTCAGGGAGTACTCCTCGCCGAACTCGTAGAGGGAGGGGGAGGTGTCTACTGCGTTTGTCGCTGGGTAGAACATGCTTGGAACCTGACCAGTCCCTCCCCCTTGTCCCTGTCCATCAAGCTCACCACCGTTGCCAAGTTCCCCCAGCGCTGTCCCCGGCCATCGCGAGCCTAGAGGGGTCGACGCCCAGCTTCCCTGTCTGCCACGTACTTGAGGGCCGAGTAGGAGTCGTTTACCGCGACAGGGAACTTGTTCTCCGGGGCCAGCCTATACTCTACTGACACCACCACGAGCCCAGAGAGCCTTGAGAGGAGCCTGTATACGTTGTCGTGGGCCTCCAGGCCACCGAAGACGAAGCCACCACCGTGGAAGTAGAGGACTGCGGGGAGGTTCTCCCTGGTGGATGGGTAGTAGGCCCTCGCCCTTATCTTCCCGCCCTGCACGCCGACCTCGAAGTCCCTCGTCCCTGCTACTGGCTCCTGGTCGGGATCGGAGAAGAGGAGGTCCATTGCCCCCTCACGTCCTGGACATCGTGGAAGTTGAACTTGGCACTGGAGAGCCTCTCCAGCACCCTCTTAACTTGGGGGTCAAGTATGGGTAAAAACACTCAGCCAAGAGCCAGGAATAAAGGGACGCCCGCGTCACTGCCCCAGCCTTGAGAGGGCCTCCCTCAGCTCGCCCAGCACCTCGGGGCTGTCGAGGGTGGAGACGTCGCCCACGTCCTTGTCCTTCACCACTGCCCTTATGAGCCTCCTCATTATCTTACCGCTCTTGGTCTTGGGTAGCCTCGACACCAGCACCACGTAGTCCACCTTTATCCCCGCGTTCCTCAAGTACTCCTTTATCTCCTGTTCTAGGCCCTTGCTCCTCTCCAGTCCAGCCCTCGGAACCGCTATTACCAGCACCCTGGAGACCCCCTGCTCGTCCACATAGCCCACAGCGGACGCCTCTGCCACGGAGGGGTGGCTGACCGCGACGCTCTCTATCTCCATGGTGCCTATCCTCTCCCCCTCCTTGGTGATCACGTCGTCTGCCCTGCCCACTACGTAGAGGTAGCCGTCCTCGTCCACGTAGCCGTAGTCCCCGGTGTAGAAGTACCCAGGGAATCTAGACCAGTATGTCTTGAGCATCCTCTCTCCCCCTGGGTCGTTCACCATCTTTGCCATTGCCGGGTTGGTGGAGCTGAGCACTATGTAACCCTTCCTCCCGGGTGGTAGTGGGTTCCCGTCGTCGTCAACCACAGCAAACCTTGAGCCGGGGAACGCAACCCCAGCGGAGCCCTCCTTGTACGGCACCTCACCGAGCCCAGCAGGGGTCGCGGCTATGGGCAGGAGGTGCTCGGTCATCCAGTAGGCGTCGGCTATGTAGACGTCGCTCAGCCTCTCCCTCAGCCACTTCCTGGCCCCCGGGTTCAGTGGCTCCCCTGTGTTGAGGATCACCCTCAGGCTGGACACGTCCCCTGAGGTCACGGACTCGTCGCCGAGGCTCTTCAGTGTGTAGAGTGTCGTGGTAGAGCTCCACACGAGGCTCACCCCGAACCTCTCCACCACCCTCGAGAACGCGTCTGGTTTGTGGCCCACGTAGCCCTCGAAGAGCACTCCGGTGAGCCCCATGACTGGGACTGTGTAGAGGTTGGCCATTGGCCAGACCGGCCAGCCGAGCTCCGAGATGGTCCACCACACGTCCCCTCTCCTTGGCCCTAGGAGGGCGTCGAAGGCCCAGTTCAGCGCCACCACGTAACCGCCGTTGGTGTGGTAGAGGCCCTTTGGCCTCCCCGTCGTCCCAGAGGTGTAGTAGATGGTGGCCGGCTCATTTGCCTCCACCGCCTCAGGCTCCACGAACACCCTCCCCCTAGGCTTCACGTCGTCGTAGACCACGTCCCTGCTGTTCACGTCGACGTCACCCCTCTTAATCACGAGCACCTTCTCGACGGGCGTTTTGAACTTCTCCAGGACGTTGTCGAAGGCCCTCTTCACGTTTACCTCCTTCCCGTTCCTCACTGTGGACGACGCGACCACTGCCATCCTGGAACCGCAGTCGTTTAGCCTGTACGCCAGCGTGTCCTCGCTGAGGCCCAAGTAGTGCACTACAAGCACTCCCCCCAGCCTGTGCACGGCCAGGGAGAAGTAAACGGCCTCAGGTATGCTGGGCATGAGAAGAGAGACAGCGTCCCCTCTCCTCACCCCCATCTCCCTGAGTACGTGGGCCGCCCTGTTCACCTCGCAGAATAGGTCCCTGTACGAGACCGCCTTGGTCTCTCCCCTCTCGTTTGTCCAGTAGAATGCAACGCTGTCCGGTTGCCTCTTGAATTGCCTGTCCACAGCGTTGTAGGAGACGTTGACGAGCCCCCCTACGAACCACTTGTCGTTGGGAGGCTTCCCCTTGACCACGGACATCGGCCTCTTGAACCAGTCGAGGTACTTGCTCCTCTCCGCCCAGAACCGCTCTGGGTTGTCGTTTGCCTCCTGGGAGAGTCTCCTTATCCTCTCTAGGGAAAACAGCTCTACCTTCATATTTTTTATTTTCGGAGGGGAGACTTAAATACCTTATTGTGCATATTTTCTAATATTCAAAAGAAAATTTTAAAAATATTTATAGACGATATAGTAAAGTTCGCAGTCATCCTTTTAAAATATAAAATATTGAAATCGGGTTTATATACAAGGGATTCCTATTAGCCTGTTGATAGCCGAGGAGTCCAGCTACTGAGAGATCGGCGGTTCAAAGGCTTTTGTCCTTTTTTAACCCATAGTCCAAGTTATTTTATGCTATCCGAGATCAGGGAGAAGCTCAGGGAAGTAAACGAGAGGGTCCTAAACCACCAGTTCGTGAAGCTGGCTGAAGAGGGGAGACTGCCCCTGGAGAAGGTGGAGCTCTTCTACTCCCAACAGTGGTACATAGTCAACTACGACGTCAGATCCCTGGCTGTTATGTTCAGCAGAGCGAGGGAGCAGGACGAGCTGGACTTCTTCATGGGGATAATCCAGGGGGACTACCGGGGACTCCAAGTGCTGAGGAGAGTTGCGAGGAATGACGTACCTCCAATCTCCAGCGTAGTAGCTTACACCCACTACATGTCTTGGCTGGCCAACTACGCGAACCCTGGGGAGCAAGTCCTGGCTCTCGTGGTCAACTTGCCGGTCTGGAGCGAGAACTGCAGGAGGCTGGCTAAGGCGTTAAAGGGGAGGGCTAACACGGAGTTCCTTGAGCTCTTCGCGGACGTAAAGGTGGACGAGGGGACGGCGGAGGGAATAATCTCTAGGTACCAAGGGAGGTACTTGGAGGTAGCTAGGACGATCCAAGCCTACGAGCTGTCCTTCTGGGACGGACTGTTGGGAGATGGGGCACAGCTACCTCCCTAGACCTCCAGCAGGAAACCGTTCACCATACGTGGGTTCTCCGCAGATTTTAGATATATCTATTTTTTAATCCTTGAAACTTACATAACATATGTACAAATGGTTTAAGGAGATGAGAAAGGAGAGCCCCATCTACTACGACGGGAACGTGTGACACGTCTTCTCCTACAAGTACGCGAAGGAGGTGCTCAACGACTTCTCTCACTTCTCCTCTGACATGACCGGGTACAACGAGAAGGTGGAGGAGCTGAGGAAGGGGAAGATAAAGGTAGACCTACCCACTAGGTACACAATGCTGACCTCTGACCCACCGCTCCACGACGAGCTGAGGTCGATGGCCTCCGACGTGTTCTCGTCCGCTAAGCTCCAGTCCCTAGAGGGCTTCATAAGGGAGACCGCAAAGTCCCTCCTGGACACCTTCCAGGAGGAGGAAGACGTGGTGAGGAAGCTGGTGGTGCCCCTACCCCTAATCGTCATCTCCAAGTTGCTGGACCTCTCCGCAGAGGACTGGGAGAGGTTCAAGGACTGGTCTGACTTGATAGCCCTAAGGCTCGGGAAGCCTGAGGAGATATTCGCGGTGGGAAAGAAGTACATAGAGATGGTGACGTACGTGAGGAAGCATTTGAACCCGGAATCGGAGCTGGTCAGCAGGGTGCTGAACTCAAACCTCACGAACCTAGAGAAGCTCGACTACGTCATCCTCCTCCTAATTGCGGGGAACGAGACGACCACCAACTTGATAAATAAGAAGACAAACCTCGCCTAGCGGGGTAAGGTTTTAAAGTATAAAAACGATTTCCTTTTATGACGCTTTCTTTGGCGAACTAAAGATGAGGAGCCCCGATTACTCCCGCAATTCCGGAAGCGTCAGAACAATCGTCATAAGGCTCTTCCCTAGTGGGTAAACAGAGGAAATTGAGGAAGTTGGCAGACGCAACAGCAAAGCTGTGGAACGAGATTAACTACGAGAGACAACAATTCTTTCAGCAAAAGAAAGTGAACCTCAATGACGCGTGGTACAAGTACGAGACAAGAAAGTTCTAGGAGTTAACGCTCAAGCAGTTTTACAGAAGAACAACTTGGTCGTCCTTCTTCTCCTTACTAAAACAAATACCGTCATTCATCAATCTCGCCGCCAAGCTATTGGAAGGAAGACGGTAAGAGGAAGTTGATCCTAGTAGTTAGACAAGATCGCTACGAAGTTGACGAGGAAAAACGCGTCATCTTTCTGAAGGATTGGAAAATGAAGATGCCCTTTGAAGGTAGGTTAAGGTGGTTTGGAGTACAAGGTAGACTGGAGATTCGCGTGATGGGCAACAATTTTTACGCCCACATTTCGTTGACGTTAGTAGGACTGTAGCAAAAAAGAGCAATAAGCCAATGAAGGACTCTCTTGTCGTCCACGGCGAAAGAGAGAAGTTGAGAAGCCTAAAGGCAACAAGGTTGCGTCAATTGACCTTGGCGTAAACGCGTTGGCTACTGTCGTTGTTGAGAACTTACTGTTCTATTTTACCGCGGTTCAGCAGTGAAGAGCGATTACTTCTATTTTCAGGAGAGGATCGCCGAACTCGACGAGCTGAAGAGCGAGACAGAAAAGGTTCAAGAAGTGAAAGCTAGGGAAGAAGTGTTGAGGGAAAGAATTCACTAAGCTTTACCGTAGGCTTCTTCATTTACAGAACTTTAGCCTCTCACCTTGCTGAGCATTTGTGGTCTCTTGGCGTCTCCACAGTTTACTTGGGCTATCCCTATTTTATCGCTCAGGATAAGGGTAACAAGCTCACTGTGAACATTTGGTCTTATCGCAAGTTTGGCGCTATAGTGAACAAATTCCACGAGTACGGCATAAAGACGTTTCTAGTCGTTGAGTACAATACTTCACGGCTCTGTGCTTATCGCGGCGTTAAGGTTGACAGAAATCCCAAGGGGTGTCGATAGCTGTCCTTTTGGTCGTAATTGTCCTTTTGGCCATAAACTTCACAGCGACGTTAGTGGAGCGGTAAACATTGTGAAACTAGGAGTGAAGAAGATTGTCAACGCTTTGAAAAACCTCTCTTTCCTTTCTCTTCACGTCTAATGGAGTATCTCCCTTAAAGGGGAGTAACGCCTTAGACCTATGCAGAACCCTCGCAGGGCGGGGAGGGGGTCAGTTACTTCAGCGGTTTGTGAAGAAGGGCTAACAACCGTGAAATAAACGGTTATGTCTATCAGGAGTTAAGCTCTAAGCCTAGAGGTCTCAAGTTTATTTTGTCCTGATTGCTCTTCCATTATATACCTTATTTGTTTCTAATTGACTGCGTCATTACGTCTAATAGAGTATCTATTTAGTACTATAAACTTCTTGAATTAGTGATATCTTTTTACGAAATGATTGTTCCAGAATTCGGAAAACCTTAGCTCTCTTGAATAGGAAACCTTGACTCGAGATTCATCGTCATGTAAATTAAGATATAAAAACTCGTTCTCGTCTTACTCGACCAGTTACGCTCTCTTTTTCCCTCTTCTGGGCAACAGAATTAGAGCCATGATTGTAGCCATTACGGCGATGAAGGTTATAGGCACGTCATACACGGAGTAGCCCAAGTAGTCTATCCCTATACTCAAGTACTTTATCACGGGGTCCACGTTGTTGTTCACTACGACTATCAAGTAGCTCTTGTTGAACACGGAGGAACCGTTGCTCCACACAAGCGAGGCCGTGACGTTAAACTTGTAGAAGTTGGAGGACGCGTAGACGTAGGTTATGGCAATTTGTCCGGGGCCCAGCTGGGACAGAGGTATCACTTGTGGGTACAGAGAAGTGACGGAGTTGGAGGAGACCAATAAGTACCCATCTTGGGGGCTTGTGTTGCCTATGTTCTTTATGTAGAGCAACAAGGTGAAGGTGTTCCCGTTCTGAGTAACTTGGTACTTCTCAAGCCTTAAGACGGGTACCTTTAATGGGACGGTAACCTTGAGCTCGTACTCCGAGAAGTATTCCACGCTGTTTACGGCGTATCTCACCTCTACCGGAACGGCGGAAGTCGCGTTACCTTGTATCGTCAAGGTAACTTGGGCGTTGGGCTGGATTTGACCCACAGTGTAGGTCTGGTTAGTGGAGGGCACTACCACAACGACATTTGAAACTTGGAGCCCTAGTTCGTCCTTTAGGAATATGGTAAGCCTTCCGTCAAGTAAAGTGTAGTTGAGGCTTAGGGCTTGTGGCTCGAGCTCAACTGCCTCGTGGAACGGGACGCCTTCTACGTAGTAGGTTACGTTCACCAAGCTCGCGTTTTCCCTCAGTGAAGCGAAAGAGTAAGGCCTTATGGAGCCCACGTGGTGTCCGTCGACGCTCACGTTTTCCATTTCTACTGGTAAGTTGCTGAACAACGTCAAGCTTGAGTCGGAGAGGTTGTAGAAGAAGGAGAGGGCGGTGAGGTTCTGGGCGAACGGGACGTCCACCGTTCCTAGTTCCGTGATGTTCCCGCTGTCGTTAAAGACGTAAGCCCCAATAGCTACTTGGCCAGACGCGTAGACGACAAGGGAGTAGGTAAAGGTCTGGTTTGGCCCCCACTGGGGTAGGTAGATCAAGTGCTTCATCGCGGAACCGTTGCCCACCACCAAGTCCACGTAAACGTCCCGGAGCGGAGTTCCCAGAACGTTTGTGAGCTCTACCTCTAGGAGGTTCTTCCCCTCGGCCAAGTAGTAGGGATTTGGGGAAGAGACTACCGCGTACCTCAGCGGAGTGCCTTGCGTGTCGTTCACCAACAAGTAGTACGTCTCGGAGAAGTTGCTGTAACCGTAGGGGGTCAAGTAATATGCCCTCACTTCCACGGGGTAGAGGGACAAGTAGAACTGCAGTGGGACGAAGAGAGAGGCGTTAAACGTAACGGCTTGAGGAGACAAGTTAAGGCTCTCAGAGTTCACCCACACCTTCAAGGAGTAAACGGGCACTTGGTTCCTGTTCACCACGAAGGTTACTATGTTCTCTCCCACCTTCAGGGAGCTCGCTACAGGGTAGACTGAGATGTAGGGCTCGCCGTAGTAGGTCAAGGAGAAGGAGAAGGGTGTCACGTAGTAAGTGGTTTGGTTGTCAACCACTACCGTCCAGTTGACGAACCCGGTGAAGTTTAGGACAGAGGAAACTGGAACTCCGCGTACGTACAGGGGAACGTCTAGAGACACCTCTCCCTGGCCCTGCCCAGCCGTCACTCCTTCCTCCACCGTGTCGCCTCCAGTCAAATTCGAGAGCCCCGCGGGCAACGTCAGTGAAAACTCCCCTCCTAGTGCTGGGACAGTGGCGTAGTACTTGACGTTGACCTTCAGCGTCACGACTCCGTTGTTGGGGGAAGAGGCCCAACAACCATCGACGTATACGTAGACGGGCTTAGCTGGAACGTAACCTATTGCTGGGAAGGCGTAAAAGGCTACCCCTGTCAAGGCAAGAGCTAGTACTAGGAAAGATCCGAGTCTCCACATCTTGGGTCACCTACAATTTTCGTAACTATACTTAAGCTTATTGCTTAAGTTGTCAAATGACTTTTGTCTTTGCAAATGAAAATTTTGATCAGTGTTTACTCTGAGAGGAAGTCTGGCCAGGGGAAATTAACAAGGATCTCACGTTGAAGAAAACTCCTGTGATCTCTGAAAACTTGTTTACTGAAAACTTGTTTACTTTTCACGTATATAGCTAGCTTCCACTTAATATAGTAGTTAGAGGTATTTAAAACTTACTTTTCACGTATATAGCTAGCTTCCACTTAATATAGTAGTTAGAGGTATTTAAAACAAAGTTTATAAAGTGTATAAAGTAGAAATTGTACGATACCAGTATGTTATTTGAGTTAATGGAACTATTCTACATGATAGTATCTCGCCACTTCCTGTACTGGCCAGTCAGCTTCCTATTTTTCTTCCTCACCGGTTCCCTAGTTAGGAGGTACTACTCTAGAAAGTACTCCCCCTACAAGGAAGGGCTCAGCAGAAAGGACGTGAAGGTCAGCGTGGTGATCCCGGAGTACAAAGAAGAGATCGACATACTGGAGAGGTGCATAAAGAGCGCCGTTGAGAGTAATCCCGACGAGGTGATCTTGGTGTATGAGGACAACCGCCCCGAGGTCAAGGCACTAGTTAAGAAGTACAAGATAAGAGGCGTCGACGTCACGGGGAAGAACTTGCGGAAGAGGGGCTCCCTGGTGGTGGGGTGGCTGATGGCTAAGGGAGACATAATAGTGCAGTTGGACAGCGACACCGTAATGTCTAAGCAGACGCTGGAGGAGATAGTGAAGCCCTTCGCAGACCCAAAAGTTGTGGGAGTCCAGGGGCACCCTCTACTCTTCAGGACGGGGAGCAAGCTGGCCTTTGCCCTTGGACAAATAATAGAGCTGAGCAGGGACGTGGTCTGCAGGGCGCTCAACGGAAACCTAGTGGTAATAGACGGCAAGATCGCCGCCTACAGGAGAAGCTTCCTGATAAGCATAATGAAGGAGTTCCTCTACGAGAAGTGGGGCAAAATGAGGATTATAGGCGCCGACGACAGGGCACTTACTTTCTTCGCGAACTTGAAGGGCTACAAGACGGTTTACCAGTCCACCGCCATTGTGTACTCAGCTGCACAGCCGACGCTATATAAGTTCCTCCTACAGCAGATGAGGTGGGCGAGGTCTGGGTATTTGTACTTCTTGAAGGACCTCAAATCAGGGCTCTTCTTCATGGTCACTAGGAGGTACAGGTTCCAGCAGATAACCTACCTTTTCGGGCCTCTCTCCTTGGCTATAGCCATAACGCAGACTGTCCTCTCCAACGTACAGATAGTGAACCAACTAGGACAGTTCATCAATCAGCTGGCGGCAATCAACGTACCTCTACTGCTCTACTCGGTGTCAGTGTTCCTTTTCGGCTCTCTGCTAACCTTCAGGACGAGCTTGTTCCTCTTGGGCGTCGACTTAAACGAGGTGAGAAAGATTTCCCTTGCGTGGTTTGAGTACTTGATAATACCCCTCCTTGGCCTGTTCTTGATATTCCCCCTGATGTTGTACTCCATGATAACCTACAACAAGATCAACCAGTGGCTGACGAGGGAAATGCTTGATGGGGTGGTTTAGGTGAAGGAGGTGGAGATAAGTGAGAGGAGGTGCAAGTTCTGCGGGTACCCGGTAAAGGTGAGGCGTACTTTCTGCGCTAGGTGCGGATCCCTCATCAGGGACAGTTTAAGGGACCAGATACTGTCCCTGTACTTCCTGGAGGTCATCAACGAACTGATCAAGGGGGGAAAGAACGTTTTGGACGCAAGGGAAGACTTCGAGGTTGGGGGCAAAAAGGTTGCTGACTACTACTTCGAACTGGAGGACAAGGTGGAGCTCGCGTACCTTGTCCAAAGCAGGAGGGAGCTAGGCCACATGGTGTTTCCCTTGCAAGTTAAGGACAAGGACGTGAAGGTGACTGTTATCTTGGCGTACTTGGGAGACAAGTACAAGGACCTAGAGATGCTGAAGGAAGCGAGCAGGGTATACGAGGTCGTAATGGAAGGAGACGGACTAAAGTTAACAAGGTTAAAGTAATTTTTCTAATTTCCTTTTTCCTTAACTTTTTATGTTAACTTTCTTTTTCATTAAATAGGAATATGGGAAATAAATAGTTTATTAATGGCTGAAAGTTAGGAAAGGGCCTGGGTCAACAGTACTAGGCGTAGTCCGGATCCACATCCGCCGCTTTGCCTCTCAGTCAGCGTTTTTAACTTTGCCTTGTACACAACTCCGTGAACAAACGCTACCTCCTCTTAGTGCTGGGCGGGATCTCCTTCGGCACAGCCTCAATTTTCATCAAGTTCTCCGACCTCTCCCCTGGGGCAATAACCTTCCTTCGCTTCCTGATAGCTGGGTTGGTCCTGTCCCTTGGGAGGATTAAGCTCAAGGACGTGATTAACTTCCTCCCCTACGGTCTTCTCCTGGCGGTGCACATGGTGCTCTTTGTAGAGAGCGTGTACACGACCTTCCTCATCGACGCCACTGTCCTCGTCTCCACCTCTCCAATATTCGCCCTATTCCTCTCCCCCGTGTCAAAGGCTTAGCCTAAGCCCCTTGAGGCACTCTCAGCGATTGTAGTAGTAACTGGAGTGGCACTGATTAACTACCCGTTGAGCTCAGGGGAGGCACTCGGAAACGCCCTCGCCCTGGCCTCCGCTTCGCAATTGCCTTGTACACCTCGCTCTTGGGCAGGAGGGGAGTAGAAGAACCCCTGCACGCCACCTCATCCATATACTTGGCCTCCTCCGTCTTCGCTCTTCCCCTATTCGTGGTGGAGGGCTTCGGCGAACTGGACGTCACCTCTGTCCTCTCCCTCCTTGGGTTGATCGCACTGCCCACCCTGTTAGGCCACACGTCCGTGGTAGTTGCCTCAGGCCACGTAAAGCCACACGTAATTGAGACCATAGGCCTTCTGGAACCAGTGGTAGTAGCTTCTGCCTTGGCGTTCCTCTTGCTGGGCCAGGTGCCGTCCTTGTATCAGTTAATAGGAGGAGGGATAGTGGTGATGTCGGTGGCCGTGGTCGTCGTGGAAGGTCGGAAGTGACTTCGGTCGTCTTATCGCTTTACCCTCAAGCAACAACGATACCCGTTGGAAGGGATTGGACAAGTCCTTAAAGCCTTGACATTTACTTCCCTACCATGGGAAGGCTACTCGACGCGTTTTTCCTGGCGCTGTGCGTTGCTGGGGTCTGCATCTCGGCCTACTTGACCCACGAGACCCTCTCCTCTAGCCAACTACTCGGCTTCTGCGACGTCAACTCGTACGTCAGTTGTTCGGCAGTTGTATCGAGTCCTTTCTCAAGGCTGTTCGGCGTGCCAGTAGCGCTCCTGGGACTATCGTGGTTCTCCCTCATGTTAGTGCTCTGGGTCGCGAAGAGGGACTGGTTGGTCTACCCTTGGTTGGTGGGCATCTTCTTCGTGGCTTACCTCGTCTTCACGGAGGTTTACTTCATCCACGCCATCTGCCTACTATGCAGCACTGCACACGCCATAGCCCTCGCCATGGGTTACTTCGTCTTCAAGTACTCTGAGGAGGGGGCAAAGAGAGGATAGGGAGATAACAAGAGGAAAGCCAAGTTAATGTTGGCTACTAGACAACTTCTGGGAAAGAGCTCGTAACGGGTGTATAAAGGCAAGGGCTAGTTTTATATACTAACTTATTGTGAAATTTGAGTCGTTACCACTCGTCTACGATGGCTTAAAGTTTTCGGTTTCTGAATAATTTATTCGAAAAGAATAGCGCTAATTTAAGAAGCATGTAGTGCTAAATAAGCACGCTACTGCACGTAACAGCGTCCTTAATCTGAAACTAATATAAGGTAGATAAGGGAAAGCTCTTAAGACAAAACAAACTTGGTACCACTAGCCTAGAGCTTAACTCCATGTAGACTCGACTGTTTTTACAGTTGTAGCCCTTCTTCACAAACCATGTGGTAAATTAATAAAGCCCTTCTTTCTTCCACCATTAAAGGAGGACTACGCTCTCTACGAGATTCTTATTAGGCGAGAGCCTTCATGTCCCATCCACTTAGGAGCTCTTCCCTCTCAGACACGTTCCATGCACCTCGGTTCCTAGGCCAATCTTCCCTTGGACAGAGATCCCCATGAGGGGCACCACGTTAAGGAATCAGTTGTCAGCAATCTTACCTTCATCTTTACTAGGTCTTATGTGGATGATGGAGCACAAGTACTGCAAGGAGAATTGCCGTCTCGCTTATTTATTAAAGTGACATTTTATATTCATGGCAAGGACTTTAGCGGTTTTGGGCTCTGACAAGCTGGTTACTACCACCAACGCTGTCCTCACAGAGGTGTTCACGGGCTTCATACCTGACGAGGTAGTAGTACTCTCCGAGACAGCCCACAAGAAGGACATCTCTCCCCTTTCAGAGCTAGTGTCCATGTTCTCAGACGCGAAGGTAAAGCTAAGGGAAGAGGTAGTAGGAAAGGGGGTCGAGAGTTGGAGAGAGAAGGTGTCCAGCCTTAATGTAGACGTGGCAGACGTGACTCCCGGGAGAAAGTACATGGCGGTCGCGGTGTACACCTATTCAAAGGCCAACGAGGTGAGGTACGTCTTCCTCGAGAAGGAGAGCGAGGGTTATCGAGTCTTTGGCTACGCGCCCTTTAACGAGGTCAAAGTGTTCAACTTGAGGACTGGGAGGGACGTGCCCTTTTCCCCTCCCCACGTGAAGAGGTGTGGATCAGAGGTCTCCTACCTCTCAAACGATGGGCTGAGGGCCCTCATCAACGTGTACTCCCTCTTGGGAAAGGTAGGGCTGATCATAGACGGGGAGGAGGTTTCGTTGGAGGAATTGACCGACTTGATCAACAGGAATAGATACGGAGGTGGAATGGAGGCAAACACTTATGAGTTGTGCGCTATTAGGTCTGGGCTACTCGTCTTCAAGGAAGAGGACGAGGTGAGGAAAAAGGTCGACTGCAACACGTTCTTCGTTGCAGACACTAACGTATACGTCAGCCTGGGCAACAGGATAGGGTTGATAACCTATAGTAAGGACCACGGCAGGAGGCTAATACCCACTAGGTCTGTGTTCAACGAGATTGAGGATAAATTAGGGACAACGCAGAAAGGTGACGAAAAGCTAAAGGTCTTCCAGCTAGCCTCGCTCTCCTTTAGATCTCTTCACGCTCCTCCTATATCCTCGAACGTGAGCAGTAGCGGTGACACGTCCTTCATAAAGGAGACCGGCTCACTCAAGGCGTTATTGCCACACGTGGTTATGGTGACGAGAGACCAAGGAGTCGCTAGATCTGCCCAAGGTAAAGGGATTGAGGTGGTGCTCTTAAAGGATTTAGTCAGGGGCTCGCTGGAGGGAATAGGGGAGTTTATAAATTGCCTTTCCCTGATGGGGAAGAAGGTTAGACTGACCCTAAATGGAGAGGAGGAAGCGATCATTGAGTCCCAAGTTACGGCAAGTGATAGAGTCAAGGTAAAAGACAAACTAAAGTACGCGTGCGTGATAGAGAGGGTAGAGGAGTTCATTAGGAGCTAGAGGGTTTAACGTCATAGCAAGACCAACTATGGGAACGCGATTGAGTTGAGGGTATCTCCACTAGGGGCATTGGCCTCGCTTAGCCCATTTCCATCTTCGCAGAACAATTCGTCCTCGACGTAACTCAGCCCAAATCTAACTAGTGTAAGGAGTAAGACTGGGACACCTTACGGGAAAAGCTCAACTTAATAAGGAGTTCCTCCTGAACTTTATCGCTAAGTACGCTATTATCCCTAATAACTACACGTACTGCTATGCCAAAGCCGACTTTAACTCCAGTCTTGCCTCGGCTTGTAATCGCAGCGATTGGTGATTTGACGTTATCCACCTTAAAGAACAGCGGGGCTGTGTAGTTGCCCATGTGCGTTGACTCGTTAGATTACATACTGCAAAAGAACTATAGAGGTCACTTCAAGTACTTGTCGAACCACTCTTTCTTCACCTTGAGTCTGTCCCTCATGTTTCTTGGGTTCCCCTTCCTCGCGTGCTCGTGGCCGTCACCTTGATACCTAACCAAGGCTGTAGGCACGCCGTTTAGCTTGAGGGCCGTAAAGAATTGCTCCGCCTGCTCTATGGGGCAACGGTAATCCTGCTCGCCGTGGATCAGCATCACAGGGGTTTTCACTTGTTTGACGTAATAGATGGGCGACATCCTCATGAGCTTCTCCATCCCTTCCACGCTCCACGGGTCTCCTACCTCAGCCTCCACAGCGTTAAACCAGAAGCCTATGTCGCTCGTCCCGCACATGCTCACTAGGTTTGATATACTCCTCTCGGTTATGGCTGCTGAGAAGAAGTCGGTCTTGGTGACTATCCAGTTGGTCATGAACCCGCCGTAAGATCCTCCAGTTACGCCAAACTTCCCCTTGAGCCCGAACTTTTCCTTTACTTCCTTCACAAAGTTCATAATCTCCTTGAAGTCCTTCCCTCCCCAATCGCCAACAACTCCCCTTGCAAATTCCTCTCCATATCCCTGGCTCCCGGTAGGGTTGCAGTAAATCACGTTGTACCCGTTCTTGGCAAAGAACTGAAACTCCACGTAATAAGCGTTGCCGTAGGCACCGTGTGGACCACCGTGGACGAAGAGGATTGTTGGATTTTCTTGGCCAGTGATTATCGCCCACCCCTCTACTCCACTTACCACTTCCGCTGGTGGAATCCCCCTTATCCCGGGGTTAAGGTCGTAGTCGACTCCGTCGTAATGTAGGATGGAGGGCTTTTCAGGAGTGGTGTAAAAGTAAGCGAGCTTTCCGTGTCGGTAGTCAAAGCCCCTTATGACTCCCTTCAACTCTGTGAGCTTCTCAGCCTTACCGTCGCTGACCATGTAAACGTTCACCGAACCTCCCTCTTGACCAAGGGTAACAACTACGTCCTTCTCGAAGACCAAGTTTGCAGAAGGGGAGTCAAACAAGTCTACGATTACAGAGCTGCCGCAGTACTTACCGCAAAGGACGCTCTTCCCCTGTTCTGGGAAGAAGACCTCCTGCACTGCCCAAGGAGACACCCCCTTTCTGTGGCCTAGGAAGGCAACTTCACCCTTCTCGTTCATTGCTACCGCAGTCACCTTTCCCTCTCCCTCGGTTAACTTCTTCAGCTCCCCGTTCTCCACGTCTACCTCGTAGACGTCGTCGAGGCCCACGTCGCCCCCGTTCACCGAGATGACCACCCTCTCCCCGTTTGTGGCAACGTCGATGACGTCGAAGTCGCTCCCTCCCACTATCTTCCTCGCTTTTCCTTCCGAGAATAGGAATAGGGAAGTCCTAGACCTCAAGAGCCCCCTACCGTCGAACTTGTGCTTGACGTTTACGGCGTAAAAGGGGGCCTTGTCGTCAGCCTTCTCCTCCCCGAGTATCAAGATGCCCTTCCTGTGGAAGGCGTACTTCACCACCTTTCCTAGGGACAAGAGCTTTGCTGGCTCGCCGAACTCCCTCTGCTCGAAGAGGGCCTTTACCTTCTCTCCCTTGACGTAGTACAGGGCGTCGCCGTGGATCTCTGGGAGGATCCCCTCTCCTACCTTCTGCTTGTTCAAGAAGAAGTAGTTCTTGTACTTGTCCTTGACTATCTCTGTCTCTACGTGGATAAGGCCCCTCTCAGAGAGCTTAACGTAGGAGACCAACTTTAACGAATACGCCTCTTCGGGTGTCATATGAATAGTTTGGGGAAAAAATAATAAGGTTACTTTTCTAAGCGCCTTGCGCGGAGCACCTTTGACTTGACGACGTTAAGGGGCTTCGTTGCGCCGTTGAGGCTTGGAGCCTCCAAGAGCATGACTACTGTTTGCACTACTTCGTCCACGCCCACCCCATCGAAGTTGGTTGTCCTGCCCTTCAACAGGGTGAGGACTAAGTTGCCGAGCCAGCCGAGGGTCGCTACGTCAGCTATGAACGCTCCTACCGTCATTACTACCTCTGGCGTAATGTAAGCAGGTATCAGGGGAAACACCTCTGCTTTCCTCACCAGCCCGCTGACTCCCAGTGCGTCAAAGCCAACTATCAACATTGCTGTGCCCACCATGTAGCCCACTAGGTGTATCCAACCTAGCTTGTTGGAGTACCACATCCTTTCCGTGAGCATTGGGACCATGTAGTAGAGCGTTGCGAAGCCAGC
>JALBWU010000017.1 GCA_022678445.1 Candidatus Aramenus sp. CH1 | reverse complement strand
ACAACTGCGGTTTTGACGCTTCCGGAATTGCGGGAGTAATCGGGGCTCCTCATCTTTAGTTCGCCAAAGGAAGCGCCATAAAAGGAAATCGTTTTCATGTTAAAACCTTAACCCGCCAAGCGAGGTTTGTCTTATTACTTATCACAGAGTGTGTAAGAAGTTCAAAATGAAGCTGATTAGTATTGACTACTTTCAAACTATTAAGGTTTTACTGTTAAAAATATTAATAAAATTGATGAAAACAACTTAAGCTAGTCCAAGGTGACTATGCCTTTTGCCTGTTCCCCTTCCACTTTATGTACTCTAGTACCCTAGGGATGTTGATCCTCATAGGACAGACCTCCTTACAGTTCCCAGAGTGGGCGCAGTACATTGCGGGCTTTGGGTCGTTGTATACCACGTAGCTCCACATCGCCCCCATGGGTCCAGTGAAGGGTGGGTCACCCCACTTCACCCCAAGTGCCCTGTAGACGGGACAGTGGAGGTGGCACCTTCCGCATCTAATGCACAGCAAAGCCTCCCTGAGCACTGGGTCCTTGGATGCCTTTATCCTTCCGTTGTCCAGCAAAATGAGGTGGAACTCCTTGGGGCCATGGGCTGGGGATATCCTCTTCATCTCTATGTCAGCAGTCGACGAGGGCCCAGAGGTGAAGTTAACGTACGTAGGTGGGTAGAGGCCGGCAAACGCGGACTGGACTAAGACCTCCTTTGTGGCGTCAGCTAGGGTGGGGACGATCTTGTCGACGCCAGTAATGGCGATGTGCACGGTGGGGGAGATTGAGGAAAACCTTATGTTTCCCTCGTTCTCTATTAACGCTATAGTCCCGGTGTCTGAGGCAACGGCGTTTGCTCCAGTTATCCCTACGTCTGCCTTAACGAACTTCTCCCTGAGGAACTGCCTTACCATGGTCACGAGCTCCTCGTGCGTCGACCCCTCGTGCACCCCGCCTATCTTCTGCTTGAGTAGCTTCTCCACCTCCTCCTTGGTCAAGTGGATTGCTGGGGCTATGATATGGGAAGGAGGCTGGTTGGCTAGCTGTATCAAGAACTCACCCAGGTCGGTCTCCCACACTTCGTTTCCCTGCCTTATGAGGAACTCCCTGATACCGGCCTCATAAGCCACCATGGATTTGCCCATGACTACTGTCTTCCCCTTCCCCACGATCTTCTCCACGATTTCCCTTGCCTCCTCAGGGCTAGAGGCTAGGTAGCCGTGACCACCAGCCCTCTTCACGGAGTCCAAGGTCTTGTCCACGTAGTACTCGAGGTTCTCCAGCACCTTGAGTTTTGCCTCTCTCAGCTCCTTTGCCAGATCCAGGATATAGGGGTGCTCTCTCAGTATCTTATATACCCTAGGTACGTTGTTGTTAATTGCCCTCTCCACAGCGGTTTCCCAGCTCATAGAATCACCTCAGCCACGTCCTTTACCTCGCCCTCGAAGTGAGGTGAGAGAGTGACGTAACAGATGGGGCACTGGACGAGGAGATTCTTGGACAGCCTGGACAGGGACTTGGCCCTCGCCTTGGCGACCTCTTCGCTTGCCTTGAAGTCCACAGGAGCCAACGGCCCACCACAACAGAACGATGTGTCCTTTCCCGTCACCATGTCGTCCTCCACGAGCTTTATCTTTATCTTCTCTCTGAACTTTTCCCTAAGGTTGAGGAACCTTGTGTATAGGCAGGAGTCGTGTATGGTGTAAACGTTGGCGTCACCCTCCCTCGGCTCCACGAGCTCAATGTAGTTCACCACCTCCACGTTGAATGAGAAGAACTCAGAGTATCTGGCCAAAGCGTTGTGAGTATGTGGGTCAACTGTGATTATCCTCTTCACTCCCCTCTCCTTGAACCTTCCGTAGACCTTTTTGGCGTACTCCTGGAACTCGTCGAGGAAGCCGAGCTCGAGGAGTAGAGCGCCGCTGTAGGGCTCGTCATCGTAGAGGTAGGCAAGTTTTATCCCCTTGGCGGTCAACGCGTTGGAGATCTTCCTCAGCACGTTGTAAGCCCTGTTGAGCTGTGCCTCGGATGGCTTTAGCTTGGAGGCAAGGGGGGTCAAAGACCTAAGGGCAGAGAGGTAAGGGAGGAACCTATTGAACATGGGGAAAAGCGGGGCCAGTTGATACATACAGGATGTGTAGATTATGGTATCCCCAGACCTAGGTAGGTCCCTCGTCCACCCCGTGCAGATTCCCTTGTCCACGGGGAAAGGCATCATGTTCCTTTCCAGGTTTTCCACCAAGACGTCCCTGAGCGTTTTTAAGTCGTTCATTGAGGATTAGTGGCGAAATGGATTAATTTGCGTTTTCCCTTCTACACATGTGATCCTCGCAGTAGACGGAGGGGCAACCAAGACCGTAGCCTTAGTGTTCAAGGACGAGGTACTTGGGGTGGGAGTGTCGTCCTCTGGAAACTTCGTGGAAGTGGGGGAAGAGAAGGCGAAGGAGAACCTGCTTGAGGCCGTAAACGAGGCGTTAAGGAACGCCTCCGCCTCCATTGATGAGGTCAAGAAGGCTACCTTCTCCCTGGCTGGGGTAGGTGACTCAAGGAAGTTCACGGAGGTTGGAGAAAGGATAGCCAAGAGCATCTTTAGGAACGCGAAGGTGCAGAACGACGGCTATGGTGCTATGAGGGCAACTGCAATGTTCAAGGAGGGGGCGGTGTTTGCCCCCGGTACCGGTAGCGTGGCCTTCCTCCAAAAGGGCGGTAAGGTGACGAGGATCGGGGGGTGGGGCTGGTTCTTCGGCGACGAGGGCTCCGCCTCCTGGATAGCCAAGAGGGCCATAACCTACGCCACCAGGAGCGTCGACGGGGTAGAGGTAGAGAGCGTCCTCCCAAGGGAGGTGGAGAAGTTCTTCGGCGACGAGTTCAGGGAAGTCGTTACTAGGCTCACCAAGGAGCAGAACAAGAGGGAGATAGCCAGTTTCGCCGTGAGGGTAGACCAGCTTTCCGCCACTGACGTCCTCGCATTCAAGGTAATGAAAGAGGTGAGCGAGTACATAGATACAATGGTGGAGAGACTTAAGAGGGACGTGGACAACGTCTACTTGTTGGGAGGGGTCATGAGGTCGAACGCAGTGAGGAGGTTGCTGAGGAACAAGGTGAGGTACTTCATGGGGTACCATGCTGTTGTGGGCGGAGTAGTTGAGTTGTTGAAGGTAAACGACGAGGAGACAAGGGACGATCTGGTGAGGCAGGTAAACAGGGCGTTGGCCAAGCTACCTCCCGAGAGGCTGAGGAAGTACCTTTTTATAGAGAGCGTGAACGAATTATATCATGGACTATAGCACAGCTTACCAATTGGCTATAGAGAGGCCAGAGAACTACTGGGGACCCTTTGCCTCCTCCCTCAAGTGGTTTAAGGGGTGGGAAAAAGCCCTAGATGGCAGGTCGTGGTTTGTCAACGGGAAAACTAACATAGCGTGGAACTCCCTCTCCCATAGGGGAAAGGCTCTCATTTGGTACGGTGAGAGGGACTACAGGGAAGTCAGTTACGACGAGCTGGACAGGATGTCTAGGCAGATGGCCTCGAGACTGCCGGGGAGGGGAAAGAGGGTCGCAATCTACATGCCAAATACGCCAGAGGCGATAGCCACGGTACTAGCGTGCGCTAGGAAGGGGGTGATTTACTCGCTCATCTTCGCCGGGCTTGGAGAGGAGGCGGTCAAGGCTAGGCTAGACGACTTCAAGCCAGATCTCCTAGTAAAGGCGGACAAGACCTATAGGCGTGGTAAGGAGATACCCCTTTACTTTAAGGGGGACGTAGTGCTGGAGAGGGAGAAAGCGCTTGACTTCCCTGAGGAGTTCAAGGGCTTCGAGGAGGTGGAGAGCAACGAGCCCCTCAAGGTCATGTACACCTCAGGGACTACTGGAAGGCCAAAGGGTATAGTCCTCCCCCATGGGGCGTGGATGGTAGGAGACTACGTGGTGTTCAACTTAATGTTCTCCCTGAAGCCTGGGGACGTGGTATTTACTACTGCCGACATAGGCTGGATAACTTTCTCGAGGATAATGTATGCCACCCTGTTGCACGGTGCCACCCTCGTCTTCATGGAGGGAGCCCCGGACTACCCCAAAGACAGGGTGGCAAAGATAATCGACGAGGTTAGGCCAAAGGTCTTCTTTACTTCCCCCACGCTTTTGAGACTACTGCGGAAGCTCAACGTTAAGCCCCCAAGGGTTGAGTTCGCGGCCACTGCAGGAGAGATCATGGACGAGGTAAGCTGGGACTTCGTGAAGACTTTCTCCGACCGTTACACTGACGTGTACGGTCAGACGGAGATGGGCTACGTCGTGGGAACTCCCTTTAGTCTGGGCGTGGAGCCTAAGAAGTCCTTTGCGGGAGTACCTTTCCCTGGGGCCGTGTTGGACACTGTGGAGGAGGGAAAGCACGTGGACGGGGTGGGTGAACTGGTACTCAAAACCCCTTTCCCTACGCAGTTTATCGGCGTCTTGAACAACAACGAGAAGTACAGGGAGTACATGAGGTTCGGCTTCCACCACTCGGGGGACCTAGCGGTGATTGAAGGGGGCTATGTCAGGATAGTGGGGAGGACTGATGACGTGATCAAGGTGGCCGGTCACAGGCTGACAAGCGGGGAGGTCGAGTCGGTCCTCCAGAGCATACCCGGGGTTGTCGAGGTGGCCGCAGTTGGCGTGCCAGACGAGGTAAAGGGGGAGGTGATTGAAGTCTTCGTTGTAGGCGAGGTGGACGAGGAAGAGGTGAGAAAGAAGGTGAGGGATTCCCTTGGGCCAATATACGTTGTAGACAAGGTCTTCAAAGTCAACAGGCTACCTAGGTCGAGGAGCGGGAAGGTGATGAGGAGGGCGTTGAGGGACGCTGTGTTGGGCAAGAAGTTCGACGAGACCCTCTTAGAGGACCCGGAGGTAATGAGGGAAATTATTGAGGCAATAGTGTTTAAAAAATCTATATAGATGCCTAGAAAGAGAAAATTAAAGCGAATTTATAAAGTCAAACCCAACAATTTAATATGCACAGGAGCTCGTCTCTAGCCCTCTTGACTTTTGTCCTCTTCCTGCTTATCCCCGTTAGTGTCCACTCTCAGTCCACAACCACCCCCATAAAGCACATAATCATCATAATAGAGGAGAACCACTCTTTCGACAACCTCTTTGGCACGTATCCTTTTGGCTATCCTCCCATTATCAACAACGTCACCCTCTCAGTCATGGATCCCTATGGCCTATACCAGAACTACACTCAGCTACTTGAGTCAAGCAAGGGAGAGCTGGACTACATCTCAGTACCCAACGTGCCCTGGCTCCCCTTCTTGGGCTACTCCCACCCTTACTACGCAGAGGTCTACTCCACCGTAGACCCTTATGAGGGGTGGAGCGCCTACCACGGGGACTACTGGTTCGACACTTACGACGGCTTTGTGTATTACTCCGGCCCCCAGTCCATGGCCTACTTCTCCTATCAACAGCTCTCCCCCCTCTGGGACTACGCTGAGGAGTATGTATTGGCAGACGACTACTTTGCCCCAGTAATGGGCTTGACGGAGCCCAACAGAATTGCCTATTTGACAGGGTTCCCTCCCAACATCTACACAGACGACGCCTCAAACGTGCTACCCGTCAACTACAGCGTGTTTTACCAGCTCAGCGAGTACAACTTATCCTGGGGTTACTTCGTTTACGGCTATAGCGGAGGGATACCTTGGCCACTCAACGCTTTCGTGGGCATAGGTCAGTACTCCTCCCACTTCCACGGCATCTCTGCCTTTTACCGGGACTTGAAGGATGGCGGACTTCCCTCGGTGTCGTGGGTAATGTTCATAGGCTGTAACGATGACAAGTACGACATGCACCCGCCCTACAATGTGACAGCGGGAGAAACTGAGCTGGTCAAGGTAATAGACGCAGTGATGGAGAGCAAGTACTGGAACTCCTCTGTAATCTTCGTGACGTTTGACGAGGGAGGAGGCTACTTCGATCAAGTAGTTCCTCCAGCAGTGAACCACTACGGGTTAGGGCAGAGGATACCCCTACTGGTCATATCCCCCTACGCCAAGGAGGCCTACGTTAACAACTACACCATGTCCGGGTACACTCTTCTAGGGTTCATAGACTACAACTTCCACCTCCCGTACATCTCAAGCTACGCGGAGCAGGGGGTGCAGGGACTACTGCAGAGCTTTAACTTCTCCTTTGCCAGAGCCCCCCTCATTCTGACGCCGTCCAACTGGACCTACCCAATCTCCCTACAGTACCCAGTGCACTATGGGTTCATAGCCACCGTGCCCAACTACAAGGGCTATGCCTCTGTATACCAGATGCCAGAGTTGACGCTACTCCTGCCCTTTGAGGCTTTGGGCTTCGCGTTTCTCTTTGCATCATTTAGGCTCAAGTTCCTCCTCAAGTACTCCTTGCTAGTCCTCTTGACTACGTCCATTGTTTCGGGCGTGGTTTACGTAGCGGACAACGTCTACCAGTTCGTCACAGAGTACTACCTAGCTTCGTCATTAATAGGGCTACTAGCAGGAGGAGCCCTCTTCGCGAGGTCGAGAAGGTGAGCTGGGAAGTAGCGGAAACGGCTTTCTTCACCTCTTTTTTACCTTGTTCCTTTGAGGGCCTTGAGATGTCCATGTTCTCATACTTAGCGAGGCAAAGCGACAGGAAGGCTGGGAACTTGGGGACATGGCTGGGCATAGTAGGCGTCCTCTTGACGAGTACTTTGGTGTACCACTTCCTACCCATCCTGATCAGCGACGTGGCGGAGCACGTCATGAAGTTGTTGCTAGGCTTTATCTTCCTGGCCCTTGCCACCGCCTTCGTCTATCGCGATTACCCTAAGCCGTCCAGTGCCCTAATAGTTGGACTAGTAGGAGTCCTAGCGGAGGGAGTTGAGGTGAACCTCTTCGAGGTCTCCTCGTACCTCATGACCGGGGAACTGTTGCCAGCCTTCTTAGGGGGATCATCGGGCTTCTTTTGGGTCCTCCTCCTGTCGTACTTTGTGACGATAAGGGTCAAGGAGAAAGTAATGAAGGCGATAGCGATCTCCGTGCTTTACGTCGTGGGTTTCGCGGTGTTGACTAGCGGTCTAATCTAGATTTTTTAGCTTTTCCATCAAAGTTTACTTATGAAAGTCGTCATTTTTACCTCAAGTAGAGAGGCAACAATGGAGGAGCCAGTCTCCTGTGACAGAGACACAGTAAAGGTGGATGCAAGCAAGTGCACAGGGAGTAGCATAACCATTGCCCCCCACCTGGCTAGGTACTTAAAGGACTTGGGGTTTCACGTTGTAGTAGTCGACCCCTTTGGCGAGTCCTATGAGGCAGACCAAGTAATAAAGGGAACCACTTTCCAAGTCCCTGACGAGGTAGTAAAGGACAGCTACGTGGTAGTGGCCACGAGGCACGTCTACGATACTTGGGCAATAATGAAGTCGGTCTACGGAGGTGCCAGAGAGATCGCGGTAGTGATGAGCTTGAGGAGGGCTAAGGAGATAATGAAGAGGCTTATGCAGGCAGGCATAGAGAAGGAGAAGCTCAGGAAGCTCAGGATACCCGCTGGCCTCGACCTGGGAGGAAAGAGCGAGAAAGAGATCGCCTTAAGTATAGTAGCTGAGATACTGGCAGTAGAAAGTGGAGGTAGCGGTAGACCGCTCAGAGAAGTGAAGGGCTTCGAGAAGATGCTCGATGAACTTTAAGCCAATTGGTTACGTAAGGCGGGGTAAGGGCGCGTCTAGGAAGGAGATCGTGGACCTAGTCGTCCTAGAAGAGTACGCAGAGGGGTTAAAGGGCATTGAGGAGTTCTCCCACCTCATCGTGCTCTACTTCATGCACTTGGCCAAGGAGGACAAGCTCGCTAGAGAACTGGACGGTGTAGAGGTTGGAGTATTTGCTACCAGAAGTCCTAACAGGCCAAACCCGATAGGCCTCTCCGTCGTGGAGTTGTTGTCCGTGGAGGGCAACGTGCTGAAGGTGAGGGGGATAAACGCCTTTGACGGAACCCCCATCTTGGACATAAAGCCCTACGATGAGTGGGACTCAGTGCAGAACCCAAGGGTTCCAGAGTGGTACAGGAGGACGCACTTAAAAGAACACGGGCTTTGCTGTCAGTCTCACGAAGGGGGTTAGCCCACCGTGTTCCTCGTCCACCATGACGTTCTTTACGTCGCTTGTCACTGCGTCGATTGAAGCTAGGTCCATGAAGCGTATTGCAACCTCCCTAATGAACACCTTCCCCGAGCCAATTAGCACAGTAGTCCTAGGGAAGAGCCTCACGCTGTTCTTCACCACCTCTACGTAGTTTGTCCCCAGCACCAGTATGCCGTCCTTGGTCTCCTCCAACAACTCGTTGACCTTCCAGTCGCCCCTCTTTAGCTCCACGGTGAAGTAGTCAGGCTTTGGAAGGGCCCCCCTACCGTTTCCCGGAGTTCCAGTGGCGACGGACCCCAGGTAGTTCACCACGTATCCGTCCCCTATCAGCTCCCTGACCTCAGTCCTGGTCCCCTCGTCGTCAAAGGCAGAGAAACCCACTGAGAAGAGGTTCTTCGGATTGTCGTACACTGTGACCTCCCCGAACAGCTTCTCCCCCTTGTTGAAGAAACGGGAGTCCTCCCTCATGAGCTGTAGGATAACGTGGAACAGCTTTGCAGTGGCCTCGGGATCGAGGATGACCTTTGCCGACTCCATAAAGCGAGGCCTGCCTTGTGGTAAGGACGGCACCAGCTTCAAGAGCTCTATGACCGATCTGACGTCCTTTGGGGATCCGGTAAAGCCAAAGCTCTCTTCCCCTACCTTTACGTAGTTAACGACCTTTACCTCCTCGCACACGTTACCCCTGTAGGTTATCCTCCTAGTTACCTTCTTTGACTTTACCTTGACTCCCTCCTGCAAGAAAGTTGTCAGTACTTCCTCAGCCCTCTCCCAGTCCTTGACCTCTTCCCTGACGTAACTGGCGCAGTTAAAGGGCACTTCTTCTCTTTCTCCGTTCCCCACTTGCCACCTCCTGTTGACTAGGTATCTGCTCAGAGAGAGCGAGGAAGTTCTTTTGTATACCCCTTGAGACAGGGTGGAGCTCTCTCCCTCAATTACTTCCTCGAAAAGCTCAAACTTCACACTTAGAGTGTGGAAAAAAAGAAAAAATCCCTTTCTGTCACTTCCTGTCCAGTCTCCAGAGCAACAGCGATACTACTATCAAGATAACGTCGAGCACTAGGGATATCTCCACGTATGGGTTAACTGGTAGCTTCTTCCCCACGAAGAGGGCAGGCGCAGTCCTAGTCTCCACGAGCAGTAGCGTATCTATATCGTAAAAGACCGTCGCTGGGAGGTAGAGCGCCCTAATTCCTTGGATGAAGGCGACTGCAGCAACTATTGCTAGGGCGGCGGTGAAGCCGAAGAACACCCTGTATATCAACGTCGCTGTTGGGTTAGGAAGCACGGCAGACGTCAAGCCCATGTGTACTCCTGCCCACAGCGCCGACAGTAGCATTCCCGCCCATCTTAGGGCTAATTTGTTTATTCCTATCCTTTCTGCCATTGGAGTAAAATTAGTTGAAGTATAAAAATATCTTTGCCCAAATCATATGTCAATTTAAAATTACTTGACTATAGATACTATCTTCTTGAAAATCTCGTCCAGCTCCTTCCCTATGTCCTCAGCCCCCCACTTCCCTAGGATCTCCGACGGGTGGTAGTACTCAACGTATATCCCGTCGTTGTCCTCGAACACGTATATCCTCAGCGGTGGTTCTATGCCAGCCCTCAAGTTCCTGGAGAAGAGCTTGAAGGCGTAGTCCGGTCTAAATACCTCGAATATGTAGTTCCCCCTTATCTCGAAGCCAGCCTTCCTTAAGTTCTCCTGGGCGTTCACCCTTGAGACTATCCTCATGTTGTTGGCAAGTATTGACTCCTCGAGCTTCTTTATCGTAGTCTCAAAGTCGTACTTAGACTTGAAGACCTCCATAGGGAATTGAAAGCCGCCACGCGTTTAAATGTTATTCCCAAATCGTTCGTCCAATTAAATGGTTGCGGTTTTTAACCGTTGCTCAGTTCCCTGAGCTCGCTTTGCGTTAGGTGTTTTTGTGCAGGGAAGGAATTCTGGCTCTGACGCGATGGGTTCCGCAAAGGATGGAACATTTATATTTATCATAGAGGTTATATTCTTAGATGAGGACGATCACATTACCCTTAGTGGTAGACGAGAACGGAGTCCCCTTGCCCAAAGAGAAGCAGCTGGCCGTTTCGTTGGTCAGGGGTACCGGAAAAGAGTACAAGGCAAAGGTAGTAGACATAGTGGGTTGGCCGTTCTTGGCCTACAGAACCCAAGACGGAGGTTATGTAGTGTTCGACGAGACTGCCCAGATATCCACCGAGGTACAGCTCAACATACTCCAAGACTACGACAGGATAGTCTCAGTCCTTGACTCCCTTAAGGAGGAAAAGGACATACTAGACTACATAAACTCTGTGAACTGGGGAGAGTCTAAGGGATTCTCTACCATCAACCTAAAGGGTATAGTGAGCCAAAGCATGAAGGACGTCTTTAAGTACGGAGCCTCCGACATACCTTTGAGGGTCTTGGACAGAAAGCTTAAGGACGTGGAAGTGAGGTTTTTGCTGTTGGATTGGGAGGGGACAAAGGAAAAGGTGAAGGCTGACATTGCCCTGATAGACAGGGTACTTGAGAGAATAGTGACAACCTTGACCATATTGAAGGGAAAAAGGGCAGAGGAGAAGAAGCAGATCCAAGAGGAATACGATAAAAGGATAGCGGAGGCAAAGGATAGGCTAGAAAAGGAAGTAGTGGAGGCCAAGAAGCAAGTTGAGGGCGAGGTAAAGGGCTTGAGCTCCCAGCTATACTCAAAGATTGCTGATATAGAAGTCCTCCTGGCAAAGGCGGAGATAGACTACACTGCCGGTCACGTACCTAACATAAACAGCGTTGCCTCAATAAAGGCAAATTACTTAAACGAAATATCGAGGAAGCTGGACGAGGTAAAGGCGAAGTACAAGCAGAAAGTCTTCTCAATAGTCAACGAGATAGAGTCCTTAAACCAAGCTAAGCAAAAGGCTTTAGCTGAAATGGAGGCGAAAATAAAGGCCATAGAGGAGGCTGAGCAAAGGGTCAGAGCCCAGTTCAACGAGCTGAAGAACAGGGAAATGGCTACAATGGAGAAGCTCTCGTCCCTTTCCCAATACCTCTCTACAGTGGAGGAAGTGGTGGAGTTCGTGGTGCCCTTCATGGTCATCGATAACTACTACCTCTCGATCCAGACGTACAAGAGCATTAAGAAGTCCCTGTTCGGCTTCCTCAAGAAGGATCCTTCAGATATCTCGATCCCCATTAACGTTAACATAAAGCCAAACGTGACGCCAGTGGACACGCTAAGGAACTACAAGGACTTAGTGGAGGATGGACTTAGGCAACTTTACGAGGAAGGGTGGAACGTCAGGAGGAACTTGAGCGATTACTACCAGTGAGCCCCACAAAACCTATATTTTGTCTATTAGTAGCCTTTTTGGGAAATGGAGTTTTCCGAATTTGACGAACGCCTTAAGAAGAGCTTAGGCTTCTCGATGTTTCCCTATCAGGAGTACGTTAGCAGGGACTTAGTTAGGGCACTAGAGCTGAACTACAAGTTCGTAATTGTTTCCATGCCCACTGGGAGCGGTAAGACAGTAGTTGAGCTGTTTATGGCCTACCACCTACTGAGGAGGGGCTTCAAGAAGGTCATAGTCATGGAGCCCACGAGGATCCTCTGCGACCAGATGTACCGCCAGTTCTGGAAGGCCGTGTTCGACGACGTTGGGGAGGAGTACGAGGGGAAGTGCGACGCCTTCAACGAGGGAAAGAGCGTAGTCGTCTCGACCCCATTTACTGCCAACAAGTGCAACGCAAAGGCGGACGTCGTAATCCTCGACGAGGTACATCACGCCTTCGGAGACCCTAGGTACACCGACGCTTTAATAAACACAACGCCCAAGGTGGTGTTGGGCTTCACCGCCCTGTTGCCTAGTTACAAGAGGTACAGGCTAGATCAGAGGATCTCCTCTGTCTTCGGCGACCCAGTGACAATGAACTACGACTTCAGGACGCTGGCAAACGTGGACCCCTCGTTTAAGCCCCCAAAGGCTATTGCTGACCTCTTCGACGCCGAGATGGACTCCCTAGAGAACAACGTCTTCGAGGCCTTCTTTAGGGGGAAGGTAAAGGGGAACAGGGAGACTGCAAAGTTTCTGGAGTACACCTTGTACAGCTACGGCAAGGTAGCGTTTTGCGAGAGCCTCGAGAGGCTCAGGGACAAGGTGCAGGACGATCACTCCTTCTTCGTGCTCTGCGACTCGGAGGGCTTCAGTCACAAGGCGAGGACTCTCCAGGAGGTATTCTCCATCTACAAAGTGGAGGACTACAAGCCAGTATTGATCTTCACTTCCAGGAAGTCAACGGCTTACGAGTTCGAGAAGGCGATAAAGCAGGTGGCGAAAGCGAGGGTGGAGGTGCTCACTGGGGACTTGACCAAGGAAGAGAGGCAGAGGCTAGTGGAGGAGGCGAAGAAGGGGGAGGTTGACGTTATAGTCTCCACGCTTGTTGGGGAGGAAGGGATCGACATACCTGAGGCGAAGCTCCTCGTCATGACCGACGTGCCCCAGAGCCCACTGAGGTTCTACCAGAGGCTCGGCAGGCTAATAAGGAACAAGAGGGAGGAGGAGCAGAAGTACTTAGTAGTGAGCTTAACCCCAAAGACCCCTGAATACGATAACTTGGACGACGCCTTGAGGAACCTCTACGCAGAGGGCATAGACGTGTCCTACATCCTCGAGAAGAAGGAGGACAAAGGGCCCACGGCCAGGGTACTGGACGCCTTGAGGGGACAAGGGGGTATTTTGGTGCCATTTGAGAGCCTTGACGAGGAGGTCAAGCTACAAGTTGACGGCAACGAGGACAAGTTCCTCTTCAACCTCCTGACTTCCACTGTGTCGGGGAAAGAGGGGAGCTTCACCACCTACGTGGAAAAGGCGATGAGGGACGGGAAAGTCCTCTACGTCTATGACGTGGAGGAGATGGGGAGGGTCTTGTTCAAAGTACTGCTAGGAAAGTACTGCTCTCTCTGCTACGGCGAGAAGTGTAAGAGGCTCTGCAACGATTGGCTGACAAAGATAGGCTTTCTCAAGAACGTAAAGCTGGAGAAAAAGAGCCTCCTTAGGCACTACATGAGGCTCTTCTCCAGGGAGAACTTACAAAAGGTAGAGGAAGAACTTAGGGAGGAGGTGGAGAAGGCTAAGTCAGCGTTGGAAGGCCTCGACTACTCGCTGTCAGTGACCGAGACCTCAAATAAGACCTTTACCTCCCTCGTGGAGACATTGAACTTTAACGTGAGTCTCGAGGGAATGACTATCTACCCCAAGGTGTCCATATCATTCTACAACATGAGGGAGAGGGGGCTGGCAAAGCTGAACGCCCTGGCCGTAGGCTACAAGGCGCTGTCCAAGTTCAGCTCCTTTATCTCGGAATAGATTTTTTACAGGGGTTTGTTCTAACATTCACCATGAACGGGAACCTAGTATTCCTGGGGATCGTCCTACTAATTGCTGGAGCAGTCCTCTACTTCTACTACGCCCCTCACATCTATTACGAGGAGCTAGTATCTGAGGTGAAACAACAGCAGTTCTACGGCTACAGCGGCATTTTATTGCCAAAGGGGGAAAACATCACGATAAGCTTCTCCTCCACGCACTCGCTTACGTTAATAGCCTTTAACGCTTCCCCTCCAATAAAGGTAGTTTATCCCGCGCCCCTTTACTCAACTTCAGAAACAGTACTTGGCATGAAGTCGAAGGTCATTGTGGAGTCCGGGAGCGGGAAGGTGACTTTTATTAACAACGCGTCTGGTCCAGCGGAGTTAAACTACTTGAAGAGGTCTATTCCCACGCCCAGTACAGTGTACTACTCAACGGCGGACGTCCTCTTTGCCTTTGGGGCAATAAGCATCGTGGCAGGCTACCTGTCCAGGGGAAGGCCCAGGGGTAAGGGCAGTAAGCCAAAGGGCTCTAAATAACCACTTCATACCTCCCCCTGGAGCCCTTCAAGAGGAGAACAGTTGGCTTCTCTAGCTCGAGCTCGAACTCGTGGGATCCCATCTTTAGCCTCACTCCCTTTCCCATGGAGAGGACTGTCACGTTCTTGTCCTCAAACTTGTCTAGGAGGACACCTTGAAAGGACACGCTGTATTTCTCCAGCTTTACCTCCTGTTCCTTGTTCTTGGACCTGATAAATTCCTTGAATTCCGTCATCCTCTCCCTAACCTTAATTGCCCTCACCTTTACCAACAACGCGGTGACGTCTATTGGCTCCCTCCTCTCCTCTTCTACGTGCTCCTCGTCCTCTGATATCCTCTCCTCCACCTCGTACTTTATGGGCTTTCCCTTCCTCAATTCAACGTCGTACTTTGACGCTATCGAGATTATCCTGTTCTCTATTTGCCTATACACCCTTTCAAGTTCCTCGTTCTCCTCGAAGGCCCTGTCCCTAACGTTGTTCGCCAAACTGTAAACAGAGGATAGGAGGCTTAGCTCCTCCAAGTCCTTGTCCCTCAAGGTGGAGGTAAACTCCATGTAGGGGTTAGCAAAGTGCTCCACCCCCTCGCTTGTAGCGTAGTCCTTGGCCTCGTAGTTCTTTAACTCGTCCTCGAGGAAGTCATCCACGTCCCTCTCGTCCTTCAGCACCCTGAGCACCTCCACCACGAGGTCTGGGTAGTAGATTTTCTTCCCCTCCTCCACCTTGTACTCCTCTGAAAAGAGGTAATCGAAGCCTAGGCACTTCCTCAGGTCCTTCCCCAGCCTGATGCAGTCCTTCTCCACCTCCTTCACGAAGCCCTTTCCCTCGAACCCTACAACGAAGTCCAAGCTCGGGTCCTTTGTCTCCACGTACGTGAACCTATCGAGGGGGAAGGAGTTCTCCTTAATGGATAGGATGAGGGAGTACTTGAGGAAGTGTGACAAGTCGAAGAAGCACTCCTCCCTAGACGGCGACAAAGAGAGGATGGAAGTCCTGCAGTCCATAAACGTATTACGCGTCGAGCTTATTTAAGTCCACCGACATCCTCTGCACCTCTGCAGATGCAAGGACGTCGAGGACTTTCCTCAAGTAGGCCTTCACGAAGTAGACTACCTTGTACCTCCTGAAGACCTCCTCGTCTTCCAAGATCCTCTTCAAGTAGTCTTCGGGGTCAAACCACTTCACCTTGTACTCCTTTCCCTCAACGCACGCCCTGTCCGTGCACTTCCCTTTCTTGACCATCAAGATCTCGTCGCCGATGATTCCCGCCAGCATTACCTCCCATCTGCCCACGTCCTCGACTACCTTCATCACCACTTCCTTATCTTGCAACCCTCTCTACCTCCTCCCTGAACTTATCCTCAACCTCCTTGAGGGTCTTAAACTCCTTGTGGAACTTCGTCACCTTTATCCTGACTATCCATGCCTCGTAGGGCCTCTCGTTTATCAGGGAGGGGTTCTCCACTACCTCCCTGTTAACTTTCACTACTCTGCCCTCCACAGGCAGGCGGAACTTCCCCACCCACTTTGGACTCTCTATGGAGAAGATCGTGGACCTAGGGTTTACCTCTTCCCCTTCCTCCTTGACTGATATCTGGAAGACCTTTCCAGCCATGTATTGGCCCAAACTGGTTATGCCTACCAGGATCTCGTCTCCTTCCTTCTTTATCCACACATGCTTTTCCTCGTCGTACAAGAGGTCGTCTGGGAACTCGAAGTCCAAAATTCTCATGATTATCACTGATTTGTTAAAACTTAAAAATCTTAATTTTAGAAGACAATCTATGAAATACGCCGTCTGGCTTGACGGAGTCGTGCTGGACGTTGACTTGACAGACCAGCTTTACGAGGCGTATAAGGGGAAATCAGGGGTTCAGTTGAAGTACACAGAAAAGGTACACGAGGACTGGTGGAGGTTTTACGAGAAAGTTAAGGGAAACGTAATTGTCCTCTCGCCCTACAACAAAGAGACCACAGAGAAGCTATTGTCCGCGATTGGGCTCAGGGAGGAGTTCACGTATAACAAGGGGAAGACGAAGCCAAGCAGGGAAGCAATGAAGGACGTGAACGAGGACCCCCTAAACTTGGTGGTCATTGGTACCTCTCCCTTAGACCTCCTCTCGGCTAGGTTCTTCGACTCGAGGATAAAGGTCGTGTGTGTAAGCAGATACAGGGACTGCTCCAAGTACTCCCCCTACCTTCAGGAGCCCAACTTGGACAAGGCCTATGAGAGCATGAGGAGGCTCAAGCTAATCTAGCTAGTGAGACGCGGTAAGAGACGGGGTTTACGGTAAATTAAAAAGGTAATTAGGTTATCTACCGATGTATTAGAACAATAATTTTTATATATTTGTTAACTTCATTTCCTTTTAATGCAAACTTTTAGATTTTTAGTCGAGAGGGGCTCCCAAGCAAAGATACTGGCAGGAGAGGAGGCACTCCTGGACTCGGTGTCGTCAGGGGCAGACCCAATTCTACGCTTTGTGATCTTTGACCCAACCGCAGTACTCTTGGGCTACCACCAAGCTGTAGACCTAGAGGTGAACTTGGAGGAGGTAAAGAAGAGGAGCTGGGAGGTAGGCAGGAGGCCTACCGGGGGAGGAACTATCATAATGGGCCCCTTCCAGCTGGGCTGGGAGATATACTTCAAGACGAGGGAAGACCCCATCCAGCTGGGGGCAAAAGGGGTAATAAACACTCTAAAGAAGTTGAACCTAGACGCTAGGTTTAGGCCCAAGAACGACGTCGAGATAAACGGGAGGAAGATTAGCGGTATAGGGGCCTTCTCCATTGGCGACTTCGTGGCGGTTACCGGCACGATCATCCTAGACTTCAACGTGGACGACATGGTAGCGACCCTCAAGCTCAGCTCAGAGAAGATGAAGGACAAGGTGGTTAAGGACTACAGGGAGAGGGTAACTTGGGTAAACAGGGAGCTGAAGACTCCAATAGAGATGTCCCAGCTCATTCCTCTAGCGAGGGAGGGCTTTGAGGAGGCTCTTGGGGTAAAGCTGGTTGACGCCGATTACACTCCACAGGAGAAGGAGGAAATAGAGAGGCTCGCCTTGAAGTACGCCTCCCCGGAGTGGGTCTTCAACGCTAGACAGACCCTTAAGGGGAACATAAGGCAGGCAGAGATGAAGTTTCCAGGGGGGCTGGTGAAGGTTCAAGCAAAGGTCACTGGGAGGATCATAGAGGCAGTGCTCATCACTGGGGACTTCTTTGTGGAGCCTAGGAGGGCGATCTACGACCTCGAGGCGAGGCTGAAGTGGAGCAAAGTGGAGGACGTGCAGAGGGAAGTAGAGGAATGGTTTAAGGGAGTCAAGATCCTCGGGATAACCAAGGACGACCTGGTTAAGGTAATAATGGAGGCGGTAAAATGAGGCCTATTTACTTCTACGCACCTGCCTTAAAGAGGTACGAGACCTCCTACATCTCGTCGGAGACGGGATGGAAGGCCATCTCAGTGACTGGGAACAGCTGTGCCTTCAATTGCTCCCACTGCGAGACGAAGATCTTGAACACAATGGCGGATGGTTCAACTAGGGAGAAGTTTGAAAAGGAGCTGGAGGTGGCATCCAAGCTGGGGGGTATCATTCTCTCTGGAGGCTCCACGGCTAGGGGGGACGTCCCCATCTGGAAGTACACGGATGTCTTGAAGAGGTACAACAACATGACCATAATAGCCCACACGGGAGTGGTTAAGAGCGAGGAGGTTGCTAGGAAGTTCAAGGAGGCTGGGGTGAAGATAGCGCTCCTAGACATGGTGGGGGACGACAAGACCATAAAGGAGTTCCTGAGGCAACCCTTCACCGTTGATGATTACTTGAACTCATTCCGCTTCCTCAAGTCTCAAGGCATAAAGATAGTCCCTCACGTGATAATGGGCATGAGTCTAGAGGGAGAAGATGGAGACCTTAGGGCAATTGAGCTCTTAAAGGAGGTTAAGCCAGACGCCGTGATAATTGTAGGGCTCATGCCCCTACTCAACAAGCCAATGAAGGTACCCTCCCCCTTCCACCTTGTGAACGGGTTAAAGAAGGCAAGGGACCTCTTTGACGACGTGCCAATAATGCTTGGCTGTGCTAGGCCCAGGGGCACCAAGTACTTAGAGGTGGAGAGGTTTGCAGTTGACTACGAGATCGACGGGATAGCCTTCCCAGAAGAGGAAACTATTGAGTACGCAAGGGGAAGGAGGGAGGTAAAGTTAAGCAACGCCTGTTGTGGGAACGTAGTTTACGACTTCATTTCACGGGTGTCCACATGACCCTAAGGTTGGAACCAAACAAAATGGTAAGTAGTCCAGAATGGGTAAGGTTAAGCTTCGGGGCAGACATGGTACTGGGCTTCAGCCCAGGGAAGTTCCTGAAGGGAGCCCTAAACACGACAATAAACTTGTTGCAGTACTACCCCGATGGGTGTAAGGCCAACTGCGCCTACTGCGGTCAAGCTAGAGAGGTAGCACAAGGCCCAGAGTGCAAGACCCTCATAAGGGTGGAGTGGCCCCTGAGGAGGCTAGACGAGGTACTGAAGAGGATTAAGGAGAGGGAAGGGAACCCTGAGTACGGGCTTCAGAGGATATGCGTAGGTCAACTAGCCCACCCTAGGGCTTCGCCAGACGCCATAGAGATAACGAGGAGGATAAGGGACTACGGCATAGAGCTCCAGATCTCTGAGCTGGTCACAGCCACGTACACCTTCAAGCATCACATGATTGAGATGAGGAAAGCTGGGGCAGACATGATAGACGTGGCCATTGACGCTGCAAGCAAGAGGGTGTTCGACCAAGTGAGGGGGAAGGCAATGAGGAGCATGCACTCCTGGGACAGGTACTTGAAGGCAATAGACGAGGCAGTGGAGGTGTTTGGAAGGAAGAACGCTGGGATACACTTGATCATAGGTCTAGGCGAGACCGAGAAGGAGGCAGTAGACACAATGCTCTACGCTCACTCCAGAGGGGCTAAGATATCCCTGTTCGCCTTCTACCCTGAGGATGGAACATTCATGGAGAACAAGCGCCCCGTTCCGCTAAGCGTCTACAGGAGGATGCAAATAGCTAGGTGGCTGATAGAGAACGACCTAGTCAACGAGAACTCCTTCAAGTTCGACGAGGAGGGTAGACTAGTTGACGTGGAGGTGCCTAGCGACTTCACCGTTGACGAGCTCGCTCCAGCCTTTATGACGAGCGGTTGCCCCGGATGCAACAGGCCATACTCCAACGAGAGGCCAGGGAGTAGGCTGAAGAACATACCTTGGTACCCCAACAACAAGCAAGTCATATCCGCAATCAAGGCCTCCAAACTAGAAGGGCTCGTAAAGAGGTTTGTAAACTGACCGGTTTTTTGGTCAGCTTCTTCTCTAGTGGATTTCCATCCCACGTGAGGAAGAGGGCAATCGACATCTCTTCTCCAGACATGGAGACCTTCCTCTCACCGTTAGAGGGCGTAGTGGCAAAGGTAGAGAAGTTCTACGTCGGAAGGCCCAACAAGTTCGCCAAGGTCAACTACGACTACCTTATTTTCATTGAGAGTAAGGGGAGAAAGGTAAAGGTACTTCACGTGGAACCTTGGGTAAAGGAGGGAGACTACGTGAAGAAGGGCGATACCATAGGGAAGTTCCTGGAGAACCCTTACACAGGCGGAGACTTCCCCCACGCCCACGTTGAGGGTATCCCAATTAGATTCTACCCAGTGAAGAGGTACGACCCAAGGGGGGTGGGAGAGGTGGTTAAAGTCACAAAGGACTACTTCGACGTCAAGGTCAAGACGTACTCTGAAGCAGGCCCCTACAGGGGGCTGGGTTGTTGTGGTGGACTGCTTAACGCTAGCCTCCCCTACGCTGGCTACGGTGGGATCATAGGGGCAAGAGTGGGGGAAGTCGAGGTAGTAGGGGTTAAGTTCTTCCCCCACCCCAGGAGGAACTACACGCTCTTTGAGTCCTACCCCGGGCTAATAAGGCGTTGGGAGTACGAGGCCACCTTCAAGGTCCTCGAGGGAAGGCCCGTGTTTGGCCAAGCCTTCTTCGAGGCAGTCCTCTCCATTAGGGGATATCCAATGGTTCGGTTCTTTGTCAAAACTAAGCTAAAGGAGGGGGAAGAGGTGGACCTCTGGGAGCTGATAAATAAGAAGACAAACCTCGCCTGACGAAGGTTTTAACATGAAAACGATTTCCTTTTATGGCGCTTCCTTTGGCGAACTAAAGATGAGGAGCCCCGATTACTCCCGCAATTCCGGAAGCGTCAAAACCGCAGTTGTGA
>JALBWU010000016.1 GCA_022678445.1 Candidatus Aramenus sp. CH1 | reverse complement strand
TCACAACTGCGGTTTTGACGCTTCCGGAATTGCGGGAGTAATCGGGGCTCCTCATCTTTAGTTCGCCAAAGAAAGCGCCATAAAAGGAAATCGTTTTCATGTTAAAACCTTCGTCAGGCGAGGTTTGTCTTCTTACTTATCACCGCCCAAGAGATTCCTCTCCAGCTTAAAGGGGTTTAGTGCGAAAGGCTGTAGCGTCTAACTTCCCTTTTCTGTTTTCTCGACTTCCTCGACTTAGAACGTGGTTTTGATGCCAGGGTTACTAGAAGAGTAACTATTAACGCAAAAAGTACCACGGAGACTGCCGCTACCACTTGTTGGAATATCACTAGTTCACCTTGTTTTTCACATTAATAAAGGTTGTATATAACAATTTCAAGAGATCCTCCTTAAACTGCTTGATGACTCAACGACGTTTTCGAAAACTTTATATAAAAAACAATGGCTATTTAAAAAAAGATGAAAATAGAAAGGTTATCCTACACACGATATAAATATTTTTTAAACATAAAATAAAAAAGTATATAAGGTCTTTAGTCAAATAACGTTTTATGTCCAGGAAGGGTATATTCGTTAGAGAGTCCTCAGGGCTAGTAAGGCAAATGGGAGCTAAGCACGCTTTTTCCAAGGTATTGGCCCTAATCGTCCCAATATCCCTTTACTACACTTTAATATACTCTCCCTCGTTACCGGCAGCAAACTGGTTTATAGGGATAGCGATAGCTCCTGTGATAGCACTCCCTATCTTCCTCACTTACTTAAAGTTGGCCGAGTACATCCCTAGATCTTCAGGAGAGTACATATACATATCTAGGATACTGGGACCACTCCCAGCTACTATTCAAGGTATCGCTAACATCATCTCAACCCCACTGCTAGCTGCCATCCTCTCCCAAATAGAGGTGAGCGCTGGGATAGCCCCCGCGTTTCAGATAATTGGCCTAGCGTTCAACAATTCCTCCCTCTTTAACTTGGGCGTGAACATGATGGTAAACCCTACCTATTTCTTCATCGTAAGCCTAATTTCCCTCCTCATAATGTGGGTAGTTAGCATATCCCCACAGAGGGTAATGGCGAACTTCCTGTTTGCAATAGCCTCAATGCAGGTGGTGGGGGCGTTAGTGATAATAGGCCTCTTTACTGAGGGCCACTCCACCTTCGTTGTGGACTTCAACAAGTTCTCCTCCATGTTCTCAGGGCCCACCTACGCCTCCCTTTACTCCAGCGGTACCTCCCTCTATTTCCCCTACACTGACCCCATACAGACGCTGGTCTTCGCGGTGCTGATGGTGATGTGGCTCTTCGTATGGTTCTTTGGCCCCTCCTACTTCGCTGGGGAGTACAAACAAGCGGCTAGGTCGCTGAAGCTGGGCATGATATCTGGTTACGTGATAGCCGCTGGACTAATCATAGCCCTCACTGTGTTAACTGCATTGACCATGGGCATACCCTTCTTCAACTACGTGGCGCTTAACGGCTGGGGGAGCTCCAACCCAGTCTCCGCAGGAGAGGGCTACATAGCTTGGGCTGGGGTAATGACAATTTCCAGTCCAGTCCTGGCCCTCATGGTAGGCGTGCTGAACATAGGCATACAGTTCGTTGCGGGCCCCCTGTCCCTAGCAATACCCAGCAGGGTAATGTTAGCCATGTCCTTTGACAGGCTACTGCCCGAGAAGTTATCGTACGTAAGCCCCAGGCTCCAGACCCCCTTAATAGCCTCGGCGGTGGCGCTGGCGCTGGGCGTATTCTTCGAAGTAGCAACGCTCTACTTGGGGTTTACAGTGTCCACCATAGCCCTCATAGCCATCCTCTTCATCTACCAGTTCCTCCAAGCTACGGTCTCCGCTGCTGTTGCGGGTTTCAAGGGGATAATTGGGGTGTCGTTGAGCAGGAAGGAAATGAACCAGCTGAAGGTGTACGGGATCTTGGGCTCCGCTGTCCTCGTACTGTCCGTTGCCCTCGCCATAGGTTACGCTGGGGTGAGCTCCTTGTACAACTCACTCGTGTTCGCCGGAAACCTGCCCTTGAACGTAGCGCTAATGGCGGCAATACCCGTCCTAGGAGTTGCGACTTACTTCTTGGCCAAGTGGTACAGAGTAAGGCAGGGAATAGACTTAATGTTAGCCTTCAAGGAGATACCCCCGGAGTGAAAGCTTAATACTTTTTTGGGAATACTCCTCCAAGATGTTAAGCGATCTCTTCCATAAAAAACCCTTTATCATAGGTATGATCCACCTCCCTCCGCTTCCCGGTTCTCCTAGGAACGAAATGGGCTTAGAAGAAGTTGTGGAATTCGCCCTCAAGGAGGCGAGGAAGCTGGAGGAGGCAGGGGTCAACGGGGTCATAGTAGAGAACCTAGGAGACTACCCCTTCTTCAAGGACAACATACCCCCAATAACCGTTGCCTCAATGAGCGTCATAGTGAGGGAAGTAAGGAGGAACACTAACTTTGAGGCAGTGGGGGTAAACGTCCTGAGGAACGGTTGTCTAGACGCGTTTTCCATAGCCCACGTTACTGGCTCCCAGTTTATTAGGTGCAACGTCTTGATAGGCGCTTACGTCACAGATCAAGGAATAATAGAGGGGAAGGCTGCTGAGCTGTTGAGGCTGAAGAGGTACTTAAACTCCCCAGTTATGATAGCTGGAGACATACACGTAAAGCACGCCTACCCCTTATACAACCTGCCAATAGAGCTCGCCTCCAGGGACTTGGCGGAGAGAGGAGGGGCCGACGCAGTGATAGTATCTGGTCAGAGGAGTGACATTCCCCCGAGCTTAGACACTGTAAAGAAGGTGAAGGAGGCGGTCAACTTGCCAGTTCTGGTGGGTAGCGGGATCCTGTTAAGCAACTTCAAGGAGTACTGCAGGGTCGCCGACGGGCTAATAATTGGGGAGAAGGACTTCAAAGAAGGGGAAGTGGTGGGAGGGCTCAACAACAAGGAGGCCTACGCTAGGCTGGTGAGGGAGTGCACCCTATAAATGCGGTTGACGTAATAATCTCCTTAGTCCCCTCTGAAATTCCTCCTCACCTTAAGGGGGATCTCGGTAGAGTTCCTCTCTCAACCCCAAGTGCCTCCAACTTCTCGACAAGCTCACGCCCTGTCGTAACGCCCTCCAGTTCTTCTAACTTCTCCTCTATGGCCCGCCCAATTACCTTCGCCCCTGTCAACCTCTTTGTGGGCTTTCATTTTAACGTAGAGCTGCTCGGGAACCTTAACGGTGATAGACTTTTCCATAAGCTGTAGTCGCAAAAACGAATATATAAAAAGCGTGCAGACTCTTAAGGCTCTTTTAAACTTCTTGTCCTAATATCGCGAATCTCTCTACTATATAGCGACAATAGCTTCCCTTTAACTTTTCTACCTAACACATCGTGACCTCTCATTCTCAATAACAAGTAATAAATAAGGGCGGATATAAGGCTACCTAAAACCTGATATGGGAAATAGTTAGACACAACTCCGAAGACGTCATAATAGTTTAGGGCTACTCCTATTGCCAATGCTATTACACCATTCCAACCAATTGATTTAGTTACTTTATAAAATACAGTGATTGATGCATTCTTTAATGAAAAGTAATAGTCCACTATTAAGATAAATGTAAATGGAAATATCACATCACCTACCAGTAATAGGAAGTTCTCTACATAGTTAAGTATTCCTAAAATTGCTAATATTGTAGAGATTACACCTAAACCCAAGGTGGATATGGGTTGAGAAATCTTATAGGACTTTATCCTCTTGAAGAAAACCTCAACAGCTACTAATAAATCTGCCACAGCAGGATACAAGTTCATTGCATTAGTGTGAATTATAGCTATTGAGGCACCTATAGCTGCAAATATTACCCAAACTGGATCCCCTGGCTTATAGATAGCAGCTAGATTCCAATTTCCGGTAGTAGCTTGGGATATGTACCCTAATATTCCCATCAATAGTACTGGTAACATTATTCCTAAGCCGGGGGATAGAAAATAGGCTACTGACCTCCCGTTATACGGCTTTGCAAATCTGGTTACAGTGGTTATCTTATACGACCATGACAGTATAGAGAAGGATAGTATCAAATTAATATCTAAACTCCAATTTATAGGAGAAGAAGGCTGTAATAATTTACTTAAGTCTGGATGATATGCAGAGAATAGGTAATAAGTTAGTATTGCGTAACTTATCACGAGCAAGGGGGCAGTATATTTGTAGAAATAGTTTAACCATTTTGCTCCAAATATTACCAAAATTATTTGTAATACGCCGAGTATGATAGCCCATAATACGAAGGACAACCCACTTGTAGCAGATAATATCTGTGCGCCAACAGCTAAGTTGAGTCCAAACCAACCCATGTTAACTATCGTATATAACATTGAAAGAGCGTTAGCCGGGTAATATCCAAACGTTCCTCTAGCTTGGACTAATGACACAATTGGTTTCTGTCTACCTATTTCAGAGAAAAGTCCTGCTGGAATTATTCCTATGATAGTTGAGAGAAATATTATAGCAATAAAATATGGTATACCTACACCATATACGAGTAAGCCTGCCAAAGGAGTTGCAGCAGACGCACTAGCCATTGCCCAGAAAATAAACAACGAAGCATAGCTCATGTTTCTCATCTTATTTGGTATTGGAAGAATTCCTATTGTCTCTATCTCTCTGCCCACTTTTCCAATCTCGGGTATTCCCTCTGACGCCTCTTTAATCTTTTTTTCCAGCTCGTTTTCTGACTTTGACATCTGGTACCCCTTATAAGCTCTCAATGTACAAGGAGGATATCTCGCCGTAGTTCTCCGGCTTTCTGTCCTTGAGGAAGGGGGCCTTCTTCCTCCTCTCCCTAATCGCGTTTAGTTCCAGGTCTACGACCTCGTACCCCTCGCTAGTCGACATCTCCTTTACTATCTTTCCTGAGGGGTCTGCCACGAGGCTCTTGCCGAAGTAGTCAATCTCCCTGCCCTGAAACACCTCTGCAGTCCTGTTTACTCCAACTACGTAGAGGGTGTTGAATGCAGCGTGGGCCCTGAGCTCTAGTTCCCACGTCTCGGGGTAGAAGTTTGTTGTAGTCGGTATAACTACTACGTCCGCCCCCTTCAACGCTAGGATCCTTACGCCCTCGGGGAAGTGCCTGTCGTAGCAAATGACGCTGCCTACCTTGTAGTCGCCGAAGTCGAAGACCGGGTAGTCTTTCCCTGGCTTAAAGTAGAACTTCTCGTAGTAGCCTGGCAACTGGGGTATGTGGGTCTTCCTGTACTTCCCTAACACCTTCCCCTCCCTTATGAATATGGCAGTGTCGTAGTAAACTCCCCTGACCTTCTTGTCCTCCTCGAAAATGGTTATAATCATCCCCACCTTGTACTGCCTCGAGAACTCGGCGAAGGTCTTAACAGTTGGGCCGTCGTCGGGCTCAGCTAAGTCGAAGAACTTGGGATCCTCTGTAGCCGGGAAGTACTGGGTGGTGAAGAGCTCGTTGTAGACTATCAGCTCAGCGTTGTCCCTTACAGCCATCTTAGCGTAGTCTAGGGCCTTCTTCACGTTAGCCTCCTTTGACTCTACACTCCCCATCTGTACCATTGCCACCTTAACCGTAGACCTCACCCCTTACTGCGTTGATTTCCTCGTCCACCGAAGTCCTCCTCTTGGTTACCTTTTCCAGGAACTCGTAGCTCCTTATTTTCTTAGCTGCAAGCCCAACCATGTCCTCAACGCTCGAGTATCCCTTCCTTTCCATGAACTTTACCAGCTCGCCCTTCCACTCAGAGACGAACTCGAAGCCCCTGAGCATTGTGTAAGTGACGGACTGGACTGTCCTTGCCCCCATCATTATGTACTCCACCGCGTCCCTCCAGCCGAATATCCCTCCTACTCCGCTTACCTCCAAGGAGGTGGAGGAGAACACCTTGGAAACCGCTGCTAGGCCTATCGGCTTCACCGCGGGCCCCGAGATCCCGCCGTAACTTGAGTATCCGTTGACGTCGGGAAGTGGCTGTGCCCTCTCAATGTCCACCCCTATGACGCCGTTCACGGTGTTTATGGCAGTTACCGCCCTAGCCCCTGCCCTTTCTGCACTCATAGCTACCTCTGCTATCTCAGTTACGTTAGGAGTCAGCTTTACGATCACGGGCACGCCGACCGAGGACACGACCTCCTTAGTGTAGCTGAACACTAGGTCTGGGTGCTGTCCTATGAAGGCCCCAGTCCTCTTCTCCGGCTCCCCGTGGGGACAGCCGAAGTTGAGCTCTACCATGGAGGCCCCCCTCTCCTCTGCCCACCTGGCCAGCTTGACCCACTCGGAGTAGTCCTGCCCTCCCATTATGCTGACGATAACCGGCACATTCACTTCAGACCTTATTACTCTCATGTACTTGTCCCACACTTCCAGGGGATCCTCAGTTATGAGCTCTAAGTTCTCGAAAGCCGCCAGCTCCCTGTTCACCCTCATGGAGGCGTACATTGGCCTTACTGACTTCCTTACTATAGACTCACCTATCGTCTTTAGGACTACGCCTCCCCAGCCTGCCTTATACGCCGAAATTACCTTTTCTGGGTTTCCCGAAGTTGGACCAGAGCCCACGAGGAAGGGGTTAGGGAAACGGACTCCCTCGAACTCTACTGAAAGGTCTTTCATATTCCTCAGACCAATTGTACCGTATTTAAGCCTTTGGATAGAAACTTCTGTCCATTTTCCAATAACTTATACACTAATACCCTTGAGATTTAACGTAGACTGGAGAAAATGTTGAAAATAATTCGAAAAGACTTTGCATATATGTTAAAAAGTTTTTCACATTAGCGTAAAGAACCCTTATTATTAGCTTGCAGGGACTGGAGATTATGGCTCTAGACCTAGTCTTGAAGAACGCTAAGGTCTTCACGGCCTCAGGGCCCATGGAAGGAGACATAGGGATAAAGGAGGGAAAGATCGCAAAAATAGGCTACATCCAAGAGGAGTACACAAAGTCCATTGACCTCTCTGGGAAGTACGTCCTCCCTGGGCTAATAGACGGCCACACTCACATGGAGTTCCCCTTCATGGGCGAGGTGACTGCAGACGACTTCTACTACGGCACTAGGGCCTCCATCGCTGGGGGCGTAACTACCATAGTCGACTTCGTCACTCCAGCCCCTGGCCAAGACCTCCTCTCCGCCTACAAGATGTGGAGGGACAAGGCTGACCCAAAGGTCATCTCCGACTACGGGCTACACATGATAATCAGGGAGGTGAACCCCAAGATAGTGGAACAGATACCGGACGTCGTGAACAAGGGGGTAATGAGCTTCAAGCTCTTCATGGCCTACAAGAACGAGCTAATGCTCCCAGATGGGGAGCTCTTCAAGTTGATAAAGACCATAAGCGACTACGGCGGAGTAGTAGGAGTACACGCTGAGAACGGAGAGATAATCTACGAGCTGATACAGCAATTCCTTAGAGACGGAAAGGTAGACCCAATATACCACTACTACTCAAGGCCAGATATCCTGGAAGTGGAGGCCACAAACAGGATAGCGTCCATAGCCAGCCTCGTTGGAAAGCACGTCAAGATGTACATTGTCCACACCTCCACTGGAGAAGCCGTGGATATAATCTCCTCGTACAGGAGGATGGGGTTCAAGTTCTACAACGAGACGACACCACATTACTTGACCCTTAACTTGGAGGCGTTGAAGAGGCCAGACGCCTATAGGTTCGTCATGAGTCCACCGCTGAGGAGCGACGAGCAGAGGACAAAGCTCTGGGAGAGGCTTGCCTCAGGGGACATATTCACGGTGGGGAGCGACCACTGCACCTACTCCGACTCCCAGAAGAAGAGGCACACCGATAAGGTACCGCCGTTCCACGAGATACCCAACGGAGTCCCTGGAACCGAGAACATCCTCCCACTGCTCTTCTACTTCGGAGTCAAGAAGGGGGCTATCACCATGGAGAGGCTGGTAGAGGTGACCTCGCTCAACCCAGCGAAGTTGTTTGGGTTATACCCAAACAAGGGGGTCGTAATGCCCGGAGCCGACGCAGACTTCGCTGTAGTTGACCCAAACAGGAAGGTCAAGATCTCGGCGGACGTGTTGCACAGCAACATAGACTACACCATATACGACGGAGTTGAGGTGGAGGGATGGAACGTGATGACCATGAGGAGGGGAGAGGTGGCCTACGAAGAGGGACAAGTGGTAGCCAAGAGGGGTAGCGGGAAGTACGTGCCAGGTAAAATCCCAGTGCTGGTGTAGGCTCCCGTCCTCTTTGCCTACTAAGCTAAGGTTTTTGTTTCCGGAGTCGTTATTCACCTTGTGATAATCTCCAACGTTAAGGTACCAACGGAAAACGGGCTAATTGAGGCCGAAGTGGAAGTAGAGGAAAAGAGGATTAAGAGGGTGGGCAAGGCAATAGAAGGTCAGGAGAAGAAGAACTTTCACGGCATGTTGCTTTTCCCCGGAGGGGTCGACAACCACGTGCACATATTTAAGAGGTATTTGAGGGTTCTGACTTCAGACACGGTGAGGAAGAGCACTGAGGCCGCTATCTACGGTGGCACGACCACGGTAATAGACTTCGCCTTTGCCGACTTCAGCCCAAACATTGAGGAGAGGGTATCCCAGTTCCAGGAGAGCGCCACCAACTACTCCTTCCACATATTTGCGGACAGGATGAGCGAAAACGTGAGGAGGTACTCGAGGCTCTTCAACTCAGTGAAGTTTATGATGGTGAACTACGCCCGGCTGAGGCCGAGCTTGAAGGGGCTAGCGGAGATCTCAGAGAACTTCAACGGTTACATAATGGTCCACGCGGAGGACGAGGAGCTGATCTCAACCTTGGCGGAGGGGAAGAGGGGGAGGGCTAAACTACACGCGGAAGTGAGGCCGAAGGAGGCGGAGTGGAGCGCGGTGCTGAGGGCTAGGGCGGTGGTAAAGAGGGGCCTAATAGCCCACGTCAGCTCAGGGGCGACGCTCGACTTAAAGGGGCACTTGTTGGCAGAGGTCGTTCTTCACCACTTGATCCTGTCCTCCAAGGTATACGAGAGAGAGGACGCACATAGGTTTGTTACCTCTCCCCCCGTGAGAGACCCGGAGGAGATATGGGGTAGGATAGACAAGGTCCATGTGATAGCCACTGACCACAACTGGTTTGACGCTGAAGTAAAGGACTCCCACAGGGAGTTCCCAGAGCTAGTGCCCGGCCTCCCCGGAGTTGAACTGAGGGTGCCAATGGTGATAACCGAGTTCTTGAAGAGGGGCCTACCACTCAACAAGGCAGTGGAACTACTCTCCGCTAACCCCGCATCCTTGAACCAATTGGACACGGGAAGGCTGGAGCCAGGGTATAGAGCAGACCTAGTGGTGTACAACCAGAACGTCAAGTGGAAGGTGAGCGTAAACACCACACATATGGCAGACTGGACGCCTTACGAGGGCTACGAGGTAATAGGGAGGCCGGAGTACGTGTTCTTGAACGGGGAGCCGGTACTCGAGGGCGGTGAGCTGAAAGGGGGAAAGGGAGAGCTCCTCACAAGGAGGGATCTGGGAGAAAATACACCTTCCAGTTGACTCACGTCTATCAATAAAATATTTAATTTTTACCTTGTGATTTTCACGAAAAGATTAAATTAGTTTTAGAATCAACTAGAGAAATCTTTTAACCAACCTGTCTCCCTTTCAATTATGGAAAGGGAAACTAAGAAGGAGGCAAGTCCATTTGACGCGGTAATAACAAACAAAGACGTATTGCCAGTCCCACAGTCCCTCAAGAAGTGGGGGGCTTGGGACTTCTCTATGGTGTGGCTAGTGATGAGCGTAGGCGTTCTTACGTGGGAATACCCCTGGTTTGGGATATTTCTAGGACTTCCTTGGGGAGTAGCGGTATTAATGGAGTTCTTGGGAAACGTGATTACCCTAGTGCCAATGATCATACAGTCCCACGCTGGGGCAAAGTACGGAATAGCTGAGCCACAGGTTACTAGGACTAGGTGGGGCATTTGGGGGGCTCAGTTCCCCTCCATAGTGAGGGCAATAATAGGGACTGGATGGTGGGGGATACAGATCTTCGTGCTCACTGAGATAGTTGCCGGGATGTACTTGTACTTGACTGGTAGACTCGACAGCGTAGTCCTGCCCCTCCTTAAGTCGGGCTCCGCCAACTCTTACACTATCTCCCTAGCAGACCCATCGCTCTTCTGGACAGTGTTCGTCATAGCCGTGGTGGCCGAGCTTGCCCTTCTTTACTTCTCCCCAATAAGAAAGGGGCAGGAGGCACTGAGGAAGTTCAGCCTAGTCGTGGCCCCGTTAGCTGTTGCCTCTCTGACTGCCATATTCCTTTACGAGGGGATCAGCCACGGCTGGTACTTGGGTTCCTTGCCGCCAGCCTTCGGCCCCTTCTCTTGGGTCTCCGCCCTATCCTTCCTCGCTGCAAACACTGCCAATTGGCTTACCATGGCCATAAGCATGCCTGACCTAGTTAGATTCGCCAAGTCCCAGCGCTCCCAAATATACGGACAGCTTGCCCTTCCAATTTCCTATGCAGTTTTTGGTGTCATGGGCGTAATGGGTACCATGTTCGCCTACTCCTCCCTCCACTCCACGGTCATAGACCCAGTCCTCCTGTCCTTACTCACCTTGCCTGCTCCGCTCTTGGCCTTCGTGCTGGTGTCGCTCTTGCTGGAGACCTTTGGAGTGAACACTCTGGCCAACCTACTCCCTCCAGGGTACGATTTGTCCAACATTTACCCAAAGAAGCTCTCCTGGTTCAAGGGCGTGCTCATAGCCACTGTGCTGGGACTGGCCATAGGAGCGTGGAGCTTCCTGGGCTCGGCGTACAGCTTCGTAACCAACTGGTTGTTGGCCTATGGTACCGCCCTAGGAATAATAGTCGGCATAAACGTTGCGGACTACGCTATCATAAGGAGGTTCTCCCTTAACGTTGAGGCTGTCTTCGTCAGAAAGTCTGAGTACTGGTACTGGAAGGGGTTTAACCCAGCCGCGTTCGTGACATTTGCAGTACTTGCAGTAATCTTGTACTCCCCAGACTTAGGGATAAAAGTTGGCCCACTGGAGGTGTTAGCAGAGGTGGGCCCAGTGTCGGGGCTATTCGCTATACCACTTTACTTGATCTTAATGAGGACTCTTGGATACTGGAGGCGGGGGAAAAGGGGAAAATGAAGTGCGTGGAGGAAGCTAAACCCCTAGAAAAGGGTTTTCCCTACACCTACTCGAAGTTCGACACAAAAGGACTTTTTTACCTCTCGGTAAGGGACGAGGAAGAGCTGAGCCAGAGGGTAACGGAGTGCGTGGAGGAGGGAGTTCCCATAATTCCCCTGGGCTATGGAACCACTAACTTCTCCCAGTTGAAGCCAAGGAGGAGGCCCTCGGTTTACCTCGACGTGACTGGGCTAAAGGGAATAATAGACGAGGGAAAGGACTGGGTAGAGGTGTACCCAGGGAATAGGGTTGGAGAACTGTTAAGGTACTTAAGGAAACAAGGAAAGGACTTGCCAGTCTACCCGAGTAGCTTCGAGATCTCTTCCATAGGGGGCTTCGTCGAGGGTGGAAGCGGCGGCCCTGGGTCGTTTAACTACGGACCCCACTTCAAGGTGCTTTCCAAGGAGGTGGAGTTGATCACTCCACGTGGGGGGCTAAAGCTTTCAGGGAGGGGAGCTCTAGGCGTAACCCACGCCTGTGGGACTACTGGTGTTTTGAAGAGGGTAAAGGTGAACGCGGTCGAGTACGTAGAACGCAAGCTACAGTACGTGGAAGTCAGCGAAGTTAAGGAGTTGAGGGAGATGATAGCTAAGATGTTCAAGCAGAGGGAGAAGTTCAACTTGGTAAGCGTCTACAACAAGCAAGGTTTTAAGGGAACCTTTAGGGAGGAGGCAAACAAGAACTGGGTAGTGGTGTTCTCTTCAGCCCTTGAGCTCGGGAGTAGCCTTAGCGTGGACGATAGGTTTAGCTTTGCCACCTCATTTGCAGTTAACACGGGGAAAAGGTGGTACGTCATGGACCTCGAGCTAGAGGAACTTGAGAGCCTAGAAGAGGTAAGGGACAAGGGAGCTGTGCACGGGGAGGTAGTGAACTTGGGAGAGCCGACGTTGTTGGTGGACGTGTTCTCTGAGAAGATGGTAGGAATGAGGGAAAACGTCAACGAAAAGGTAAGGGACCACTTGTTGAGGTTTAAGGGGTATGGAAGGGAGGTACTTGAGGAGATCGTGGAGCTGAAGGCCAGAGCAGACCCAATGGACGTATTTAACCCAGGAAAGCTCATCTAACTGTGAACTGGCATGCTCATGGGCTTCTCCACTTCCGCCTTCCAGTACGAGGAACCAACGCCCAACAGCGACTGGTACGCGTGGATAACCGACTACACCAACCTTTTCCTCCACAAGGTCTCAGGCGACCTACCGGGGAGGAACAAGTACTTGTCCGCCTACCAAAAGATCCACGAGCTGGCGGTAAAGGTAAACGCTAACGCTTGGAGGCTGAGCTTCAGTTGGGAGAGGCTCTTTCCGGAGCGGGGAAAGGCGTCCAAGGACGCCGTGACGCTGTACAGGGCGGTACTCAAGGACTTGAAGGACAGGGGCTTCGCGGTATTTGCTTGCTTAAACCACTTCGTCTTGCCCTTGTGGCTCCACGATCCCATAAAGGCAAGGGAGACCCTCCTCAGGGAGGGATCCTTGGGCTGGTACAGCGAGGACACGGTGGAGGAATTCCTAAACTTCGCTAAGTTCGCCTTCGAGAACTTCTCCGAGTACGTTGACTACTGGTGCACATTTAACGAGCCTAACAACCTGGTGGACTTCGGCTACTTGACTGGCTACTTTCCTCCGGGAATCACTAGCCAGCTGTCGACAAGGAGAGTTAGGGAAAATGTAATAAGGACCCATAACGCGACCTACGACCTCCTGTCGAAGCAGGGGGCAAGGGTAGGGGTGGTCTACAACTTCCCCGCAGTAGAGGGGGAGAAGACAGAAGAGGTGGAGAAGGCAATGATCTGGGAATTCATGGGAAGGGTGAAGGTAGACTGGGTTGGGGTGAACTACTACTCGAGGATAAAGGTCGACGGGAGAGGTATACCGCTTGAGAGGTACGGATTCCTCTGCGGGTCTAGGTCTTCCCTTGACGGGAACCCTTGCTCGGACTACGGTTGGGAGGTCTACCCTAGGGGTATAAGGAGGGCAGTAGAGTTAGCTGGCAAGCTGGGGAAGCCGGTCTTCGTCACTGAGAACGGGGTAGCAGACGAGAGGGACGTGCTGAGGCCAAAGTTCATCCTAGACCACTTGGAGGAGCTCAAAAAGTCCAGGGTGAAGGTGGAGGGCTACCTACACTGGTCGCTTATGGACAACTTCGAGTGGAACTTCGGGTACAAGATGAAGTTCGGGGTATACGACGTTGAGATGAACCCAAAGCCTTCTGCATCTACCTTTAAGGAGGCTACTCAACTCTTCGCGTAAGGAGGAGTTAACGAAAACTTATTGTTAACGTCAGGGTATAGGTGGACTTGGCTACGCGGTAAAACGGACACTCTCAGGGGACAGGAAACGAGGAAGTTAAGAGGGAGTTAACAATTACTGCCTTAATGGAAGGTCTTCTCCAGCTCCTCAGTAACAACCTCGAAAGACGATATCCTCTCCGTTAACCTCTTTGCGACCTTTTCGTACCCTACCTTGTCAAGGAGACCGCGGAAGTCCCCCTCCTCGCCTTCCTCCTCGTACATCTTTACTACTTCCTCAACTACCTTTTCCGCGTCTTCTGGCTTCACGGTGCCTATTATTTTCCCTATGTGAGTCGAGGAGTCCCCTCCCATAGTGACCACTACCCTCACGTCTCCCCTGTTTGAGAACGCCCCAAAGCCCAGGTCGGCTATCCAGTGCATTCCGCAAGAGTGAGTACAACCGCTTATGTTCACCTTAAAGTTCCTGGGATACTTTGCGCTCTTGAGGTAATCGTATATCCTCAGCCCTATACCCGTCGTGTTTATCAACGCTGGGGGACAGTAGTCGTTGCCTATACACGAAACCACCGTCACGTCGTCGTAGGAGTAGGGCTCTCCCCTGTCCTTAAACCTCAAGTCGAGTCCAAGGCCTTTTAGCCTCTCGTAAGCCGCCTTCCTCTCCACCTTGTAGGGGATGTCTATGCTCTGCCTGTTGAAGAGCACGCCGAAGCCGAAACCGCAACAGTCCATGAAGTCCGCCAATTCCCTTAACTTCTCAGAGCTGATCCACCCCGTTGGCACATGTACCCTGACGTAGTTGGAGTCGAGGTACTTAGGGGAGAGGTCGGGTACTTCGTCCTTGCCGATCTTTCTCGCCTCCTCCAAGATCATCTCTTTCACCTTCTCCAAGCCGTACTTCTTGACCACCCACTTAAACCCCCTCTTCTCTCCCTCTCTTTTTAGCAACTCCACCGAGGCTATTACTACTGGGAGGACCATCTCAGCCGTAACCTCGAAGGCCTTTTGAGATGAGAAGGCGTGTTCGCCTATTCCCCCTCCTAGCCTCACCTCAAAGACTCCGTTGCCCTTCGCCACTATTCCCACGTCCATGGTCGCTGGACTTGCACAGCCCCCCTCACAGGCAGAGATGCTCACCTTAAACCTCTTGGGCAACGTCTCGTACTCCCTCTTGAACCTAAAGTAGTCCGCAATGTGCTCGGAGAACTCCTCTGCGTCAACCTTTGCGAGGGGACATAGGTGGGATGGGCACGGGATCACGTTCCTGACAACTGTTCCACAGGAGTCCCTAGGAGCAAGCTCCGCCTCAGCAAGCTCTGCTATTACCTTGTCGGCCAACTTGTAGTTGACCTCGTATAACTCCACGTCTCCCCTCGTGGTGAGCTGAACCTTCCCGTTGCCGTACCTCTCGCTTATCTCAGCTAACTTCCTCAACTGGAAGGAATACCACTTGGAGGGATCCCGCCCCTTTCCTTGCCTTATCCTTATGGAGATGAGTTCGTTGTCTCCCCTGCTTTTGTAGAGTCCTTCAAACTTCCTTGGATTAACTTCTTTAAAGATTTCAGCAAATTTTACCATAAACCCTAATTTATTATATCTCTTTTTATTCTTGATGCGCTTTACTGTTAAAAAGTTTTAAACAAAAATGTTAGATATTAGGCTCAAGGCTTTGAAGAAAAAAGCGAGAGAATTAGCCCTTAAGCGCATCGTAGATCTTGGTCTCCAGCTTTGCTAGGTAGTTGGCGAGTTCCCAGTAGGCCCTTTCCCACGCCCCTATTACCTTATCGTCTTCTGTCAAGTTCTCTCTTATGGAGTCCCTTAAGCACTCCCACACGATTGCGTAATGCTCTGGCCTAACCCCCGCCCTAACGTGGGATAGGGCTACCTTGCTCAGAGCTTCCTTGATCCTGTCTAGGTTTTCCACGTTCCTGGCGTAAGCTAAAAGGGCTTTAGCGAGTCCCTCAGAGTTGTCCTTAGTGAACATAAACTTAGTCTCTGGGTACCTCTGGAAGAGGAGCTCGTACATCCTGCTGGTTACCTTTACTCCGTACTTTTCAAGGAGGGGTATAGTTGATTTCACTATTTTTATGTCCTCTTTGCTCAACATTTTTATCGATTTCATAACTTATTAACCCTGGCATTAAGATTTTTCATTTTATTGTAATAAACTTTAAAAATGTCATGATAGAACCTCGCCGTGAAGATTTCACATGACTGTTAAAAAGTATTAAGAATTAAAATGGTATAGGTTTTAAAACTAATTAGATGTTTAAGGGACTACATGGAAGTATTAAAAAAAGAGTTTGGAAACCTCGCGATCCCAACTTACGCCTTTTTCATAACTTTTGTAGCGTGGACTGCTTACTCGCCCTTGGGGAGCGTCTTCTTTAAGGAGTTCCACTTGAACTTCGCGGAGCTGGGCCTCCTACTGGGCCTGCCCAAGCTCATGGCACTGCCGACTAGGTACGTCTTCGGCTACCTCTCGGACAGGATAGGGGCTAGGCTCTCCCTGATCCTAGTCACCGCCTTGTCCTCCCTAGCAGTTGGCCTTACAGGGTTCTCCTCGTCCTTGGTCCAGCTATACGCCTCTGCCACGCTACTGGGAGTCGCAGGGGGAACTTTCCCGGTGGGGATAGCCTACATATCTAGGAAGTTCAAGGCGATGAAGGGCACGCTCCTAGGCGTATACGGGGGACTGGGGAATTTCGGTAGCTCCGTGAGCGGGCTCATAATCCCAGTCCTCTTCTTAAGCCTAGGCTTCAAGTTGACCTTTGTTGCCTTGGCATTAATGGTCGCGTCTTCCGCAGTACTCTCCCTCCTTTTGGAGGACGACGAGTTGAGGGTTAAGGGAAGGGTGCCCGCCATGGCGCTTGTCTTCCTTCCCATATCCCTTGGCTTCCTGGTCGCCATCAGCTTCCTCAAGCTAAGCCTAGCTGAGCTACTCTTGGCCGAGATCTCCATGGTGTTAATGGCCTTCGCCTTCACCTACTACCTTCACGACAAGACGGTAACTTACCTTTCGTACTTGTACTTCGTGAGCTTCGGCGGTTTCCTGGCAGTGGGGCTCTGGGTCCCGTCCTTGTTCTCACTGATCTTCGGGTTGAAGCTTGTCTCCTCCGGCCTAATCCTCTTCGCCTACGGAGCTACGACAATAGCCTTTAGGCCCCTCGGGGGAGCGTTGGGCGACGTGATGGGAGGGATGAGGGCCACGAAGCTGTCCTTCCTTTTCATATCCCTCTCGTCTGCCCTCTTCTCCTACGCCACGTTCTTAAAGGACTTGGAGCTGGCAATAGCGTCCGTGGTCCTCCTGGGGGCGTCGCTCAGCCTGACAAACGGCGCAGTGTTTAAGGCCGTGTCGGAGACGCAGGAGGCCAGCAAGGTCGGGGAGGCCTCTGGGATAATAGGCGGGCTTGCAGGGTTTGGAGGCTTCGCAATCACGGCTCTACTGGGCTTCATAGACGAGGTCTACCCCTTCGCCTCTCCCCTACTCCTCGCAGTGATGTGCTTGGGGGTGATAGTAAGGTGAGAACCATCTGCCCCTACTGTGGGGTCGGCTGCGGGATAGTGGTAAAGGAGAAGGCAATAGTGCCGGAGAACTACGTCACTAACAAGGGGATGTTGTGCATAAAAGGGGCAACGCTCTTGGAGACCTTGGACTCTGGGAGGCTCCTCTATCCCCAGCTCGACTCCAGGGAGGTAACGTGGGAGAAGGCCTTAGACTACGTGGCCAACAAGATAAGGAGGGCGTCGAGGAGGGACAAGGACAGCGTGGCAATTTACGTAGGAGCCCAGATACCCACCGAGGACATATACTTATCAGTCAAGCTAGGGAAGGGCTACTTAGGCACTGCCTCCTTCGACTCCAACGTTAGGCTGTGCATGGTGAGCGCTGCCTACGCCCTAAAGTACTCCTTCGACGACCCATCCCCTTCTGCGTCCTACGACGAAATAGACTCCGCAAACACCTTTTTCCTAGTTGGCGTTAACCCTGCCTCCAGTTTTCCAGTCCTGTGGAACAGGATCGTCTCAAACAAGTTAAGGAAGAAGGCAAAAGTTATAGTAGTGGACCCCATATTTACTGACAGCGCCCAACAAGCCGACGTCTACGTGAGGGTCCCACCAGGGAAGGACGTCCTCCTCCTAGGCTCCATAGCCAACGAGCTAATAAGGCAGGGAGTAGTGAGGATAAGGCCGGAGCACTTCGAGGAGTTCAAGGAATCTGTCAGCTCTTTAGTCCCGGAGAGGGTGAGCAGGATAATAGGCGTAAGCGAGAGAGTTATACGCGACCTAGCAAACACAATAGCTAACTCCAAGACCCTGTTCATGTGGGGGATGGGGGTAAACCAGACGGAAAGGGGAGTGGAGACTGGGGTCTTAATATCAACTTTGGCCATGCTCACGGGGAACGTGGGGGAGGAGGGGACTGGCGTATTGCCGTTAACCGGACAACACAACTCCATGGGGGCGAGGGAGGCAGGGGCCCTTGCTGGAATGCTACCGGGTTTAAGGTACGTTGATGTCGAGGAAGAGGTGGAAGAGGTGGAAGACTTCTGGGGGATCCCCAGGTACTCAATACCGAGGCACTACTACACCATAACTGAAATCTACAAGTTAATGGAGGACAGAAGGATAAAGGTGCTTTGGGTAATAGCCACAAACCCCGTCAAGTCGTTGCCTAGATCCCTGAAGTTTAAGGAGTTACTCAGCTACGTCGACACCGTAGTGGTCCAGGACAGCTACCACACGGAAACGGTAGAGGAGGCTGACGTGGTGTTTCCGGCTGCTAGCTGGTCAGAAAGGGAGGGCATACACACCGCTGGAGACAGAACTGTGGGAAAGCTAAACGCTATGAGGAGCCCGCCTGGGGAGGCATTGCCCGACTGGAGGATAGTCTCCTTAGTGGGGACAAGGTTGGGGTTCAACGTTAGCTACAGCTCTGTAGAGGAGGTGTTCAACGAGTTCAAAGCTCTAACGAGGGGAAGGCTGGACGACATATCGGGATTGACGTACCACGACTTGGAAAGGGGGTATAGATGGCCAAACAACGCGTCGACGGTTAGGCCTAAGGTCTTCAAGACTAGGCCAATCTACCTAGACTGGGACCTCCTGAAGAAGGAAGAGGACTGGATCACGATAATAACTGGACGCACTAAGGGGCACTGGAACACCATGACCAGGACTTCTAGGAGCTTCAAGCTAAAGCTCATCTCCGAGGACAACTACCTCTTCCTCCCGGCGCACTATGGGAAAAAGCTGGGAGTAAAGAACGAGGAATATGTTGAAGTAGCGACCTTGGAGGGGAGGGTGAAGTTCAGGGTAAAGCTCGTGGACTGGATAAGGGGAGAAGTGGCATTCGCTCCCTTCCACTGGGGGGAGGCAAACAAGATCATGGACTGGAGGGTGGACAGGGAGAGCAAGGAACCCTCGTTCAAGCAGTTGAGGGTACTGAGCATTAGGAAGGCCTCGGAACAGTAAGTTAGGCCTAGGCCTTCCTCCTAAGTCATTCTTGGGCATAAATGGAGATAAAGCCTCGGATTACCGACAAAATCCCGGGGAATCAAAACCTCTCTTCTTTTGGTTCAAAGCCTCTCCAGTATCGCCTCGTTTACGTCAGCCACGTAGACTCTCATCTCCGCCTTACCGTTTAACAGGAACAGCCTCCCCCTCGCTCCCTCCCCTGCTATCTCCTCCTTGCCAAGCTTTAGCTGGGGGCTTGAAGGATCCCGTCTACCACCTTTTGCCCAATGTCTTAAACCCTTCGCCCTTTATCACTAGGTAGCCCGCGGATATCTTTGGAAGGTATCTGAGCTTCAACACGATCTCCCTCATGTCGCCGTTTACCCTCTCCACCTCCTTTAGGTTGAAGTTTGACTGTGGGCCCGGTTTGCCCAAGTAATAGGCGAAGAGAATGTTCGTCTTTCTTCCTGCACTTTAGGTTTAATTCAAGAAAATAGGCTTCATTTAAATAAACCTTATTAAACTTTATACTCGTGATGAACAATTTTTTCTCTAGGCTCATTTCATGCAGGCTTTGCCCCAGGCTAGCTGAGTATAGAGAATCCTTCCCTCAAGATTACTGGGGAAAGCCAGTCCCTCCAAACGGAGATGTCATGGCTAAGATAGTTATTGTAGGACTTGCCCCCGCAGCTAGAGGTGGAAACAGAACTGGGAGAATGTTTACCGGAGATAAAAGCGCAAACAACCTAACGTGGGTCCTTTACGAAGCCGGGTTAGCAAACAAACCAACGTCTGAGCACAAAAATGACGGCCTCCTGCTTAAGGTTTACGTAACCTCTGCCGTAAAGTGCGTTCCTCCAGAAAACAAACCAACAACCGAGGAAATAAGGAACTGTAACGCCTTTCTGGTTGACGAGATAAGGATGCTGAAGAACGCTAAGGTTTTTGTTGCTCTGGGAAGGGTAGCTTGGGACGCTTTATTAGTTGCTTTTAAACAGCTGGGATACCAAGTGCCTAAGGTAAGCTTCTCTCACGGGGCAGAAGTCTTGTTAAGAGGCGAGAAAGACGTTTGGTTATTGGGCTCTTATCACCCAAGCCCTAGAAACGTGAACACTGGAAAACTTTCTAAGGAAATGCTTCTTCAAGTGATTTTAAGAGCAAAAGAGCTAGTGGGAAATTCATTACCTTAACTTGTCGCTTCAACCTTCTGCGTGAAAAGCTTTGCCTTTTCTAAAGCTTCTCAAAAAACGTCTCGTCTATATCTGCAACGTACACTCTCATCTCAGCTTTTCCGTTTAGCAAAAATAGCCTTCCTAAAGCTCCCTCTCCAGTTATTTCCTCGCTACCTAGCTTTAGCCTCGTTGCTTTGAGAACTCCTTCTACTACCTTGCCCAACAGCTTGAACCCATCTCCTTTTATCACTAGGTATCCGAGCGTGGACAAGAATTTTGTTATTTTGATTTAAATTGAATTTTCTTATGAAAAGCTTTTTAGGGTGAGAACGCGAAGGGGTTTGACTTCCTCACCCAAATAACCTTTATT
>JALBWU010000015.1 GCA_022678445.1 Candidatus Aramenus sp. CH1 | reverse complement strand
TAGGAGTGAAGAAGATTGTCAACGCTTTGGCTCTTTCCTTTCTCTTCACATCACGGAGTATCTCCCTTAAAGGGGAGTAACGCCTTAGACCTATGCAGAACCCTCGCAGGGCGGGGAGGAGGTCAGTTTCGCTTTTTTGCTCTTCACGAAGCTTAACCCCGATGGGTCTTCTATAATTAACTTGAACTTGATCTCCCCCTTCATCGCCTTTTTTACGTCCTCACAAACGTTGTTTTCCTCGCAGTATTTCCCGATGTGGTCAAGGACGTCCTCCAGGAGTCCCTCTACAGTGGATATTATACCTTGGGAAGCGTTCATCGGGTAAACTTCTAGGTCGAGCTCAGGGATGTAAAGCGTGGCAAAAGCTGACCTATATACTATAACGCTAAGGTCTTCCTCGCTCTCTACGTCCAGCTCTATCCTCTTGGGCACGTAGGTCTCGTAAGGTTTGACGTCCCTATACTTATAACCGCACGACTCGCAGTACCAGTTAGATAGGACTAACTTTCCAGTCTCTCCCGTGTCGTATAGGTAGTCCACGGCGTTAAGGGTCTCCTTACCGCAAACGGGACACTTCAGTTTCTCCTTGAAAATCACTTGGGGCTCCATTTCGACCAACCAAAGTTTATTTGGTAGTTCCAAGTAAATTTAATTTGAGATAAGCACAACGATGAGGTATCCACAGGAGAATGATATTGGGAAGATAGAATATAAGCTTATTCTCGGCGAGATCTCCGAGGATAGATTGCAACAGTTAGCCTCCCAGATGAAGTTTAGGATTGAGGAGGGAGGAGGGGAGGCAATATACGTAATAGGCGTTAGCGACGACGGGAACGTGATAGGGCTCGAAATGGAGGAGATAGAAAAGACCATAAGCGTCCTCGAAAGGATCGCAAGCATGATAAACGCCAAAGTGGTACACAAGAGGTTCATTGAAGTAAAGAAGTCAAAGTACGTAGCGGAGCTACTGATACGCGTCCACAAGGAGGACATACCGATCCAAGTTAACGTGGCTGTGATGGGACACGTAAACGCGGGCAAGAGCACGTTGACCGGAACCTTGGTCTCGGGTAAGCTAGACGACGGCAACGGTAGCCTTAGGGCCTCTATAGCTAGGTACCTACACGAGGTAATAAGCGGGAGAACCTCTTCGATAACGATAAGGATTCTCGGCTTCAACGACAAAGGAGAGATAGCCAACTACTCCTTGAGGGACCCGCTGGACGAGGCTGACGTAACGTTGAACAGCACCAAGATAGTGAGGCTCATAGACCTTGGCGGGCACGAGAGGTATCTTAGAACCACCTTGAAGGGGTTAATGGGATACGACATAAATTACGTCATGTTGGTAGTTGGGGCGGACGACGGACTAAGCACCATGGGCAAAGAGCACTTGGCAGTGGCGTCGGTACTAAAGTTCCCCATATTCGTCGTCATTACGAAGGTCGACAAGTTCCCAAAGGAAAGGGTTGAAGGGATAATAGACGACATTAAAAAGGTGTTGAAGATCCCGGGGATAAACAGGCTCACCATGACGGTCGAGGACGAGGACGACATACTCAACGCCATAGTCGGCATAAGGACTGGCAGAGTAGTCCCCATCTTCCTGATATCTAACGTCACTGGGCTAGGTCTGGACAAGCTCAAGAGCTTCCTCTACATGCTTCCTCCTAGAAGGGTGTTCCCGCCGACGGAGGACCCCCTAGTTTACATCGACGAGATATACAACGTGCAAGGTGTAGGCACAGTGGTGCTTGGATCTGTGGTGAGGGGAACTATCAAGGCGAACCAAGAGGTGTTTATAGGGCCAACGAAACTAGGCGACTTTGTACAAGCTAGGGTGAAGACCATTCAAGTCAACAGGGTGTTCGTGGACAGGGCCGAGTCGGGTAGCATAGCCACGTTTGCAGTACAGGGGGTGGAGAGGGAACTTCTAAGAAAGGGAATGGTAATCACAACTAAAAAGCCAAGGGCCACCGAGAAGTTCAAGGCAAAGGTCATAGTCCTTCACCACCCCACTACGATAAAGGAGGGCTACGTGGCCACTGTGCACCTCTATACGATAAGGCAAGCTGCTCGGTTCACCAAGATCTCAAAGGGGCTTCTAAGGTCTGGGGACACAGCTGAGGTGGAGTTAGCCTTCCTCTACAGGCCGGAGTTCCTCGAGAAGGGCCAGATATTTATCTTTAGGGAGGGAAGGACTAGGGGCCTAGGAGTTGTCACTGACGTTGGCTGAGGAAAGCGTGCACTCCACTATTTCCGTAGCGATCTCCTTTGCCTTTCGGTCAATGGTGTTGTTAATTGCCCTGGCAAGGGGACCTGTGATGTCGTAGGATGCCTTCCACTCTAAGTGATCGTCGTATACCTTCACTGAGGTGGTTATTACAACGACGATACCGGGACCCGTGACTTCCATCAAGTTAGAAACTTCGCTCCCGCTAACCTTGAATTCCTTGAGGATTCCTTCCACTTCCACGTTTAGCGGCCCAACCTTAACTTGAGCAGTAAACTTGTCCCCGTCGATCTCCTTAACCCCTGGCGTACAGCCCAGCAGGGTCTTCTTATCGCTCAGCGCCTGCAAGACCTTGTCCTTGTCCTTGATCTTCCTAGTGCCCACTACCTCGTTCATTTTCCCTCAATCCTCTGCTTTAAGCAGTCAAATAGATCGTTCACCATTTTCTTCACCGCTGGCTCCATTAATCTACTCCCAACGGACGCTAGAACCCCTGATACCTTTACGTCCGCGTCGTACTCTATCTTGCCCTCAGAGACCTTTACTTGGGCTAGGATGTCAACGTTGCTGTTCATGCCTGTCCCCTTTGCCGAAAGGTCAAACCCGTCCTCAGTGGATTTCGTGAACTTCACCGTAGCCTTGTACTCGCCCTTGACGAAACCAATTCCCGCAGTACCAACTACCTTGTACTCTTCTCCGTCCTTCTTAACCTCCTTGATTCCAGGGAAACACGTGGCTACGGCTTCCAAGTTTTTTAGCGTTTCCATGATCTGGGCCTTACTTGCTTTTACTTCTACGGCCCCTTGGAACCTCATAACCTCTTATAGTGTCTAAAGAATATATTTTTGATGAGGGTAGGCTCAGTAATCTTGGCCGCCGGAGAGGGGAAGAGGTTTGGGGGCAACAAGCTCACGGTAAAGGTCAAGGGGAGGGAAATAATCCTAAGGGTATTGGATGCTGTGCCCACCGCGGAAAGGGTGGTCGTGGTAGGGAAGTACTGGAAGGAGGTTATGGAGCTCTTGAAGGACGAGGTTGTCATCTACAACCCGAGGTGGAAAGAGGGGCTAAGCACATCGTTGAAGTTAGGCGTTCAGTTCTTCTACTCTTACGACGCGTTGCTAGTCCTCCTAGGCGACATGCCCCTTATAACTAGAGACCTCACAGCCAAGATAGTTTCGTCGTACCGCGATTCCTGTAGTGCCATAGTGCCCACTTACAAGGGCGAGTGGGGAAACCCAGTTCTCCTGGGGAAGCCCCTTTTTGACGAAGTACTCAAGTTAACGGGAGACGTGGGGGCGAAAGCAATTCTCCCAAAAAGAAAAGACGTTTGTGAAGTTGAGGCTGGAAAAGAAGTCCTCATTGACGTTGATAGGGAGTCTGACCTAGCCTCAATTTCTGAGATGCTGACTTAATGGCCTCAACTATGTTCTGGTACCCAGTGCACCTACATAGGTTGCCCGATATGCCTTCCCTTATTTCCTCCTCAGTTGGGTCAGGCTTCTCCTTCAAAAGCCAATACGCCTCCATTATCATCCCAGGGGTGCAGTAACCGCACTGAAGTGCGTGCTTTTCCCAGAACGCCTCCTGGATGGGGTGGAGCTTCCCGTCCTTAGCAAGTCCCTCCACTGTGAGGATCTCGGAGCCGTCAGCCTCAACTGCAAGTACTGTGCAGGACTTCACGGACTTCCCGTCCATTATTACGGTACATGCACCGCAGTGGGAGGTGTCGCAACCTATGTGGACTCCCGTGAATCCCAGTTCTCTTAAAGCGTGGACTAACAACTTCCTTGGCTCAGTCTCGTACTCTACGTCTTGGCCATTGACTTTAAAGTGGATTTTCACTTTCTGGTCCTTTTCGTACACCTTCACTTCGTTCACCTCTTGCCTAGGGCTGTCAAAATTGCCCTCTTAGTCATTACCTTGGTCACCTTCTTTTTATACTCAGCTGTTCCCCTTATGTCGGATGTGGGGTTGGCGTACTTTACGGCTAGATCAGATGCTACTTCAATGGTCTTCTCACTGATCTTGTCCTTTAGTACGTTCTCCGCCTCGGTGGCCCTCACAGCCTTTGTGTTCACGGCAGTTAGGCCTATCCTGGCGTCCTTAATCTCCTCCCCATCGACCTTGAGGAGAACTGCAACACCTACTATTGCAAAGTCCCCTGCCCTCCTCTCTAGCTTCTGATAAGAGTATTTATACCCGGAGTAGTCGTTAACGAGTATCTCCTTCACCAACTCCCCCTGGTTTAGGTCAGGGGTAAACATGTCCTTGTCAAAGGAAGCAAAGTCTACTACCCTCTCCCCCTTAGTCCCAACCACCTTGACCTTAGCGTCTAGGGCTATAAGCGCTGCAGGGTAATCGGCGGAGGGATCTAGGTGAGATACGCTACCGCCTATTGTGCCCATGTTCCTCACTTGCGGGTCACCGATCTTAGAAGCAGTCTCGCTCAAGAGGGGTACATTCACCTTTGAGATCTCGTAGTGCGTGGACAAGGCCCCTATGGAGTATTGAGCCCCTTCTTTCCTCAAGTACTTGAGCTCTTGCAATCTCCTTATTTCTACAAGGTAAGACGGCCTCAAAAGCCTCAGCTTTAACATTGGTATTAGGCTATGTCCGCCAGCTAAGGGCTTAGCGTCGTCGCGCTTTTCGAGGAACTCCAAGGCCTCAGCGAGGTTGTCAGGGATAACGTAGCCTATTTTTGGCGGATACATAATGGTAATCAGAACGACGTGTTATTTAATGTTTTTTATGTACTTCTCGGGGTTCTTCTTGAACTCGGCCATGCACATGGGACTACAGAAGTAGTACGTGACAGACTTATAGGTGTATTTGTAGGCAGTGGTCTTTACTTCCTCACCGCAAACGGGGTCTCTCATATGATTTACTAGGACAGTTTCCACAATTTATTTCTTAGTTTAATGACATCCCCCACTACTATTACGGCGGGAGACCTAACGTTGTTTTCCTTTACCGTACTGCTAAGCTTAGAGAGCGTGGTCACAAAGACCCTCTGGGAGGCAGTAGTTCCCTCTTGTATTACAGCAACTGGGGTCTCTGGGTCTCTGACCTCGGCGAGTACCTTCTGTAGCTCCTCCGCCCTGTTTACGCCCATGAGGACAACTATAGTACCCTTCTTTGGGATGTAGTCCTTATCTATAACCTGCCCGCCAGTCCTAGTGCCCGTAATTACGGAGAAACCCGAGGAGTACCACCTGCTGGTCACTGGTATTCCCGCGTACTCAGGGACAGCTATGGCACTTGTAATGCCCGGTACCACCTCGCACTCTAGACCTGACTCGATTACGTAGGAGCACTCCTCCTCACCCCTTCCAAAGACGTATGGGTCACCACCCTTCAGCCTCACAACTACTTTATCCTCCTTGGCCTTCTCAACTAAGATCTCATTGATCTCGCTCTGGGTTTCTGACTCCCCGACTCCCTTTCCCACGTATATGAGCTCTGCATCCTTTTTGCACTTGGCCAACAACTCCCTTGGAATGAGCCTGTCGTAGACAACTACGTCAGCCATCTCCAGGATTTTAAGACCTTTAACCGTTATCAGCTCAGGGTCCCCTGGTCCAGCCCCTACTAAGTATACTTTCCCTTTCACGACTCCAAAATCAACCCCGTTACAAAAATAAGTTTTCATATGGCGTTAACTTTCTTTATAACGTAAACGGCAAACACTATTCCTTCGGTGAACTTTATACCGTATATGAAACCAAGGACGTCGTTCACTAACACTGACTCAGAAACTTGGAACAAAGTGGAGAATATGTAAAGCAACATGACGTAGAATATGTCTCCAGCGAAGCCCAAGCTAAAGAGCACGACCTTCTCCATGAACTTCAGTGAGGATATGAAATACCCTAAAACGAAACCCCCCACTAGTTGAGAAATGAAAGCAGTAATTGAAAAAGCAATGCTCCGCTCTACTGCAACCGCTACTGGAGGAGTTAGCCAAGGTATTACTAGGGCTGAAAACGCGACAAAGGCCACCCATGCTCTCTTCCTCAAAATGTAGGAAACTGCCGGCATCAAGCTACCGTCAACTTCTACCACTTGGTCTTTAGGTACAGAGGAATTTAGCACATACCACCCAAGGAGTCCTCCTCCCAGTATTGGACCTTGATAGGAGAGGAGCCTAGTCAATGGGTCTCCAACAACGTATGCAATGGCTGATGAAGCCAAGAGAATCAACGATAGGTAAAAAGCTACCTTTGTTGAGATGTTCATGGTCTCACGGCAGGTACACTTCGTAGACTACTTTGCCGTCCACTAACTCCTTCTTAAGAACCTTCACTCCTCTCTCCTGCATTACTGTAGCCCACATCTCTACTTCGTCTGCTTGAACTCCCTGTTGAGCTATGATCTTAACTGTCTGATTACCCCCGCTCTCTAGCCAGAAACGCATAAGCCTAACTGACGTGCTATTGGAACCACAGCCTCCAGATTGTTGACTAAGGTCTAGCTCCTTCATCATATATCATTCTCGAACTAATGGCTAATATTTTTGAGTCCTCGGTAAAGTACACTCTGTTCCAGTTCCTCTTCTTCATTTCTGAGACCACAGACCTTATTATTGCCTTGGCGTTGCAGAAGGCCCCCTTGCAACGGGTAGAGTAGACGCCGGTGAAATCTATCAAGTTTGCCAGTTCCCTCTCCCTTTCGTCCCCCGAGGTTAAGAGCACGAGTGTGGAACCCCTTGAGGAAAATATGGGAGAGTGACAGAACTGTTCCAGCCTCTCGTACCCAGACCTCTCCCCGAAGACCTCCGCCATCTTAAGGTAGGCGAAGTAGGCGATTCCGAAGTTCTCCCCTTTTCCCACAAAGAACGGGTGACTAAGAGGTACTTCGTCCCCTTGTCCCTTATCTTCTTCAGCGTTTGCGATTGAGTAGACTGCACTTAGGGACATTAGGAAGGAAAGCGTTCCGGGCAACGTAGCCTTTGGCTTGTAGGGCAAATGCACAACGTGGTCGGCAACTTTGGCCAGCTCGCTGTCCAAGTTAGAGGTGACTGCTATTACCTTCACCTTTCCCCTGAGCCTTTTTGCTAGAATGACATTGCTCTTCGGCCTCCCTGACACGGAGACGACTACTAATGGCTTGTCTATCCTGTAATTGATGGCGTCGTATGGATCAACCGCTCTAAACCTACCTCCTGTCTTCTCTTGAATGGTAAGAGATACAGCATAGGAGTCGCCAGCCCCCGTTACGTAAGCTTCCTCTAGCTGTATGTCGGCTTTAACCCTGTAGTTTGCGTTGAGTTCCTCCTCCATGAGCTTGACGTAATCCATGAATTTAATAGTCCCTAAGCGGTTTAAATCTTGACCGACTAGGTGATATGCTTTGAGGATTCTTCTGAAGGCTGCTCTAGCAATGACGGACGACGCTCCGCTTAAAAACATTTACATAGGAGTAAACGGCGAGAGGGTTGAGGTTATATCAAGGGAGCAACCAGAGGACTATGAGAACGCCGAGCTATCCATTGGCGGAAACAACAGGATAGTTTCCCCAGGGTTCGTAAGCCTCCAAACCTTCTTGTTCCTTTACCCGTTTAGGTACAGGATATTCTCTGGAAAGGTCAACGTTAACGACTTAATTTCGGTTATGAACGACAAGGACTTCTACTACTTTTCACTATTAGCCAGCTATCACCTGCTTAAAACAGGCGTAACCACGGTAGTTGTGGCTGACCCGGAGCCGGAACATTCCGCTAGGGCTGTAAACGCAGTTGGGTTAAACCCCTTGCTTGCGGTGAGCGCTGGGTGTAGCTGGGCAAAGGGGGACTGGAAGAAGGAGTTCAAGACCCTCTACTCCAGGTGGTCGACCAGCGAGGAGAATAAGGTGTTACTGAGGCTGTGCGACGAGGGAGAGGCGGAGGAAGTCTTTGGAATATCTAGAGAGTACAAAGTTCCCGTGCTAGTGGAGAGATCCGTCGACCTCTCCAGGTTCAAGGACATACCAAAGAACGTCATCGCGTTGGGAGGGGCGTCAAGGAAGGACTTCGAGCTCGTTAAGAAGACAGGGATACAAGTGTCCTTTACCCCAACCTACGAGGTGTGCAAGTTCACCTTAGGTGCCTTGAAGCCGTCCATCTCCCTCGACATCTCTCCTAAGTACGACATCAGGTCTGAACTCGGCTACGCCACCTTAAGGCTACTCTTGACTCCGGAAGAGGCGTTCAAGTCTGCCACAAAGTGGGGGTATTCCCAGTTAGGCATGAACGTGGCCCTAAAGGTGGGGAGCGTCGGGGACGTGATAGTGTTTGAGTTAACCGAGCCCCCGTCATACCCCTTAGACCTCGATAGCCCCTACGAGAGCCTTGTGTATTCCTCTTACACCGTTGAGACGTCGATAGTAAAGGGAGAGGTCGTTCTGGACGGAGGTATACCCCTAAACGTCGGAACCAAGGATATAGAGGAAGCACAGGGGAGGATCGAGGAGGTTGATGAAAAGTACAGAAGTATGGAAAAGAATTGAAATAGTGGGAGACATAGTCATAATTGGAATACCCTTTGGAAAGTCGCCAGAGGACTTGAGGGAATATGCTGAGGAAATCATGAGAGAGCACAAGTACGTCAAGTCTGTCTGGGGAAGGTACAGGAATACAAGGGGGGAATATAGGTTAACGGACTACTACCACATAGCGGGGGAAAAGAGGAGCGCCACAATTTACAAGGAACACGGTTGCCTATACTACCTCGACTTCACCAAGGTCTTCTTCTCCCAGACTTTGAGCTACGAACACTTGAGGGTAGCTAAACAAGCGAAGAAGGGAGAAAAGGTGATAAACCTCTTTGCGGGGTTTGGGCCTTTCTCGATCCTGTCGGCAAAGCTAGGAGACCCAGAAGTAGTCTACTCCATGGACCTAAACCCGTACGCGTATTACTTTATGTTGGTAAACGTCAACTTGAACAGGACCTACAATGTGATCCCAATGTACGGTGACGCCTTCAAGAGAGTATACGACGTGGAGGAGGTGGACAGGGTGATATCCCCCTTGCCCGAAAAGCACAGGGAAGCCTATGAGGTGGCAAGGCAAAAGGTAAAGAAAGGTGGAGTAATTCACCTCTTCGTTGAGGTAGAGGTAAAGAAGGACCAGGATCCCGTCAAGGAGGCCATGAAAGAGTACCAAAAGGCCTTCTTCGGCAGGGTAGTGAGAAGCGTGAGCCCGTCGAGGTACCACGTTGTTCTCGACATAAGGGAATAACGTTTATAAATTTTAAAAAGAAGGATTTTGGTAATGGACATTGACAAAATGATACTAGGATATAACGTATCGCAGAAGAAGAGGGTCGAAGTGGGAAACTACGTGGTAAAGTTCCGGAGGAGAAAGGTGTCTAGGAAAAATTACGAGTACATTTACGTGGTCGAACTCTTCTTCATGGGCAACTTAGTGAGGAAGGGAATATTCACGGAGTACAGTAACGCAGTATCGTTCGCAGGAGAGATAATGTACTCTCTCCTCTAGATGTGCAATATTTTTATTCCACACGCCCATTGGGGTTTTTAGGGAATAAATTGTCAAGGGAAGATGTAATTGAGGCACTGAAGTCGGGTAGGATAGACTACGTAAGGGTCGAGTTTATCGACCTCCTAGGAAACGTCAGAGGTAGGTCCTTGAGGAGGGCAGAGTTCGAGATCCTAATGCTTAAGGAGTCAGGGGGAGTACCCTACGCAGAATCCCTGGTTTTGCTCGACTACAAGGACACTCCCGTCAAGTCCAGATATGAAGACGTTATTGCTGTCCCCGATCCTTCCACCTTCATTATATTACCTTACCTCGAGAGGACTGCCAGAGTGCTGTCCTATCTGAATAACTCAGACCAGACCCCCTACCCGCTGTGCAGTAGAGGTTTGCTGAGGAGGGCGTTACAGAAACTAGAGGAACTGGGTTTTAGGCTTAGCGTAGCCTTTGAGCCCACTTTCTACCTCATCAGAAACGAGAACGGCGTGTTCCCAGCTGATTACGCTAAGGCCTTCTCGCCGGAGGGGCTAATGGAAGAGCAGAACTTCCTGAGGGACGTAATAAAGTACTTAGAGGCTGTGGGCATTCAAGTGGAAATGGTGAACAAGCACTACGGACCGGGGCAGTACGAGATAACTTTCTCCAAAAAGGAAGCGTTGGAAGCTGCAGACTCTTTGATCACAGCTAGGGAAGTCATAAGGGACACAGCGAGGCTCTACAAGTACTTTGCCACGTACATGCCCAAGCCCTTCGCAGACAGGCCCGGAAGCAGTATGGACATCTACTTTATGTTAGAGGACTCTAATGGAAAGCCCCTTATTGACCTGTCGGACAACAAGGGCATTGGACTCAACAAGGTAGTCTACAACTTCATTGGCGGAGTACTAGAGCACTTGGGCGCAATAATCAGCTTTGCTGCTCCAACCATAAACTCGTACAAGAGGTTTAGGGAGCTAATAACGCCTAACTTAGCTGGCATAGGCACTGAAAGGCACTTCATAATAAGGGTACCGAGCAACTTCAAGGACACTGGCCTCTTGGAGTTCAGGCTAGCCGATCCCTTGGCCAACTCGTATTTGTTGTTGTCCTCTATAATATTCGCTGGCATCGACGGAATAGAGAGGAACCTGGACGTTGACGTTAACTCGGTCACAGCTGAACTACCTAAGGACATAAACGACGCGTTGAATAAGTTGGAGAGGGATAACTACCTAAAGTACTCACTGGGCAACGAGATTGTGTCGTCATTCGTGGAGCTCAAAAAGAGGGAGATAGAAAGCTACAACGCTTACATAACCCCTTGGGAACTAGACGCTTACCTCAAGGCAGGTTGGTAGCGTGACCGAAAATGAAGGCGTCGGTATTTAGCGGTGTGGGAAAGCCCCTCACGATAAAGGAAGTGGAAAATCCAAAGCCAGATGGAGGAGTTCTACTAAAAGTGCTTGCAACAGGCCTTTGCCATGGTGACGTACACGTAATAATGGGGGAATGGGAAGGTGATATATACGTTAAGGAGGGGAGGATCCTAGGCCACGAGATCGTGGGGGAGGTAGTGGCTGGAGGAAAAAAGGTAAAGAGGGGAGATAAGGTGCTTGTCTATAACGCGTTTGGTTGCAACACATGTAAGTACTGCAGGGCCGGCTACTACCAGTACTGCGAAAAGGTAAAAGTCCTCGGAGTTCACGAAGATGGGGGCTTTGCGGAGTACGTCAAGGTCCCAGACGAGGACAACCTGGTTAAGGTAGAGGGAAACCCCGTCAACTTGGCCCCATTAGCTGACGCCGGTATTACGGCATATCACGCCTCGGAGGGCATAGGAAGCGGAGAGAAGGTGGCTATCTTGGGCACAGGGGCCGTGAGCTTACTTGCCCTTCAGATACTGAAGAGCTTTGGAGCAGAGGTAACCGTGGTTGGGAGGAACTTGGCTAAACTATCGAAGATGAAGGAACTAGGGGCCGACGAAATTATAGTGACGAAAGGAGAGTACGCAAGGGATCTCTCAGAGAAGGCAAGCACAAGGAAGTTCGACTACGTAATCGACTTCATTGGGAGCGACTTAACGTTAAACGAGTTGCCGTGGATGCTGAACAGGCTTGGCGAGCTTAGGATAGTGGGGGAGTTCGGAGGAACGTTAAAGGTACCGGAACAGCTGTTAGTCCTAAGGGGGCTTAGGATTAGGGGAATCTTGTACGGCAAAAAAGCGCACTTGTTTGCAGTAAAGGAAATGTACGAGAAGGGGAAACTCAAGACCTTTGCCGTCCCCTACTTGTTAAGCGAAATAAACCAAGCGATAGACGACCTCATTTCAGGGAGAATAGTAGGTAGGGCGGTCATTTTGCCTCAAATGTGAAAGGAGAGTCATCCTTAACCTCTATTTGCCTATTAACGAACTTCTTAACTATCTCGTAATTGGTGCTGGCGTGGGAAGTGAGCTTGGCCCCGACAAATATTCCACCAAAAAGACCAGCGTAAACCATTAACATATCGGACATGTGACTGTCAACTGCCCCTCCGCTCTTAAGTTCCGAGATAAGGGAGATCGCAGCTTCTTCCCCTACTTTCTCCGCCCTCTTTCCCTTCTCTCCCAGTGAGTCAGCCCCCATCATGCTCTCTCCTATTGCGGCCAACGTTATTCCAGTGCCCTCGCTTTCGTTGACCCTGACGTCCACTTCTATTTTTATGTTATCTGTAATTCTCCTGAGAACTTGAACTGCGGAACTCCTTTCCCTCTCCGCTATGTGCTGGGGAAGGGAGGACACGTGGGCAATGCCGATGACCTTCTGCAACTCGCCAAACTTGGTGATCTCAAACTTATGCGGGTCTCCCCTGAAGTCCTCTAGCCTAATTATGCCCCCTCCCCTGGGGTAGTGTCCCCTTTTCACCAAGATTACATTGCCCTTTATGCCTATCATTTCCAAGATCCTCATGTAAACTAGTCTAATGTAGTCAATGGGAGGAGACTTGGGAACGTCGGTACCGCCTATCAACGTTAACTTCACGTTTCTGTTGAGCAATATGGGGATAACAGCGACAGAGATCAAAGTCACGCTCCCCGCAGACCCTACGTCGTAGGTTATCTCCCCCTCCTCCAGCGGCCTCCCCGGGGTGAACACCAGCTCAGCTGAGCCCAGGTAATCGCCCTTAGTCACGGCGTTACACAACTGTTTCACTACCCTCACGGCCGCGAGATGTTGTCTTTGTAACCCGGGTTTTTCCCTTTTAGCCCTTATGTTGTACAGCTTAAAGGGCTTGCCAGTGAGGGCTGAGAGCGTAAGGGAAGTTCGTAGAATCTCTCCTCCACCTTCGCCGAAAGACCCATCTATCTCGATCATACTATGTTGTAGTATGGAGATCAAAATTAAGCCTATACTCAACGTCATAGGCCACGAGGAGTTCTTCGCTATACCGATAGCGAGACAGAAGAACTACCTCCTAGCGTTGAACTTTTACGAGGACGTTGTTGGCGGGAACCTCGCTAGGTTCGTGTTAATTCTTGACAAGTACGAGGAGGTTAATTCCATAAAGGTTGTGGAGGGGGACAAGGGGGTAGTAGAGGCGTATCGCGTTAAGGAGGCCTTCGACGAAATAAGGAAGCAAGTTAGGCTTCCCAAGATCCTTGTAACCCCTAGGATACCCTTTTTCGTCAACATAAAGGTGAAGAACAAGCCTGAAACTATGGACAGGGGAGTCGTGGGATACTTAAACTACGTCAACAAGTACGGTGAGATAAAGGCAAAGTTAACCTTAAGCGACTTAAAGATTGAAGAACTTGTCTAGAGTGGTCGACTTGTATATCTTCCCTAACTTTACGCCTACCCTCCTTAGCTTTCTCTTGTCCTCCTGGAGTATCTTCTCGAGTAACTTCCTCGCCTCTTCCAACGCCTTCACCTTGTCCAGGCCATAGGTGAAGCTCTTCTCCCTGCTGACTATGTCGAGGTCCTCCATTATAGCTACCACCGCAATGCTCTTGGGTATCCCATCGACCTTGGCATAGGCCTCATCTATGGCCCTCCTTAGGTAGGGGAGGATTTCCTCCAACTGCCTCGTGTTGGACTTGAGGGTCACGTACCTCCCTTGGTGCTTTACTTTCCTCTCCTTTACCGGCTCGTTATAGGTGTTGTTGGCCAAGGACAACAAGTAGTTAGCCTTCTTCTTGCCCACCGCCTTAACCAAACTTTCCGCGTTTACCTTCAACACGTCACCTAGCTTGTTAACCCCTATTCCTCTTAGCCTCTCCTCTAGCACTTTCCCTACGCCGGGTACTTCGGAGATGTCGAGGGTGGAAATAAACTGGGGGACTTCCTCCTCCCTTAGTATTCCAAGCCCGTTGGGTTTACTCCTCTCTGCAATGACCTTGGCAAAGGCCTTGTTGGGGGCAACGCCGACGGTCATGGTTAGTCCCTCCCTCTCCCTGACCTCTTCCTTCATCTTCTTCATCAAGGCGTAAGCTTCGTCGTAGTTCCTCGCCTTTCCGCTGATGTCTAGGTACGCCTCGTCTATGCTGGCGACCTCAACCTTGTCCGCGTACTTGGCCAGGATCGACATGACCCTCTTGCTCACCTCCTTGTAAAGCTCCTTTCTCATTGGCAAGTAAACTGCGTTTGGCTCTATCTCCTTCGCCTTTATTATAGGCATACCGGCCTTAACGCCCAGCCTCCTGGCCTCGTAATTTGCAGTTGCCACAGCTCCACTGTCCTTAGTCCTTCCAGAGTAAACGCAGACCACGACTGGCTTTCCTCTAAGGGAAGGGTTGAGGATCTCCTCAACTTGGGCAAAGAAGTAGTCTATGTCGGCCAGAGCTACGATCATTTACATTTAGTCTTAACGCTTGTCTTTTTTAACTTTTGCATCACTTCCTCTAATGTAGGTGAGCTAGTACCGCCTATCCTGGAGACCTTAATTCCCGCGGCTACGTTAGCTAGTTTAAGCGTGTCCTCTAGACTGTTCTTCTCCAAGTAAAACACGTTAAACGCTGCGTCAAAGACGTCACCGGCCCCCGTTGTGTCAACTACGTCTGTCTTAATCGCCTCCGAGTAACACTCTTCGCCCTCGCCTACCACCATTGCTCCTTCTCCTCCCATTTTCACTACTAAGAGCTTTGCATTTGCCTTCCCCTTAACGTCCTCGTATTCCTTCTTATTGACGAACAGTACGTCCACTTCCTCCCCTTCGTAATACTTAGAGTAAGCCCCGGGGTCGTAAGTTATCATCTTCGAAACCCTTGTCACCACGCTAGGATGTATAGACGCGAAGTGGACTACGTCGAATATGCCGTTGTACTTCTTCACGTCCTCGGCAGTGGGGAGCAATTGGTCTATGGTCCTCCTGACTATCGATATTCCGCCGTCCTTCCTTAGGAGGATTAAGGCGTAATTCGGGAGGGAGTTCACTTCTTCCACTAAGTCCAAACCTACCCCTTCCTCAGCAAGCCTCGCCATTAGAGGCTTTACCACGTAGTCCTTGCTTACCTTGGACAGTAACTTCGAGGTGTGGCCTAGTCTGTTCACAGCCACGCTGTAGTTTGTGGCAGAGCCCCCAGGGAGAATCTCAAATACGTCAGTGTTCACCGAGAAGTCGGCCTCTGGAAACTTGTCCAGCCTCACTATTACGTCAACGTTGAACTTGCCGACGCTCAAGTGTATGGGCTTCATCAGTTAGCCGCCACCTCTTCACTTTTCAGGCTCAAAGGTCTTCATCACTATTGTACTTTAGCTATTAAGAGTTTATAACACTGTGTAACTTAAGGGAGTGATCGAAAGTTAATTTCAAAAACTTATCCTCAAAATCTTTATTGAATCCACGATGGTAGAAATAAAGGAAATTAGGAAAATAGAGAAGGAAAAGGCAAGTATCCACAGCCACATAACGGGGCTAGGACTAGACGAGAAGGGAAAAGCCATCTTCAGGGCAGACGGGATGGTGGGCCAGACTGAAGCAAGGGAAGCTGCAGGGATAGTAGTCCAGCTCATCAAAGAGGGCAAAATGGCTGGAAAAGGAGTACTTTTAGTAGGTCCTCCGGGCACTGGAAAAACCGCAATAGCGGTGGCAATAGCGAAGGAGCTAGGCGAAGGAACTCCGTTTACCATGATTAACGCCTCCGAGGTCTACTCCACCGAGCTGAAGAAGACCGAGATTCTGACCCAGGCAATAAGGAAGTCAATAGGCGTAAGGCTAAGGGAGAAGAGGCTAGTATACGAGGGAGAGGTTAAGGAGCTAAAGGTCAAGGTGGCCAGGAGCAGGCTGAACCCGTATTACCAAGTTCCTAGAGAAGTTGAGATCACCTTGGCCACAAAGGACGACCAAATGAAGCTTACAGCTGGAGACGCCGTTGCCGAGCAAATAGCTAGGCTGGGCGTGAGAAAGGGGGACGTTATTTGGATAGACGCCCAGACTGGGGAGGTGTTTAGGGTAGGGAAGGCAAAGGGCTCTGTACACTACGACATAGGCAGGACTGTGGAAGTGCCTTCCGGTGCAGTCAAGAAGGAGAAGGAACTCGTGACTACCGTCACGCTCCACGACTTGGACCTAAACCTGGCGTTACAGAACATCTCCCTATCGGCAATCTTCTCCCTCTGGACGGAAAAGGAGATAACTGACGACGTAAGGAAGCAAGTAGACAAGACAGTGAAGGACATAGTAGGGAAGGGAAATGCGGAACTCCTACCAGGAGTCCTGTTCATAGACGACGCCCATATGCTAGACATAGAGTCCTACTCCTTCCTGACGAAGGCCTTGGAGTCGGAGCTCGCTCCAATCCTAATACTCGCCACCAACAGGGGTTTAACGAAAATAAGGGGGACTGACGTAGAGTCTCCCCACGGCATATCCCTGGACTTGCTGGACAGGCTCTTGATTATCCCGACGAGGCCATATAACGCAGAGGAGATCAGGGAGATCGTGAAAATAAGGGCTAACGAGCTAGAGATCGAGCTGGACAACGAGACTTTAGAGGAGCTAACGAAGATAGGGACTGAGGAGAGCTTAAGGTACGCGGTGCAGTTGCTGGAACCCTCCAGTATAATAGCGAAGAGGAACGGAAGAAACGTGGTGAAGATGGAAGACGTTAGAGAGGCGTTTAACTTGTTCGTAGACGTCAAGAGAAGCGTTAAATACGTAAAGGAGTATGAGAACTTATTACTCAAGTGATGATTGGCGACGAATTTGAGCGATGAAATGGTCGTTGCCGGACTGAATATAGTCTCTTAGTATCCTGTAGGTCATTCCCCATATCCTATATCCCTTGTAAATGAAGGCCGAGTCCCCCTCTTTTAATTCCTCCTTGGTAACCCAGAAGTAGGCTGAGATTTCATCCTTATTTATTCTTATTTTCTCGCCCTTATATCTTCCCAAGTACGCAGATACCTTCACTTTCACGTTATTTGGGGAGTAATAGCCAAGGAAGCCGAGTATTTCGGGACTAAACCCTATTTCCTCCTTGCATTCCCTTAACGCCGTCTCCATACAACTTTCCCCCGGCTTTACCCTCCCCCCAGGGAGGGCCATGTCCCCGCTCCAAGGATCTCCTGGCCTTTCCGCCCTCTTCACTACCAAGAACTTTTTACCGTCGACTATCAGCACTACCGCGGCTTCGCAATCCATATATTTCTATTTTACCTTGAAATATATCCTTTTCTTCCACCTCTCGTCCCTTTGCGGAAAGTCCTCCCTAAAGTGGTTTCCACGACTCTCCTTCCTGGTCTTCGCAGCTATGGCAGTTAGAAGGGAGACTAACGCAGCGTTTGCCTCCTCGTCTAACGAGGAAGTATCGGCATTGGAGTAGACCGAAACGGCCTTCTCGAGCCTCTCTTCGTTCCTTATTATTCCCACGTTCTCCCAATTAGTCTTCCTTATTTCCTCTATAGAGAGTCTATTGCCTTTCCTCAGCCCTACTCCTATTACGTCCCCGTCATCCACATATAGGCCCTCCCACTTGTCTATGAAACTTGATAGGTTTACTCCGAAGACCAAGGCCTCCGCCAAGGAATTACTGGCCAGCCTGTTTGCCCCGTGGAGGCCGGTGTCGCTCACCTCTCCTATGGCATAGAGCCCTTTCACGTTGGTCTCCCCCCTTAAGTTGACTCTTACCCCTCCATCTACGAAGTGGGCGCCCGGGAACACTGGTATCTTGCTTGACTGACTTAAGCCATGTCTCTTGAGGAACTTGTTGAGCACCGGGAACTTTCTTTCGAAGTCGTAGATTTTAGTCAAGTCCATGTACACCCTCTCTCCCTTAAGTAGCTCAGAGTAAATTGCCCTAGACAACACGTCCCTCGGTGCCAGCTCACCTTTCTCGTGGTACTTGAAGGCGAACCTTTCCCCTCTACTGTTGACAAGTATTGCCCCCTCTCCCCTCAAAGTCTCGGTCAACAGGAATACCTCTCCGTCTACGCTAGTAACAGTGGGATGGAACTGGACGAACTCCATGTCAGATAAGAGGGCTCCCGCCCTGAAGGCCATTGCCATGCCGTCACCCACGTTTGTCGGCTGGTTTGAAGTGTACTTGAAGAGGTAGGCGTAGCCCCCAGTAGCGAGAACTACCTTGTCGTCGTAAATGACCCCAGACCTTTCAGCTATTACTCCCTCTACCTTTCCGTCCGATATCTTCAACGCCACTACCCTGTCCTCTAAGAGTGGAACTTCCACCTCCTTGAGCTTCGCCATTAGAAAGTCGAAAATGTCCCTCCCCGTCTCGTCGGTCTTGTGCAGTACCCTCCTCCTCGAGTGGCCCCCCTCAAGCCTAAGGTCGTCTGCGAACCTAAACCCCCAGCTTTCCAACACTTCTACAGCCCTTGGGGCCTCCTTTGTCACGTAGTACACCGCCTTCTCGTTGCACAGCCCGTCCCCTACTATCAACGTGTCCTTAGCGTGGATTTCAGGAGAGTCATCCTTTTCCACGGCAGCAGCTAGGCCACCCTTGGCTATGTAAGTGGAACCCCCGGTCAACTTCTTTGTTATTACCTTTACCCTTAGACCCGCCTTCTTTAACGACACTGCCGCGGAAAGACCGGCTATTCCAGTCCCTATAACCAGAACCATATTTTCCGAACATGTGTTCAATGATATAAAATCTTTTCTATAATAAAAAAGGTCTTTATTTATTTTAGGTTCCTCTAAAGTCCTGCTTTACAGCTCCGCTAAAACCCGTAAGTATTCCCCCTAAGTATAACGCTATTCGGTAACCTTAACTCGTCGCAGTATAGTTTTTTACTTAATATTCCCCACAAGAATTTATGGAGCTAAACTTACCACTTTTCGACAACCTAGAGGACTTATGGGGTGACATCTCTGGAGTGAGGATGTCATTTGCGGGAAACCAGTGGTTCGTAGTCAAGGACCTCATAGAGTACATAGAAAGAGAGGGATTGAATGTCTACGTGGAGACCATACCCCCTGGAATAGTAAGAAAAAGAGCTGAGGGTGAGCCGTTAAAGATAGGTAACTTGCTAATTTCGTTAAAGCCCGAGATAGTGTCCCTTCCACCCTCCATGCTTAAGGGGTTGAAAGTGAAAGAGAAGTTCGACTACGTCGAAAACGACTTGGCCATAGTGTTTTCAGGTCAACCAATCAAGAACTGGTGCGAATTAAAGGGAAAAAGGATAGCGATACCTAACCCTAAGACGGAAGGAATTGGCAAGCTGTTCATGGAGATCTATGAGGAGAGCTGCGGCAATTACGAGGAGCTAGTCCACTTAGGGGCCTACCTAACTGCTGTACACCACAGGGAAATACCCAACATGCTAAAGCTGGGCGACATTGAGGCTGGGGTGATGTGGAGGACTGAGGCCCTTTATTGGGGCTTCAAACACGTTGTACCCGAGAAAAACAGAACGTCTAGACTAGCCTTTGCTCTCTTGGAGGGAGCTGGAAGGGAGGCTGAGGCGGTCTTTAATATATTGAAAAGGCCTCAAGTTAGGGAAATCTACAGAAGGTACGGGTTTAAGGTTGTCTAAATAAACTCCCTTATCAAGTTCTTGAACTCCACGTCGCTATGGAGCTTAATTACTTCGACCTTAGAGTTCATTATACTGCCTATGATGAACTCCTTCTGCACCTTAATGGGCAACTTGGATAAGACGTACTGTGCACTCCCCTCCGGGTCTTGCCTCATTATCTCTATCCCCTCGTTATAGAGTCTCACGAACTCTTCCTCGTTTCTAAATACAGTAGCTCCACAACTCCCTGGAACGTTGAGTAGGTCCTCGAAAGTCTTTCCCTTGGCTAAGGCCGAGGGCACCACTACGCTGTCGACCTTTCCATCCTTAAGTAGAGCCATCAACTGAGGTATCTCGTCCGCGTAAACTAGCTCGGAGCTTATGCTTTTCTTTGCTAACAAAGCCCTAGTAAGGACGTCGGCTGCGCTGCCCTTTCTCCAGACGCCTATTCTTTTGCCGATGTCTGGGTGTATGACCATTAACCCCCTTATCGTCACATAGTCTATCCTTAAGTTCCTCCTAGCCAACGACACGGTAGAGTCTAAAACTACGTCAACGTTTTCCCCGCCTTCCTTGCCGAAGGTTACCTCCACGCTCTTGTTCTTCAGAGTCGAGGCTATTATTGGATAGGAAACTGGACCTGGTGCTGCTTGGATTCTCATAGGTAACACATATACCTATCTCCTTATAAATCTTTTTTATATAGAACTGATAATCTTTTTCTTTCTTCATAAGTAATAATATTATTTTGAGGAGATCCCGAAGTTCAGTTGTATAAACGGTCTAATATCCTCGCACGGTACTTGAGTATCCTCAAGCTGAGCTCAACGTTCTCCTCTGCGACTTGGCTACTCATCAGTTTACAGAAGTTAGCATCCAAGACCTCCTTGGCGGAGTCCAAAAGAACTTTCCTAACTTCGTCGTAATTAACTCCCCTGATGTTTCTAACGCCCTCCATGAACGACTCTTGGTCGCTCCACAAGTTGAACCTAGCCACCGGTGAGTCGATAATCTGTTGGACGTAGTACAAGGGCTTCCACGCGGTCAACGCGTGCCCATGGTCTATTATGTACACAAAGCCGTCCTTAGCCAACACGTGCTCCTCCTTCAGGTCAACGTTAAGGATCCACTCCTCAAAAGCCAACGCCTCTTTCACCTTTTGAAGGTTCTTGGCGCTTCTTGTACCCCTCTCGCCTAGGTATTCCATTTCGATACCCTTCTCGCCGTTAACTTCCCTGAGTTCCAGCGTTAGCAGAGGATAACTTAAACGTTGAGCTAGCCTAGAGGAAGCCAACTCGGAGAAGACCTCTAGTGCAACGTTTACGTCTTTCTCCTTCTTAACCTTCTTGAAGAACTTCACGGCACGAACTTGTTAACTTATCTTATAAAGTTACCCCAATCGCGCAGGCAGTCAATGTAGTTCGCGAACCTTCGGTTGTGAAAAGATTCTCTCTCGAATCATATACATTTTCTAGAAAGACTTTATAGTCGTTTTTCCCATACTTCCACCATGTCGGCTCGAAATAACGTCATTAAGATCTTTGTGATCCTAGTAGCCTTGGGAGTTGTGGCCTATTTCGCTAGAGTTATAACCAAGCTAATAGTGAAGTTTTTACCAATCATTGCTCCCTATTCCAACGACGTGATCCTAGGTATAAACGCGGTAATCGTAGGGATAGGAGGATTTATAATAATCAGGATCGTCCAGAAAGTCATATCCCTTTACCTCTTCTCTAGGACTGAGAGGTCTACTGCGCACACGATATCGCTAATACTAAACATAGCCCTCTACTCTATTCTAGTCCTAGCAGTTCTCTCAGCCCTCGGGGTGAACTTGACAGGGGCGGCTATAGGCGGAGCAGTAGCGGGAATAGCGATAGGCCTAGCAGCACAGACGTTCCTCTCTAATATCCTTTCCGGACTCCTAGTGACAACCAGCAAGACACTGAGGCCAGGTGACGCTGTATCTTTGACCTCATGGATATGGGGGACCCCAATTATCGGCGAAACGGAAAAAGTGGACATACTCTTCACGGAGATTAGGACGATTTATGGCAACGTGGTCAAGATCCCAAACTCGGCCTTCTTGGGAAATACAGTCTTCACCAAGTTGGAAGGAAAGAACTCGTTGACCTTTACGTACCAAGTTACCGTTAACGCGGACGTACCTGCGGAAAAGGTGTTGAGCCTTGCAAACAACCACATCAAGGACGAGTTAAGCAAGGCAAAACTTCCCTTCCCAGAAATTTACTTCACCAATAAGAACGGCGGGACAAACGTCTTCTCCGTGGTTATACATTTTCAAGAAATCACACAACTCAACGGTATTTTAGACCTCATCAACAGGGCCTTCGACAAAGCCTACTGGCAGGTAAAGAACGGTTGAGGTACTCGAAGAACTTAAATATTTCGATATATCTTTTTCCTCCTATGCAAAGAAACGTACTAGTCTCAGCCGTTTTAGTCGTGTTTTTTGCCCTACCTGCCTTGTCCTCATTGACGTTAGGCGTTAGCGGACAGAGCTTCCTCGCTTACGCTAAGCCCGCAACCCTTATAGCTCCGGGGGAGACGGAAGTCCCAATAACCTTCACGCTAATAAACACTGGAAATACTTTAGTTAACGTCACCATTTCCCCGCGTCAAACCTTCCCCTTCGAGCTCTACAGTTACTACAATTCCACTGACGAGCTCACAATACCTGTGTGGCAAACGGGTCAAGCAATAAATGTGACATTTATCTATAACGTAGCCCCCACGGCGAAGGACGGAGTGTATAAAGCGTCTCTATACGTCAACACTACCACGTCCTCATACGTGGTCTACGCCCCCGTGCCAGTACTGGGAAACGTCCAGATCTCGGCGCAAGGAGTCTGGGGTTCCCCGTCATCCCCATTGGTGGTAAGCCCAGGGGAAACTAACGTTCCCCTGACAATAATCCTGGTAAACCAAGGTAACGTGATGGCCAGCAATGTATCGCTAGAGCTCACGTCTAGCTTCCCACTTAAGTTCGAGCAAGAGAAAATAAGCGTGGGGTACTTGCCCGTGGGAGAGCCTGTAGAGGTAACTACTTACGCCTCTATCTACCCAAACGCGACCCTGGGTACCTACAGTGTGCCCATCACTGTGAACTACTTCGACGGAGCTAGCTTAAGGACTAACCTAAACGTTAACGTAAACGGGTACACAAACTTCTCAATTACCGCAGTTTGGGGCACCCCGTCTTCACCAATAACCGCCTCAGCCGGAAGCACCGACCTACCCTTGACCTTAGTCGTGAGAAACTTGGGCATCGTGGACGCTACTAACGTTACCCTCTACTTCCAAAGTACGTATCCAGTTAAGTTCGCGCAGAGCTCCTTAAGTCTTGGCGTAGTCCCAGCAGGGGAGATCAACGAGGGGACAGTCACTGCAAGCGTTTACGCGAACGCCACGGGCGGGATATACTACATCCCCGTGAAGGTACACTACTTCGACGTCAACTCGGTATACGACGTGCCCGTCCTGATTTCCTCGCCGTCTATATCGGTCGACGTCTTTACAATACCTCCGCAGGTGTTCCCAGGTTATTACGACGTGAGAGTGGAGGCTGTTATACTCAACTACGGACAGGGTTACGCGGAAAACGCCTCCATAATGATTACCTCTCCCTTTGAGGTGACGTCACAAAGCAACGTTTCGCTAGGAGTAATTCCAAGTGGAAGGCCAATTAACGTGACGTTCCTCATAAACGTGCCCAACTACACTAGTCCCGGCAATTACCCCATAAAGTTCACACTAGTCTACGATGGCGGTGAGGTGGAAAAGACCTTCAACTTAATAGTGTACCCTAAGGCCGAGTTCGAAGTCGTAGCGACGTACTACACGCTCACTCCGGGCTCTTCTCAAGTCCCCGTCACTATAACGTTAAAGAACGAAGGTAACACTACCGCGCAGAACGTAATAGTCAGGCTGGGCTCATCTGACGTCATATATCCCTACGTCAGCTCCTCTAACCCATTGAGCGCTCTCACCGCTTCTACAGCGTACTTGGGGGACGTTGGTCCAGGACAGGAGGTTAACGTAACTTTCGTAGTTGACGTAAGCTCTGGCGTATCGCCTGGTAAGTATCCGATGGCGCTAGCCCTAGAGTGGAACCAGACCGGTTCACTGTACCCGTTAGTCCAAGCAATAACCACCAGCGTCTCTGTGTCACCTACCCTGGAGAACCAGCTATTGAGAGAAAGCGTCGCTGGAATTCCGGTAGTTGCGTTCATAGTGATAATAGTTATCCTTGTGATAGTGGTGATAGCACTCGCTGTGAGAAGCGCGAGGAAGAAGTAAAAAGCCAACGAAAATTTTTATTTGAGTCAATATTCTCATAATTTTAATGAGCAAAGTTCTCGATACTATACAAATACTCCTTGCGTACCTAAGACCTATATATTCTGATTTAGCCTTGTTCTTAGCTATTACGACTCTATTTATGGTAGCCTTCCTGTCTTTGCTCTTGCTATTTGTAACAAGGTTGCTCTAGCTTATGGCAATTTCGCAGTTCCTCAAAAAGTCCTCTACTCTGTAGAGGTACTCCGTCGCGTATGCGGAGTCTATGTTCTCGAAGAGGTAGCCGTCGTAGTGAAGCTTCAAGCCAAGCTCCCAACCTTCCCTAACCCAGTTACCGAGAATGTCCTCTAAATGGGAAATGGTCTCCCTCAAATCCCCTTGTACCTCGAAATAGGCCCTCAACGCCTTTATTCCCTCTAATATTGCCTTATACATGTCCTCTGAGGCTAACGCAGGAACGTCCAGCTCGCCCCTACTCTTTTCTAAGTAGAACTTGGCTGCCTTTAGTCTCATCTCGGCTACTTCCTTGCTATCTACTTTGCCTTCAAGGGCCTCTGCGAGATCTTGCGGGTTCTCTTTTCCTATTTCAAATATGACCTCTGCTAATTTCACGATATAGAGGTTGGAGGTAAAAAGCTATTAAAACAAACGTTTGGATATTACAGCGCAGAACGACCGAACCTTCACTTTGATAAGTAATAAGACAAACCTCGCTTGGCGGGGTTTAAGGTTTTAACATGAAAACGATTTCCTTTTATGGAACTTTCTTTGGCGAACTAAAGATGAGGAGCCAGATTACTCCCGCAATTCCGGAAGCGTCAAAACCGCAGTTGTGAGGCTCTTCCCAAGTGGGTAAACAGAGGAAATTGAGGA
>JALBWU010000014.1 GCA_022678445.1 Candidatus Aramenus sp. CH1 | reverse complement strand
TCAAATTTGGTCTTTTCGCAAGTTGGCGCATTAGCGAACAAACTCCACGAGTACGGCATAAAGACGTACCTAGTGATTGAGTACAATACCTCGCGTTTCTGCGCTTACCATGATGTTAAGGTTGATAGAAGGCCTAGGGGAGTCGTAAAATGTCCTCTTGGCCATAAGCTTCACAGCGACGTCAACGGAGCGTTAAACATTGTGAAACTAGGAGTTAAGAAGATTGTTAACGCGTTGAAGAAGCTTTTTCTTTTCTCGTCACATCACGGAGTAACTCCCATAAAGGGGAGTAACGCCTTAGACCCTAGCGGAACCCTCGCAGGGCGGGGAGTGGGTCAGATCCTAGACCTTTACCGCTCAAAAAGCTTAGTCACTTAAGGAGTGTAAGTCTGGACTTGTTTTCTTCGAGGGCGCTAAGGGGTAAGGTGGGAAGGTGAGCTTTTCTACAACGCGTCACCGGTACTCTCTGAGGTAGAGTGAGAACATGAATAGAAGTCCAGGAAAACGTCACACCAAGTTAGTCTCATACCCTCTTGGGTATTAACGGTGTCAAGAGCGTGGACAGAACAGCCAGCCCTACCATGACGTAAAACGACTCGAAGATTGAGTAATTGAGGCCCAGCAACAGCGTTATCAAGGCGTTTCCCATTGCCCCTCCTACCGTGTTGCCTATTCCCCAGATGTAGGAGTTGGCAAGAGTATAGAAGCTCCTCGGGAACACTTGGCTCACGTAGCTCAGCAGGACCGGGAAAGCGCTAAAGGCGGAGAGCGTGAAGAGCGTGTACCAGAGCGACGCCAAGATTAGGCCTCTGCTGGAGACCATGAAGAGCAGGAAGAACGCTATGCTCAGTACGCTGGTTACCACGAAGGTGACCCTACCCCCTACCTTCTCCGTCATCCAGCCGAATAACGGTTGACCGAGCACAGAACCCATGAAACCCACAGTTAGGAAGACCCCAGCTAGCTCCTTGGAAAGGTAAACTTGATATATGTACTCCCCGGTGAAAGTGGTGACCCCTGTTATGAACATGGACCTTATGAACACGATTGCCCCCAATATGATCAAGAACTTAACGAACTTGGACTCAAGCCTCTCCTTCGTCTTCCTTATCTCCTCCGCGCTACCCCTCCTGTAGAACCTCAGGCCAAAGTATATGACGGCTGTGGCAATCACCATTATTGCCCCTACTAGGAACAGCCCCGTGCTCTCACCGAAGGACAATATGAAGAAGGTCACAACAGAAGGCATAATTGCTCTCCCTACGCTACCCATGGAGCCGTTTATGCCCAACGCCCTCCCAGAGCTCTTACCAAAGGTCCTAGAGAGCACTGCCCCGCCGATGGGGTGGTAGAAGGCTTGCCCAACTCCAAGGATTACAGCTCCTAGCGCTGACAAGTAGTACACCCCTGGGGGAAGGGCAAACGAAGCCCCAAACAAGATGACCGCCACTGCCTCGAGGAATATGCCCAGCCCCATTAACGGCGCGTCTAAGTCGTGTTTATCTGCGAAGTTTCCTATGACGGGAGAAAGTATGCCAGAAAGCAGCGCGTATATTATGGACAAGGCTCCCAGGAAGACCACGCTTACGTGGAGCTCCGTGGAGTAATACACTATTAGCAGTGGGTAGATAAGGAACGTGCCGTCGTTTATGAAGTGGGCGAGAGAAGTTACTGACAAAATTCTCAGATTCCTGGCAGGTTGCATAATAGATAACACTGTTATCTAGATTAAAAGCTTGACTTCATAAACAACAAAAAGCTGGTAACCGTAAACTAGGGGAAAGTAGAGCAGAAACTCTAGAACTTTCCAAAACTCAAAGAATCCTATCCCTTCACTTTCCCGGGGGCCTTTACGTTACCTCCTAGCACAGAGAACACTGCAGACATGGCTATAATCAGAGCTGAAACGAGGAAGGCAAAGTGGAGCCCGTTCACGAAGACGTTGGATACGTCGCCGTTAAGGGAACCAGTTCCCAGGAATATCTCAAAGGCCACGTCCCTCGGTATTACCAAGGTGGCCACGGTTATGCTAAGCACGTAGCTCAAGATTGTGCCCACGCTACCTAAGGTCCTCGATATCCCTGACACAGAGCCGTAGTACTCCCTCGGTGCAGTGTACATTATTGCAGTAGCGTTAGCTGGCCAGAACATAGAGGAGCCGACACCGGTTATTGCAGAGATCCCTAGAATTAGGTAATAGGAGGAAGAAGGGGTCAATAGGAAGTAGTAGGCCATCAGGGAGGCAAAGATAAAGAGTAGCCCAACTCCAGCCACTGTCCCTGGCTTTCCCCTGTCAGCAACCCTTCCCATGAATGGGGCCAGAAAGCTCGCTATTAAGTAGCTTGGCGTTAACAAGAGTGAGGAGTTCAAGGGGGAGAGGCCTCTCACGCCCTGCAAGTACATTATCAGAAGGAAGGTTAAGGAGAGGCCCCCTATACCCTGCAGAAAGGAAGAGAAGAGGGAGTAGGAGAGCATCTTTACCTTGAACGCCTTTAAGTTTATGATTGGGTTTGCCACCTTCATCTCGTTTAATATGAACGCCGGGACAAGGGCTAAACCCAAGAGTATCTCCACAATGTCCTCAATGTAAACTCCGTTTGCGGCTATGTACATTGCGCCTAGGGATATTAAGGTTAGCAACGCTGCCAAGAACAAGCTCCCCGTAATGTCCAAGGATGACTTGACCTTGTTCACGTCCTTGAGCTGTTTTAGACCCAGTGCCACCGCTACCACGCCTATTGGCACGTTTATGTAAAAGATATACCTCCACCCAAGGAATGTGGTTAGGAAGCCCCCCAACACTATGCCTAAAAGGGCACCGGCGTTCCAGCCCAGGGCAGTCACGCCGTAAGCCCTTCCCCTCATGGTGGGAGGGAAGACGTCGGCTATTATGGCGTAACTATTGGAGGATATTAGAGCCCCGCCAATAGCTTGCAAGACCCTAAAGGCTATGAGCAGGTCTACGTTTGGGGAAGCTCCCGCAAGGGCTGAGCCCACCGTGAATATGACGAAGCCCAAGTTGTAAATTCTGGACCTACCGAAGATGTCCCCTATTCTCCCCGACTGGGTAGACATAACTGCAAGCACCAAAAGGTACGATAGAAGTACCCAGATCGAGGAGTAGAGGTCTGTGTGCAGGTCTAGGGTTATCGTGGCAAGGGCAAGGAGGACTATGGTCGTGTCTATTGCCGCCATTAAATTCCCAAGCGCCAGTACTAGAAGGATGAGCTTGGTGTTCATAGGATGAAGTTTTTAGGTAACGAATTATAAAATTATCTTTAACAATGTTAAATCTTAGAAGGGAGGCTATTGTAAGGTTACGGAGGTTAGAGACTAGAAAAATGGAACTCAAGAAAGGGCGCACGTGAACCCATCGCGTTTCTCAATTTCTAAGCACGCTAAGGTTCTCACGTTTCCTTCAGTGCCATAACTTGCTCCGCCCTCTCTAGTGACTCTGATCACCTCCCTTGCCTACGAAGGACCCCTTTTACCACTCGGTCACAAGTGCCTTTATGGGTAAGTTTATATATCGGGAAATCGATATCTAAATTTAGATATGATGGGATGGGAAATGCACTGGGCACACGGCCACCACGGGATGCATCATAGGCACAGGAGGGGACTGAGGTTCCTCATACTGACCTCACTAAAGGAAGGGCCAAAGAACGGCGTGGAAATAATGAGGAGTGTAGAGAGGCTGGGGATGGGCTGGGTTCCCTCCCCTGGCTCCCTCTACCCAATGCTGGCAAGGATGGTAGAAGAGGGACTAATAAGGAAAAGGGAGGACGGGAAGTACGAGCTCACCGACGAGGGAAGGGCGTGGATAGACTCTGTAATGGGGAGGCTTAGCTGGGTACCTGCGGGTAGCGAGAACGTAGAGCAAGAGCTAGAGTTCGTCGTGGAGTACTTGGAGGACCTGAAGAAGAGCGAGCCTGAGAGGTTCGAGAAAATAAGGGAAAGGTTAAAAGCCTTGGCAAGTAGACTTGAGCAGGTGGTGTCAAGATGAAAGTGGCAGTACCGGTAACTAACGGCTACGTAGATGGACCAGGAGAGGGAGAAAAGGTAAGGATATACGAGGTCGACGGCATGGAGGCAAAGCTTGTTGAGGAATACGATAACCCCGCGCTGAACGCCACATACGTCAGGGGAGTGCATATGCTAAAGTCAGCCCTAGAGAAGGGGGCAACAGCGTTCATACTAGTAGAGATAGGCCCTCCAGGGATTAGGTTCCTCCAAGGAAAGGCGAAGGTGTTTCTGGCTGAGCCGGGGACTACTGCAGACGAAGCAGTAAAGATGTTCCTAGAGGGAAAACTTGTGAATACCGACAAGCCTACCCACGGCGAACGTCACCACGGAGAGCATCACTATCATTGAGCTCTTAAGTACCCTTTTTCCTCAATTCAAAGGTAGAAGGTCTTTTCTACGTTTTGAACTTTCTTAAGCTGTCCGTCCTCAGAAGGAACACGGTCTTTTCTGGTATGTCCTCCTTATAGAGAGTACAGACTAATGTTTAAATAGATAACAATGTTACCTATACTTTATGCCAAAACGTCTGACTTTCCTTGAGGCCTTACTCATTATAGTACCGCTGACCATTGCAATAAGGGGCTCCAACAACATGTTGATAACTACCATACCGCTGGTGGCGAGGTACCAGTTCTCCTTTAACAACACTGAGATAGGCCTTGTCTCCGCTGTCATCGCGTTGTCCACCTTTATCTCCAGCGGAATCCTAAACTCCAGGCTCACCTCCCCCATCAGGAGGAAGGCCTTCATAACGTCTACTGCAGTGTACGCCCTTATACTACCGCTTTTCTATTACTCCAACTCCCTCCTAGTATGGGCGCTGTCAGCAGTTGCAGGTCTCTCTCTGGGGCTCATGATGCCAAACGTGATAAACGCAGCGGGGCTACTAGAGGACAGGAAGGCCAGGGAGAGGCTGCTCTCAATCTATACGTTGGCTTTGAGCGTAAGCCTCGTTGTGGGGCCAGCAGTTGAGTCGGTAGTGCTCAAGTTCTCCCCCCTTAGATACGTCTTCCTCTGGTTCGAGCCCTTTGCGCTCTTGGCCTTCGCGCTATCGTTCTTCTTAGAGTTTCCGCAGGAGGCTAATGGCAAGAAGGTAGAGGTAAAGGTATTCTCGAACCCTGGGTTTAAAGTGGCGGTGCTCAACATCCTGTCTTACAACGTGCCATTTGCTACAATCACTGCCTTTGCCGGGGTTTACGCCAAGGAGGTTTTTGGACTGAGCTACTCAGAGGTGACGGCATTCTTCTCGGCCTTCTTCGTTACTTCGTTCCTGGCCAGGCTCTACCTCTTTTTGAGGCCAGCGGAGAGGATCTCTGGACTTGTTACCTTCTCCGTGAGCTTAACGGTAATAGGCCTCTCCTTGGCTACGTTAAGTGGTAACTCGCTTCTGTTCCTTTGGGCGCTCCTAGTGCTAGGCATACCACACGGGATAACATACCCCTTGTCTGTGATTTCCATAAGCAGGACGTTTAAGGCGGAGGAGAGGAACGCTGCAAACAGCCAGTTCTTCGCAATTATGATGCTCATTGGCGTCGTCACTCCGCTGGTGGACGGTGTAGTGGCACAAGCGTTGGGCATAAGGCTACTCTTCGTTCTCTTAGTTCCCTTTGTGTTGGCTTTCCTGGCAATGCTGAGGAGGTACGTGGGCGCAGTTGACGCTGCAGTCAAGGGTGACGCGGAAATGCACAGTAAACAAAGACAAACAGGATAACGCCAAGGTAGTCGGCGTCTTTTTGCCTGTTTGATGATATACGACTTCCTGGAGCAGAGGGCGAAGGACAAGGAGGTAAAGTGAGCAGGGGGAAATACTAGGGCTTCAGCCCTAGGGTTCTCCCTAGCTGTTGCCCTTAGGGGTTACTCCTACACGTGCCTCGACCTCCTCTTCTTCTCCACTTCGTTGGTCGCGGTGGAGCTAGTTGACCCAACCATGTTTAGGTCTCTGGACATTCGTTGGGCTCACCTACGTCCCGTTCTTCGTGTTTGACTACTTCCTCACTTCCCTCTCGGTAGTGGTCTACGGACCACACTCGATCGTGGGGGTACGCATAACCACTATACCAGTGGAGGACGCCGTCTACTCCTTTTCAACGATGAACTTGTACACCTCGTTCTACAGGGTAGGTGGGAGGGTTTGGAACAAGGCGTGAACGCTTTGGAGGAGCGCTACTCTAGTAACGACCCTAGGGAAGTGGAGAGGGTGTACAAGTTCTCCAATGAGGAGATAATGAGGTGGATGAGGACTAGGCCCTCAGCGAAGATAGAAGTTAAGAGGGAAGCGAACGGGGACGTAGTGGTTGTCATTCCTACCAAGAGCGTCAACTCCCCCCTTGCCAGGGAAGCGAGGGAGGTGTTTAAGCCCCTCCCAGTTGTCTTTGTCGAGAGCAGTGGAAAGTACTTCAACTACGCCAGGAGCGTAAACGCGGGGATAGAGAGGGTGATGGAGTACAGGCCCAAGTGGGTAGTGGTCTCAAACGACGACGTCCATAAGGTCGATGACGCCAAGAAACTGGTCGACGCACTGGCCACGACTAACAGAGTGCTAGTCATGGCGAGGCCCTCTGCCTACCACACTTACCAAGGTGTCCATTGTGAGGCCCACTAAGGAGTTCGTAAAGGTAATGGAAGTAGTGAGGAAGGTATTCCGGTTAGTTCAGGCAGAGGTCTAGGGACGCCTGCTACGGAGGCGCGGAGAGAGGTTGGAAGTGAAACGAGTGGTCATGGTAGACTCAATGGTAGACCCATTCATTAAGTTCGCCGGGCTTGTGGAGGACTCCTTCCTGAACGCGGGTAGTTTCATGGCCCTCAACAGGAGAGTGATAGACGGAAAGGTGTTCGACGAGACTTTCATAAACGGTTACGAGGACGTCCACTTGTCCATGAGACTTAGGGACGACGCGAACGTTGTAAACTTTAGGATAAGACAGGAGAGGGGGCCCAGCCTGGGGGCTTCAACAAGCTCAGGTTCACGAGGCTATTTGTCAACGAGATCTACTTCAACGAACTGTTAAGCAAAGGAGAACTTGGCAACAGAGCGGGGCGTCAGCACTAAAAACAATTCCTTAACAGTACCTTAAGAAAACTGCTTAACTTGGTGACAACTCACTCAGGCGGTATTTCCTTGAACACCATGTCTAGAGGCACGCCCTTCCTTTGGTTTACGTACTTGCTGACCAGGTAGATCAACGCACCGACAACGTACGAGCCTATGACGAACCCTAAGGTTATCGGGTCTGGGGCGCCATTGGAAGTGACGAAGCTGAACACCGGGTTGGTGACCGACTCGTAGGTGAGGAACACGAAGTACCCAGCGGTAAAGGCTGAAAGGCCCGCAAGCAGGAACGACCTCTTCTGCAACCCCTTGAACGTGCCCACTAGACCCACAACGAGGAAGTAGATCATCCCTATTACCTCTGCTCCATATAGTGCGGTCGCCCCTGACACAGACACCACTGGGACAACGAGGATGGCCAAGGTGAGTACTAGGTCGAACAAGTGCGTGTAGACCGGGGAGCCCTGCTTGTTCAGCCTAGTGAAGAACTCTGGCATTATCCTGTCAAACGCCATGGCAAATATGTACCTAGCGAAGACGAGGACGCCGTAAGCTAATATGGCGAACTCCCACGTTAGTAGGCCTATGCCTATTATCCACTGTAGCGCGTAGTTGCTTGTCAAGCCCATGGCCACCGTCCAGAAGGTGTAGACAAAACCGGAGTTGGGGTTGGTGAACATGTAAGTTGTGAAGACATAGCCCCCAGCCTGGTAGAGCAGGAAGAAGCCAACTGTTACTAAGAACCCCGTCAGGAGTAGGGGGACGAAGATGCCGTAAGCGGCGTACTTGACCTTCTTTAGTTCCGCTGCCACCGCGGGGACTGCCTGCATCCACGGGTAGGTAAATATGGCCAGTAAGGGCAAGATGGCCATAGTAGCTGCGAGGCTAGGTGGGGAAACTGAGGACGCGTAGTTGGAAGACGGAGCTATGCCCTCAGCTGTTAGGAAGTGCTGTATTGCGACGCTGAAGTCCCCTATGTTGGCGGCCATAACTCCCATGGCTATAAGAGTGGCGATGAGGGCAATGGCTACGGAGACCGTGACCAGGACGTAGCCGTACTTTGCCTTAAACACGTTGAACGCTATAATCACCGCAAAGAGCACAGCCCCTAAGACGTAAGAGTAAACAGGGGTCTGCAGGATACTGGAGAGGGATACGAGGACTGAGTTGCCGTCCAAGGTACCGATCGTCGAGATCACTGAGCCTACTGCCTGCGAAAAGAAGTAGGCGGTCAACGCAAAAAACGCTGTAGACTCTATCATTAGCGCGAAGGCCATCATGAACCCTGGAAGCCCGCCAAAAGTCCTGGAGATCCACACGTAGTCACCTCCAGTCCTAGGAATCTCGTAGGTCAGCCTCGTGTACATATATGCTTGGGGCAAGGTCAATAGCAGGCCTATTATTGCAGCTATCCAGATCACCCCTCCCGGGGTTATATAGGGACTTATCCCTGTAAACAGCGCTACGCCTGCTGACATGTTCCCAAGGTTTAGCATTATCGCGTCCAGAGACGTTACTTCCTTCCTAAGACCGGAGGACTCCCTCACGAAAATTGACCTACTCATTTCAGATCATAATATGATTTACTAAATTAGTTAAAAACTTTCTGCGTATTATTATGAATATTTAACAAAAATTATAGCTTACATTTAAACAGCATTTAGATGAAACAAGGAATGTCACTGTTCTACATAAACATTTCTTCAGTCTCCCTCCTGGAGTAGACGACTTTCCCGTTGCTTACCACCAACCTCCTAGGGGATATAGACCTTATTGCCTCCCTCGGATCTCTCGCCTCCAGTACTACCAGACTAGCTAGCCTCCCCTCACCCAGCCCGTAGTCCTCTATGCCCTGCAACTTTGCCCCGTTATAGGTCATCATGTCGAATATCGCGTTAACGTACTTCTTGAAGTACATGTACTCGCCTATTACCAACGCAAAGGCAGACTGCATTAAGTCCCCAACGCCCAACGGGTTCAAGTGGTTCTGTATGTCGTCGTGGCCAAGGGCTACGTTCACGCCATAGGAGAGGAGGTCCCTAACCCTAGCTATTCCCCTCCTCTTTGGATAGTTCTCGTGTGCCCCAGACTCCTCCAAAACGGTTATTGGCGAGACTATTACGCTGACCCCAGCCTCTGCGAGCCACCTCATGAACCTCCTGGCGTAGTCGTCGTAATAGGAATGCAGAGCTGTCAAGTGGCTTAACGCGACCTTCCTGTACTTCCTGCTCAGTGCCTCAGAGACTATGAGTTCACTAAACTTTGAATCGGGCTCGTCGGCGTAATCTGCGTGGAAGTCAAGGAATAGGCCCCTCTCCGTTGCCACGTCGAAGAGCGACTTTATCATCCTCTTGCCGTCCTCCACTGACGGCTGTAGGTGAGGCTGACCTCCTATGCCGTCAAGACCCATCTCCACCACCTTATACACTTTCTCCTCCTGTTCCTTGTCGTAGTAGTCGTAGCTCTGGATGAACCCTATTACCTGCAGGTTCACGATACCCTTGAATTCTTCCCTAAGCCTTACAACGCTCCTCACTCTCTCCCTCCACTTCTTGCCGTCTATCATTACGTGGGTCCTCACAAAGAGGGAGCCGTGCTTTGCGTAGTAATGAATGGATTTCCTGGCCAGCGAGTAAATCTGGTCCTCAGTCAGCTTCTCCTTGCACTCGAGGAGTTCCTTTAAGGCCTCCTCGAACTTCTCGGTCTCCGCTTCCTCGCAAACGTCCAGGAGGAAGTTGCTGTCTATGTGGGCGTGGGAGTCCACAAAAGCAGGTAGCACTAACCTCCCTCCCATGTCCTCCCCAGCCCTGTCAGTGAAGTGCATCTTCCCGTCCTCAATGGCTATGGAGACCTTCCTGTCGTCCAAAGTCCTCAAGTTGCTGAGTATCATCAAAAGTCCACCTTTCCCGGGTTGAGCAGGTCGTCTGGGTCTACCACCCTCTTGAACTCCACGATCTTCTTCAGCCTGTCCTCCTCTACCCTGTGATTGACCTTTATGGAGTGGAGGTTGAACCTTCTCCCCAATACCTCAACTCTTCCACAGCCCAGAAAGTACGTGTGAGAGAAGACCCTACCCCTGCTCCTGGAGAGCTCAGCGTCCATCATGCAGTCAAGGTCCTTGACTTTCTCCAGAGAGGAAATTGGCAGGTCATAGGACTGATAGGACACCTGTTTCTTGCTTACCACGGTGAAGTAGGCCCCGGCAAAAGTGGTGATAACATCCTTGAAGGAGAACTCCCCTTCCTCGTCCTCTAGCCCGGCTATCACGTTCCACTTCCCCCAAGGCTCATCTGAGATCTCCTTAGCAAAGGCGTAGTTCCTAACGCTCACGAACTCCGCCTCGTCCACTAGCTCCAACGCCCTGTTCAGCGCCTCCTCAAAGCTGGAGAACCTCATCTTCTTCACAGATATCCTCCCCCTCCTCACCAACTTGATCCTAACCTTTGTCACTATCCCCGTAGTGCCGGCTGACTGGACTACAGAGTAAGTGTCCTCCCCCTCCAAGTTGAACCTCCCCTTGGGCGTGTAGACCTCTAGCCCAACAACGTTGTCCCACACTGCACCGTTCCTCAAGGAACCGAAACCAAGTGAGCCCCCAGTGACGAAACCGCCTATTGACGCCATGTAATAGCTAGTTGGAACAACCGGGAGGTCGTGTATTCCAACTTCGTCGAACTCTGTCCCTGGCTTAGAGACAAGCTCTCCGCCCCTCTTCTCGAAGCCCTTAAATTCGCTCAGGTCCACAACCACGGAGCCCTCCTTGATGGGCATTGCGCCCCCCAGCGTGTTTGTGCCCTTGCCACGCTCTACTACCGGGAAGTGATACTCGTTAACCAACTCCATCAACTTCTCCACGTCATTCTCCTTCCTTACCTTTACCACCGCCAGGGGCATCTTCGCCAGCCTCGAGATCTCTGGCGAGAGGTAGCCGTAGTCTACCGAATACTTTGCCAGCAACTCTCTGTCTTTAACCACCTCGAACTCCCTACTCAAGACGTCCAAGAGCTCCATGGGATAAGCTCTCAAATTAAGGTATAATTGTTTTCCATCTATCGGTTTAAACTCTTTTCTAACTCTAGGTTTTAATTCGAAACTATAATAAAATATTTTTTATAAAATAGGCTGTTTCATTGAAAGTTATTTATAAAGATACCTTGCCTGGGTTGAATAGCTCCTCCTTGTCGTACGCCTTCTTGTACGTCTTTATCCTGTGGAGGTGATCCCTTGGAAGCCTGCCGTCTATCCTTATGTCGTGTAGATTGAAGCTGGAGGTACCTAGGGTCTTCTCCACTTCAAGGAAAATCTGGGGAGACTCCGTGAGGAAGTACGTGTGGGCCTTCCAGTCGCTGGCGAACTCTGCCTCTATTATTGGTTTGAACTCCGAGACCTTCTGCACCTTTTCCTCCAGTTCCTCGATGGGTATGTGGTACTGGGCGTAGTACAAGTCCTTTTTCACGCTCTTCATGTTTACGTAGACCGCGGCGAAGAACGTGTTCCTCTTGTTCCAAAGGGGAGAGCCGTCGAGGCCCTCCACGCTAGCTTCGCCCTCCTGGTGGACTACTAACAGCTCCCACTTCCCAGTGTAGAACCCCACTACCTTCTCGGTTGTCTTCCCCATCTCCGGCGACCTCATAGTCATGTGGTACACCGGGAGCGCCTCCTCGTAGACCCTCTCGACGAACTTACTCGCGTCCCTCAGGGTGTCAAACGTGATCAACTTTGCTACGTCCTTTACGTTCTCCCTTGTGAGGACCTTGAGCCTAGTCACTATCCCTGTCGTCCCCTCGGCGTGGGCAGCTACCTTAACGTCCCCTCCCCTCAACGTCACCACCTTTCCCTTTGGGTTGACCATCCTAACCTCGACGACCTGGTCCCAGTTGGGCCCGTACTGGTAGGAACCTATTCCCCAGGAACCTCCGCAGAAGTAGCCCCCTACGGTTGCCTTAGACCATATCGTTGGGTATACCCTCGCGTTAAACGAAAAGGGCGCACCAGCCTCTGCCTCCACGTAACCTTCGTGGAACTCGATCCTATTCATTGACGACATGTCTACGACGATCCCTCCATTTAATGGGATTGCCCCTCCAACAGTTCCGTATCCTGCTCCCCTAGGTACTAGAGGCACGTGTTCCTCCAACGCCACCTCAACTACCTTGACCACTTCCTCCTCTGTTCTCGGAAACACCACTAGGTCAGCGACCTTCGACGACAGGTGCGAGAGCCTTGGGGAGACAAAGCTCCAGTCCCTCGACTTCTCCCTCACAATCACCTCGTTCGACGAGACGATTATCCCTTCCTTAACCAGTCTCTCCTTGACTTTCCCCATCTCCATTTTACCACCTCAGCTTCCCTGGGTTAAACAAGTCCTCCTTGTCGTACGCCTTCTTGTACCAAATGATCTTCCTCAAGTGGTCACTGGGTAGCCTGTCGTTAATGTAAACGCTGTTCAAGTTGAAGTTCGTCCCTCCCACAATTTGCCAAGCCTTGAAGTACGCCTCCGGAGTGTCCGCTAAAATGAAGGGGTGGGCTATCCTCCTTATGTCGAACTCCACGTCTGCTATCATAGTGACCTCGGAGACCTTGTTCAACTTTTCTAAAGCCTCTTCCAGGGGTATGTCCTTGGTGAGGTAGTAGATCCTCCTCTTCGTGACGCCCATGGCAGTAGTAATGGTACCGCCGAAGAACAGGAATCTCTTTTCCCATAGCCTCCTACCCGCCTCCCTGTTCCCCGAGACAGGGCACTCCTCCTCGCAGACTACTAAGAGGTTCCACTTCTCTGTCTTAACGCTAGTTATGTTCTCCGAGAGCCTGGACATCTGGGGGGACCTCAAGGTGACGTGGTACACTGAGTACTCGTCGTAAAGAGAGTCCACGAACTTTAACGCCTCCTTCAAGGCGTCGAACTCCACGTAGACCGGGTCGTCCACGTTCTCCCTTGTGAGGACCTTGAGCCTAGTCACTATCCCTGTCGTCCCCTCGGCGTGGGCAGCTACCTTAACGTCCCCTCCCCTCAACGTCACCACCTTTCCCTTTGGGTTGACCATCCTCACTTCCGTGACGTAATCCCAGTTCCTCCCGTACTTGAACTCCCCTATTCCCCCAGAGCCTCCCGAGAAGAACCCTCCCACCGTTGCCCCCTCGTTGAAAGTGGAGGGGTAAACCCTGGGAGAGAAGAGCATTTCCCCCTCCTTTGCGAAGGGAGCAGAGGCCTCTGCTGTGACTTCCCCTTCCCCGACGTAAAGGGAGCTAAGCCTCGAGAGGTCGACTATTAGCCCTCCCTTGAGCGGTATGACGCCACCCACGTTGTTCTTTCCTCCCGCCCTAGGCACTAGGGGGACGTGTTCCTCCAAGGCGAACTCGACTACCTTGACCACTTCCTCCTCGTTTCTAGGGAAGGCGACGGCGTCAGCCCTGTGGCTAGACAGCAAATCCAAAAGGAAGGGAGACGTATGGCTGAAGTCCCTGGACTTCTCCGCTACTACCTTTGGGTCTGCAGTCACTTCTACCTCTCTACCTATTTTTCCCAAGAAGTCCGCCATATTAACGTTACTTTCTGACCTACTATTAAATAAGCGTTTTACTTGTCCACGCCTTAAGCTTTTTAGTTTGTTTCCGAGGAGTTAGAAACTCTTCTCGTTTCTCCTCTCACTATACCCTGCTTTTCCTGAACGCTTTCCAGAAAATCCAGGGCTTAAGTTTTTACCCCCTCCCGGGAAGAGTAGACCATGAAGTTGCTTGAAATAACTAGGGAAGAGGTAAAGGGCAAGATAGGGGTAATGCCGATAGGTAGCGTCGAACAGCACGGCCCTCACTTGCCCATGGGCACCGACTCCATCGTGGCTGAATGGTTGGCGTCGCAGTTGGAGTCCAAGTACGGGGACGAAGTAGTTCTTTTCCCACCCCTCACCTACGGCTGTTCTTGGGAACACGGCAGACAACCTTTCGTAGGGATATCCTACGTCACCATGATCAACTTCCTCACCGAGTTGATGGAGTCCGCAAGGAACGCCGGGTTGCTGTCAATGATCTTAGTGAACGGTCACGGAGGTAACGAGAGCGTCCTCGACGTTGTGAGGAGACAGGTCAACTTCAGGAACAGGGGGTTCAAGGTCTACCTATTCTCCATGGTGGGGAGGGACAGGGGGCTCTTCCAGGGGGTCGACATGCACGCCGGTTCCGTGGAGACGTCTAGGATGTTGTTCCTTAGGAGGGAGCTAGTGAGGCTAGAGAAGATCTCCGAGGTGAAGGACTTGAGCGTGAAGGAAGGCGTATTCCAGACCATAACCACCGAAGAGGCTAACCTCCATGGGGTGATCAACCTTGGAGGGAGAATAGAGGTGGACGCCAGCAAGGGAGAAACGTCGATGATGAGGGCTTTAAGGGAACTTGAGGAACTGTTCTTGAAGGTGAGAGAGAAGGTCAATGAGGTTCACAAAGAGCAATGAGTTTTTCTTTAATTTCCGTAATATTTCTATGATAATCCTTTGATAATATGTTTAGTTTTTATTTAACCGCTGTGTTGCTTGAAATTAGTTTAAAAGATTTAACTTATGGATGTCAACTTTGCACTCCCAACGAGACAGGGGATCGAGAGTTTATTAGAAGTTTTTACCGCCATAAATTGAGCACCTCATCGCCCACTTCCTCTCCGTTGAGCTTAAGGGAGACGTCGTTGACCGCGTAGTTCCTTCCCCTTACTACCAAGAATGGGGGTAGGGGCACCCTTATGGAGTCCAACAGGCTCCTGGACTGTAGTACCACGAACTCCGCCCTCTCCCCTTCCATTATCTTGGGAGGGTTGATGGACATCGCCTTGTAGCCATTGTGAGTGATTAATTTCATTAATTCCTCACCCTCCTTAACTAGGTCAACTGCGGTGAAGTGGTCAACGAGGTAGGCCTCCTGGAGCACCCTCAACATGTTAAAGTCGCCTAGGGGGTAAATGGGGTCTAGAACGTTGTCGCTCCCTAGCGCCACGTTTATTCCCGCCCTCATCATCTCCCTTATCCTCGCTATCCCCCTCCTTTTAGGGTAACCATCGTACCTACCTTGGAGGTGGAGGCTTACTACAGGGTTTGAGACAACTGAGACCCCGCTCTCCTTAAGCAGGAGGAGGAGCTTGTGGAAGTACCAGTTGTCGTAGGAGTGGGAAGCGGTCATGTGACTTATAGTAACCCTTTGCCCAATTCCCCTCCTCAACGCCTCGCTTGCCAAAGCCTCCGAGAACCTCGAGTTGGGGTCGTCGGTCTCGTCTACGTGACCGTCCACTAGCTTGTTGTACTCCACGGCCAAGTCGACCGCCAGCTTTACCGACTTATAGCCCTCCTCTGCGGTTCTCTCGCTGTGCGGTATTAGGCCAACTACCTCTGCCCCCTCCTCAAGGGCTTTCCTCACCTTTTCCTCGTTGTCTTGGTAGAAGAATCTAGGAGTAGGAAACGCGACTACTTGTACGTCCACCAGGGGGTTGTCCCTGGATTTAAGTACCTTGAAGACGAGGTCTCCCAACAAAGGCTCGTGGGTTCTGACCTTGAACACTCCGTTAACGAAAAGGATCTTAAAGATCTTTGAGAGCCTCTCCTCAACGTCGCTCTGGGAGAGCTTAGGGATGACCTCTTCCCTTACTAGACCCACAGCCTCTAGGAGAGTGCCTGTCTCGTTGAGCTTGGAGTAGTCCAAGGTCAAAGCGTAGCCCAGGTGAGAGTGGGCATTCACGAAGGGCACAGAGGCGAGCCTACCCTTGACGTCTACTACCTCCCCATCCTTTACATCACATCCCATGCACTCTACAATCCCCTCGCCGTTGACGTATATCGATGTCAGCCTGCCCTCTACGCTCACGTTCTTTACCAACAGCAATGTAGCTCACTCCGGCGGGATCTCCTTGAAGGTCAAGGAAATGTCGATCCCCTGCTTCATCCTTACCCTCTTGACGGACTCAAATATAGCGAGGGCTGCTATGGGCAGGCCTACTAATATTGACAAGTTGAGAACCTCGTTGCCTGAGAAGATCTCAGACCCGAAAGGAGCGTAGTAGACGCCGTAACCAATCAGAAGGATCGCAGGAAGAGCTAAACAGACTGCAGAGAGGGACCCCGCTATCACTAACTTCCTCCCCAGTTTCTCGTCAACCCCGTACATCCTTTTCCTTCCCAGCACTACTGCAGCTATAGCAGCTATGAAGTACTGGTACACGATGTATATCACGATGTCCGACAGGACTCCCACTGAGAACCCTTGATAGATCTCCAAGTAATCGAAGAACAGCGCAGCCAAAAACACGAAGAGGACGGAGTATACTGGGGTCCTAAGCCTTTCGCTCACCTTGGAGAAAAAGGATGGGGCTAGCCAATCGAAGGACATGGAGAACAAGGTTCTAGAGGGGATTGCGACGTTTAATATGGCGTAAAGTATGTACCACGTTATTGCAGAGAGCACCATTACCACTATCACGGTCGGGTTGCTCAAGAATGGTATTGCCACGTAGGAAAGTAGGGAGGTTGGGGCTATTGGGATGCCGTTTCCGCTGGAGGTAGTCCAACCGTTGACTCCCGTGTAGTCGTAGAACCCCTCCCCTATAACGTACTGTAGCCCAAAGACGAGAAGTATCGCCATCACTGCGGAAACTACGTAGGACACTATTTGCCCGTAGAACATGGACCTCTTGGGGCTCTTAACCTCCCCTCCAAAGAAGGTCGGCGCGTTGTTGTAGAGGTAAAGGAAAGAGGCTATTGCCGACATCAAGACTAAAGTCTGCAGAAGGTCGAACGGACCTACTTGTTCAGTCAAAGAGGAGTAAGTGGAACCTCCGTAGGAGGCAGAGACTGAGTTAAAGGCGCTGGCGTAGTCCCTCACGGAAAGGATTCCCACTATCATCACAGCAGTGCCCACTATTTGCACAGCCGTAAACCAAGTTACAACGGAGGCAAAGACCTTCGTCCTCAGCATAGACACCATGGAGGCAAAGGCAATTATGACTACCGTTAAGCCAAAGAAGATGGGAGAACTCTCATTGCTAAAGGAGAGGTTTTGGGCAAACGACACTAGTCCACTGTCGTGGAAAGTAACTCCCAAGATCTGTAGGGACGGCTCTAGAACCAATGGGAGCTCTAGTTGTGCTAGGATTGGGACGCCAACAGAGAAGACAAACAAGTTAGCTATAGCCTGGATCATCCCAATCCTAGGCCCCAGTATCCTAGAAATGTAAACGTAATCGCCTCCGCTCCTCGGAATAACGGTTGAGAGGTAATAGTAAAGGAAGGTCACTGGCAGCATTATAAACGCCCCGATAATCGTTGCGACTAGCCAGTTGGAGCCAAGGAGAACAGCCGCGAAACCCAGGGGATACGCCACGCCAGCTGCTGGCCCTAAAAACGAGAAGTTCATCGAAAAAGCGTCCTTAGCCCCTATTTCCCTGACTAATCCAGACGACTTTCTAACGAATCTAGTCATAAGGTAAAGCAAATTTCTGAATCAGTATATATACGTTTCCTGAGACTCCGTTAAAACTTTTCAACATCTAGGGCTTTGATGAACGGCATTATGGCTCTCTGTTTGGAAAAAGTCTGGAAACATTTTTATACAAGGTTGAACATGCAACATATATGGGTTTATTCAAACGAGGAGATAGTTCTAACAATATCGGAAAAATAAAAATACTTTTTACCACTGATCTCCATGGCTCGGAGACAGCGTTTAGGAAGTTCCTTAATGCTGGACTAATGCTTAAGGCGGACTTCTTAATCATAGGAGGAGATTTGGCAGGAAAGGCGCTGGTGCCGATAGTGGACATAGGAAACGGTAAGTACAGAGTCCTGGATAGAGAAGTGGGGAAAGAGGGATTGGGAGAGGTGATAAAGGGGTTCAAGAATGACGGCACTTACTACACGTTTGTAGACCAGAAAGGATATGAGCTACTGAACGAAGACAAGAGGTCGTTGGACGAGGCATTTGCCAAGGCCATTAACGAGAGGCTGATGGAGTGGGACTCAATAGCTGAGGAAAAACTAAAGGGGACAAGCGTGAAGGTATACGCAAACCTGGGCAACGATGACCCACTGAGCCTATTTGACGTCATAAAGTCTAGTCAAAGGTTCGTCAAGGTCGAGGAAGAGGTGATTAACTTAAACGGCTACGAGATGATCTCTTACGGCTACGTTAACCCCACCCCTTGGAACACGTTTAGGGAAATGAACGAGGAGGAGCTCTACTCAAAGCTCAAGTCATACGTGGGAAAGCTGGATAGACCGGAGCGCACGATACTCAACCTCCACGCTCCTCCCTACGGCACAAACTTAGATAACGCTCCCCTGCTCGACAACAACTTAAAGCCAGTGGTGAAGGGCGGAGACGTTGTGATGACCCACGTAGGCTCAAAGGCTATAAGGAAGGTAATTGAGGAGTACCAGCCCCTCTTGGGAATTCACGGACATATACACGAGTCAAGGGCCTTCGACAAGGTCGGGAAGACCTTAATAATTAACCCAGGGAGCGAGTACAGCAACGGGCTCCTTCACGCGTCCTATATACTAATTGAGGGCGACAAGGTCAAGGCCCACCAGTTCATAGTGGGCTAAGGCCTTCTTTTTACTTCCTCCCACTTCCCCTTGAAGAGCACGAACTTACCCTCTTTAGCGACCACTTTTCCCCTCCTTATGACGTAAAGGGGAGGTTCCATGAACCTTATCAAGTCAAGCACATCTTCAGCGTCTGTGACCAAGAGGTTCGCCTCGCTCCCTGTAGACAGCCCATACCCCTTGGCCCTCCAAGCCTTTGCGGGGTTGAAGGTTATCAAGTTGATCGACTCCTCCAGTTCGCCCTCCCCTGTTAACTGGTCTAGGTGAACGGCCATGAAGAGCGCCTGCAACATGTTCCCGCTACCCAAGGGGTACCAAGGGTCCATAATGCAGTCGAGCCCTAGGGCTACGTTGACGTTAAACTTCGTCATTTCCTTTACGGGCGCCATCCCCCTCCTCTTGGGGTAGCCATCCAGCCTCCCCTGCAGAACGGCGTTAATTAAGGGGTTTGGGACTACCGTTACGCCGGCCCTTGCGACTGCTGAAAGAAGCCTAAACCTGTAGGCGCTGTCCCAGCTGTGCATTGCGGTTACGTGGCCTGCTGTGACCCTCCACTGCCAGGCTTTCTCCAAGGTCTGCTTCACCACTTCTTCCAGGAACCTAGAGTTGGGGTCGTCGGTCTCGTCTATGTGGCCGTCCACGTCCCTGTCGTACTCCTTGGCAAGCTCGAAGGTGAACTTCACGGACTTGACCCCGTCATCCCTGGTGAGCTCATTGTGGGGGATTAGGCCAACGTTGTCAGCCCCCCTCTCCAAGGCCTTAACAAGAGCCTCGTCGTTTCCCTTGTCCGTAAAGATCCCATCTTGGGGGAAGGCGGTTATCTGCACGTTAGCTATCTCCCTTACCTCGTCCTTGACCTCCTTTATTGCCTCGAGGAGCTTGAGGGACTTCTCCGTAACGTCCACGTGAGTCCTTATCCAGAGTGTGCCGTATGAGACCATTAGTTTCACAGCAGTGATGGCGTTTTCCTTAACCTCTTCCTTAGTAAGCTTCTCCCTCATTTCCCTCCATATCCCTATCCCCTCCCAAAGGGTCCCGCTCCTGTTCCTAGCGTTGTGTCGCAAGTTAGAGAAGGCGCTGTCCAAGTGGAAGTGCATGTTGAAGTAGGGTGGAATCACCAACTTCTTGTCGGCGTCTATTACCTCGTCGTCCCCTCCGCAGTCTCCCAAACAAGTTATCTTCTCTCCTTCTACCTTTACGTCCACTACTCTCCCGTTAGGGAGCTTGGCGTTCCTTATGAGCAAAGGGGATAGCCCTCAGAGCCCGTAACTGGGTAGCCTCTTCTTCAGGAAGGGCCTCCTTATCCTCGCCTCCTCTATTTGCTCTTCCCTAACTTCTGCGTACAGGATCTCCTCCTTCTTTCCGGCCTTGCTTATGACCTCGCCCATGGGCGAGAGGATCATGGACTCGCCAAAGTACTCCTCCTCTTGATAGGGGTACTCCTTGCCTATTCTGTTTATTCCGGCTATGTACACCGTGTTGAAGACCGCGTGGGCCTTAAGTTCCAGTTCCCATATCTCCTTGAAGTAGGCCACAGACGGTATGAAGACCACATGGGCTCCCTTCACTGCCTCCGCCCTCACTGTCTCTGGAAAGTGTCTGTCGTGACAAATGACTACCCCAACCTTGATGCCCTCTAGGTCGAAGACTGGAAAGCCTAGGTCCCCTACCTTGAAGAAGTAGTACTCGTTGAAGAAGTTGTCCTGAGGCAAGTGGGTCTTCCTGTACTTTCCTACCACTTCACCCTTGGAGTTTATGACGAACGCTGTGTTGTAGAAGTAACCGTTGTCCTTCTCGAAGATGGGCACTATTAAGCTAAGTCCTCTATCCTTCGCCTTCTCCTTGAACTTGGAGATCGTCGGACCTCTCTCGTCCTCTGCTAGGGAGAAGTACTTGGGGTTTTGCTCGAACGGGAAGTACACTGTGCTGGAGAGCTCGTCTAAAGCTATTACCTTTGCCTTGTTGTCCGCAGCCTTGTCCACCAATTCAAGTTGCCTCTTCACGTTGTCCTCCTTGTCCCAGCTCATGTTGGTTTGAATTACGGCTATTTTTACCAAGTTAGCCACTAAAAGATTTAAAAAATAGGACAATTTTAACTTTAACTCCTGAGTTCTTCAAAAAAGTTTTTAAGAAGACCAATGACATCTTTAATAATGAGATGGAACCTCGTTTACGTAGATGACTTGGGAGGAGACTACAAGTACGTGGGGTTCAAGAGGTCAACCGAAGAGCACGCCAAGTTCTACATCTCGGGGAACTGCTATGCCGAAGACTACCTGCATAAGTACGCAGTTGATTACCTCTTTGGAGACGAGGGAGCTAAACTCCCTAAGGCCACTTTGTTGGCTAGGGAGAAGGCTCTTTACGAGGGCCACCCGCTGTGCGTGGCTGTGGCAGAAGAGAGGTACGAGGTAGAGGACAAGCTGGATCAAGTGGAGGTAGAGTACACCCCAGTTGAGGGACCACTTTACCCTGAAGTCGAGGACAACGTAATCTTATCCACCCGGTCTGATCCCCTAATTGACGGAGAAGGGGCAGACCTTGAGTTCTCGATGGAGTTAAGGATTGACAGAAGCTCCCCAGCGCCCATGGAGCCAAGGGTAGTTGCAGTGAGGCACTACGGAGACACCATAGTAGTCCACGCGTCCACGCAAGCTCCCACGGTAGCTAGGCTGTTGATAGCTAAGATGCTTGACGTACCGGCTCACAAGGTGAAGGTAGAGGTTCCTCAAGTTGGTGGAGGCTTCGGGGCAAAGCAGGACCTCTCCTACGAGGAGCTGGCAGTGGTGGCCCTAGCTTACGAGCTCGGGGAGAACTTGAAGTGGGTGGAGAATCGGTCGGAGCACGTACAGGGTTCTCAAGCTAGGGACCAAAGGCACAAGCTACTTGCAAAGTACACTAAGGACGGCAAGCTGGTCTACCTTTTCGACGAAATAACCTATGACTTAGGTGCATTTCCCCTCCCTTGGACTGGGTTCTCACCCCTCTTTGTGACCTTGGGTACTATGACCTCCCTTTACTCCTTCAACTTCTCCTACAACGCTAAGGTAGTGGTGTCCAATAAGCCTCCACAAGGTGCGTACAGGGGTTTCGGGCGCCCGGAGGCGGTGTTCGTGATGGAGAGGATCATGGAAGAGATCTCAAGGAGGACTGGGTTAGACCCAATAGAGGTGAGGAGGAGGAACTTGAGGAAGGACTTGGAAGACGTTGGAGACGTGGAGGGGGTGCTGAGAGTACTTGAGCAAAAGTACCGCGAGTACAAGGAGGAGTATGGCTCTGGGGTAGGCGTCTCCCTTTACGTACAGTACGCTGGGCCAAACTCCTACATAATGATAGAGAAGGAAAAGTCAAAGGTACCCGGCTACGACTGCGTCAGAGCCTTCCTTGACGTTGACGGGTGGCTAGTGATCAAGGTGACTGCAACAGATCAAGGGCAGAGAATGGGAGAGGCCATAAGGAAGCTCGTGTCAAGGAAGATAAAGTACGACAAGGTTAAGGTGGTACTAGGCGACAACGAGCTGAAGGGTTTTGGGGTCTGGGCTAGCAGGACTATGCTTACCATGGGCAACGCAGCCGTTCTCGCGGCAAGGAGGATAATGGAAAAGGTCGAGGAACTGGGAGGGTGGGAAAGCACTACTAGGACCATGTTGCTGGAGCCGTGGAAGGCGAGCAACTTAGCTGAGGAGGTGTGCTACGAGACCGACCACTTCGTTGGTACAATATCTGGGCAAGTGAGCGTTGTGAGCTTAAGGAACGGGAAAGCCAAGGTGGAGAAGCACTTCGTGGTGGCTGACGTTGGGGTAACGGGAGACGACGATATAGTCAAGGGACAGCTTATGGGAGGGGCCTTACAGGGGATAGGGGGATCCCTTTACGAGGACGTCAACGACGGTCTAGAGTACTCCGTCCCCACTGCAGTTGAGGCACCGAAGTTCGAGGTAGTCCTACTCCACACCCCATCTAAGACCCCTGCAGGAGTGAGGGGCGTTGGAGAGAACGGGCCCACAGGGGCGTACGCGTCAGTCTGCAACGCCCTCCTAGACCTGGACCTGGAGTGCAAGGAATTGCCGTTCAAGGTGGGAGAAGTTGATCTTTAAGGGGGCAAAGCTAATAACGAAGGACGGAGTGACTGAGGCTGAAGTCAAGGTAGAGGCGGGGAAAATTGCCAAGATCGCCAAGGACGTACCCGCTGTCGGGGACGAGGTAGAGGACCTCTCTGGGCTTTACTTGACCTATGGCGCAATTGACGGACATACTCACTTCAACTCAAGATTCCTGGGGGCAAAGGAGCCCATACCCACGGCCGACGACTACAAGACGGGGAGCGAGGTAGCCCTAGCTGGAGGGATAACCTCTTTCATCAACTTCTTCGAGTCCTCGGGCAACCCAGTCCTCTTTCTGTCGGAAGAGGTAGCCAACGCCTCAGTCAACTCCATGGCCGACTTCTCTTTCCACTTTATAGTGAAGAGGGAAGAGGAAATAAAGAGGATAAGGGACGTTTTCGCCATGGGGACAAAAAGCGTCAAGGTGTTCATGGCTTACGACAACATGAGGCTTAGCGACTTAAACATATTAAGGGTAATGGAGGAGGTAAAGGCCCTCGGAGGGGTAGTTGCTGTGCACGCTGAGAACGGCGACGTGATAGACTACCTACAGCAGAAGTACGAGAGCGAGGACCCCATATACCACGCTAAGACTAGGCCAACCGAGAGCGAGGTCGAGGCGGTAAACAGGTTCGCCACCTTAGCTTACTTGACCAAGGTAAAGTCCTACGTGGTTCACGTCTCTTCCCCTAGGTCCTTGGACGTGATAAACGAGTGGAGGAAGAGGGGGGCGGAGATATACGCGGAGACGTGCCCCCACTACTTGACGTTTAACGAGACTGCCTACTTGAGGAAAGACGGAAAGAGGTTCATCATGAGCCCCCCGCTGAGGAGCGAGGAGGAGAGAAAGGATATTGTGAAAAGGCTGAAGGAGTTCTACACCGTTGGCAGCGACTACTCAGGGTACCTAAGCAAGTACAAGGACGAGTCCAAGTCGTACAAAGACGTACCTAACGGCGTCGCGTCTACCGAGTTCCTAGTCCCAGTGCTGGCGTCTTTGATGGCTGAGGGCTACATAGACCCCCAAGCCTTCCACGCCTTGACCTCCGGTAACGCAGTTAAGCTCTACAACCTAAAGGAGAAGGGGCTAGAGGAGGGCAAGGACGCAGACTTTGTAGCAATTAAGCTAGAGGAGTGGGTAGTAAAGGAGTGGCACGGGAGGATGGACCACTCCATATACGATGGAGTGAAGTTCAAGGCCAAAGTGGCGAGGACGTACTTAAGGGGAGAGCTTGTGTACGAGGAGGGAGACGTCAAGGGGGGAAGGGGAAAATTGCTAGAGAGGTGATAGCATGATAATTTAGAGAGGTGATAGCATGATAATTAAGAACTTGAGGGGGGCAGTTAAGGCCATAAGGGTTGAGGGTGGTGGCTCCATTAACGCAGAGGGGAGGATAGCGTTACCTGCGTTTTACGACATGCACTTCCACCCCGAAAACGCCTTCACCTTGGAACTGACAGGGATAAACAACTCCTCCACCCTGTCTGAGGCAGTGGAGAAGTGGAGCAAACTGAGGGACTCGCTGACAGTTGAGGAAATAAAGGAAAGGATGAAGAAGGCGCTTCTCCTGGAGCTGTACAACGGGGTGACACACGTCAGGGTTCACGCGGACACCTGCTCTAGGAACCTTAAGTCGCTGAAGGCCGCAGTACTCCTCAAGGAGGAAATAGGCGAGCTAATGGACGTCCAAGTTGTGGCTTTCCCCGAGCAGGGGATACTGAAGTGCGAGAACGACTTCGCCTACGCGTCCCAGCTGGCAGACGTGGTTGGCGGAAAGCCTGAGGGAGAAGAGGACTTCTACGGTGCGGTTGCCCACATGGATTACGTTATGGAAATGGCAAAGAAGCTGGGAAAGACCCTCGACGTCCACGTGGACCAACAGGCTAAGAGGACTAGGTTCGCCGAGTACATGCTCTACAAGTCGCAAGTCCACTTGACCCTCTCACACCTTTCCTCCCTTCACTACGAGGACGAGCAGTACGTAAAGAGGATAATAAAGCTGATAAAGAGCAAGAACGCCACCGTCATAAGCGCTCCCCTGACTAACTTGTACTTGGCGGGAGATAGTGGTTACCCAAAGGGGAGGGGGATAACTAGGATAAGGGAAATGATGAGCGAGGGGGTAAACGTGTGCCTAGGCAACGACGACGTCCAGAACGTCTTCTATCCCTTTGGTGCAGGGGACATACTCCTCTCCCTGTTCATGGCCGTAAACCTGGAGCAGGCGTTTGACGTGGACGAGTGGATAAAGCTAGTGACGGTAAACGCAGAGAAGGAGTTCTCAAGGGTGTCAGTACCGGGGAAGGACTACGTAATCCTCGACGCCAAGTCAGTTAGGGAACAGCTCTCTACTCTAGCGCCGAGGTTTATGGTAATAAGGAAGGGGAGGGTGGTGGCCACGACAAACAGGGAGGCAAAGCTCGTAGTAGACGGCTCTACAATAGACCCAATATCCCTGCTTAGGTCTTTGACAAGCTAGACTAGGCCGAGCTCTTCAACCCTTCCCACCTTTTTTCTGAGCCAGTGCCTATATGCCACCAAGTGCTTATCCGCCTCGACGTGGGCCTCCCTAGTAACGTCTAAGTAGAACTCAGTGGGCTGGTTTTCCAAGATAACCTTGTCTTGGGCAAGGACTGTATCCTCGAACTCCCTTATCTTCTCTTCTGGGACTTCGAAGGCGTAGTTCATGGCTATCCACGCGAACACGGTTGTCCTTTCCTTACCTTCAGGCAGAAGGGCGAAGTACATGGAAAAGACCTTATCGCTGGAATCCTTCCTGAAGTGAAGTACAAGGGGGTCTAAGACCGTGTACGTGTAGGAAGTGTACTTTCCCTCCCCAGTGCCGTCAGGGTTAGGTTGCCACACTTGTATTCCCTCAGCTACCACCCTGTCGTCCAAGAGCTTAACGTTAAAGCTGGGTATCTTGGCGTAACTAGGGCTTCCCAAGTAGCCCTCGTGGACGAATGGGAAGTGGGAAACGTCGAGGAGGTTCTCGAAGACCCTAAAGGGGTTGGCGTTAAAGGAGTAGGGACCACACCTTATTTTCCTAAAGGACTGCTCGTCATACTCCGGGAACTCTGGGACGTCGTGTACCGGATTCCCTAGGGAGACCCAGACTATACTGTACTTCTCCTTAACCTGGTACTTCCTTAGTTTTACGTGACCTCTCGAGTTAGAGGAAGGGACGTAGACGCAGTCCCCGTTAAAGTTGAACTCCCAGCCGTGGTAGGAGCACTTGATCCTGTCGTCAAGTACCTTGCTCTTCGAGAGCTTGTAGCCCCTGTGAGGGCACCTATTCTGGAGAGCAACGTATCCTTCTTTGGCCTTTAGTACCAAGATTTCCTGGCCCAATAAGTTGACTTCCTTGACCGAGAACCCGGAATAGCCTACCGGGAACCAGTAGCCCTCGAGCCCCATAGCCTCTCATAAGATATCAGAAGGGGGAATTAAAATACTTAGACCTTTGATCCTTAGGCGTCGGCTTTAGCTAAGAGCTGGAGACACGTCAATAGACAGCTAATGCAACCAAAGATTGAAGCCCCTTAGTGAGAGTTTTACATTAACACGTATTGTGCAAAAACCTTTTCCCGTCTCTAGCGTTAAGACTGAGAACACTAAAACGCCTCGTCTACTCTAACGTTAGTCCTTACCTCCTTTGCCTTCCTTACCCCTTCCTCTGCTGCCTCTAAGTGCCTCCTCACGTCCTCCTCGGTGTGCTTAATTGACACGGTCCACTGCTCGTTAAACCCTCCCATTGGGATAACGCCGCGGGACAAAGACGTGTAGAAGTAGGTAAACCACTTTCCGAAGTCGAGGCCAATGAATTCCCTAGTATACTTAGGTCTACTTTGTCCAGTTCAACCATGATATAAATGCATAAGATTCGAGTATTTAAGGATAGTTTTGTAAATAGTACAATCTTACGAGCTAGCAAATGCCCATTAGGCAGGGAAAGCGAGAAGACTTTTTCGGTAAACTGCATAATTTACAGTTAAGACGCTGACAACCTTTTTTAACTCGTAACTCGAGACTAAACTTCATGGAAGGCGAAGTTATAAGGAAACACACGTTTAAGACGTGGGGCGTACAAAGAGGCTGGACTCCCCTAATCGTGACAAAAGCCAACGGGGTCCACTTCTACGACTCCTCCGGCAAGAAGTACTTGGACATGTCCTCCCAGCTAGTAAACGTCAACCTAGGCTACGGAAACGAGAGGGTGATAAACGCGATTAAGGAGCAACTGGACGAGCTACAGTACATTGGGCCCAGCTTTGGGGCGAAGGCCAAGGAGAAGGCAATAAATGCCCTCCTAGAGGTGATGCCCAAGAGCGTGAGGAAGTTCTTCTTCTCCACCTCCGGAACGGAGGCAAACGAGGCCGCGATAAAGGTGGTCAGGGCTTATAAGAGGCCCGCCTACAAGATACTGTCTAGGTATAGGTCGTACCACGGGGCTACCGAAGCCTCAGTATCCCTCACCGGGGACTACAGGAGGTGGCTCGCTGAGCCGAACGTAGACGGAGGAGTAGTGAGGATACCGGAGCCCTACTGCTTTAGGTGTCCACTTAAGCTCAAGTACCCAGAGTGTGGCCTCGCTTGCGCAAACTACGTGGACTACGTGATAAAGCAGGAACATAACGTAGCTGGGATTATAGTGGAGCCAATAACTGGAACGAACGGCGTCGTAGTCCCTCCTAGCGAGTACCTCCCCACTTTGAGGAAGATAGCCAAGGAGAACGATGTGGTCTTCATAGCCGACGAGGTAATGACTGGGTGGGGGAGGACTGGGGAGTGGTTTGCCGTGAACTTGTGGGGGGTAGAGCCAGACGTGCTGACTACAGCAAAAGGGGCGTCTGCCTCCTACGTCCCCATAGGGGTCACGGCATTCAGCGATGAAATAGGGAAGTTCTTCGAGGAAAGAGTGTTCCCCCACGGTCACACCTTTGAGGCCCACCCAGTCTCCCTCTCCGCAATACCAGCTGTAGTAGAGGAGTACAAGAGGTTGAACTTGTTGAAGCACGTGAAAAAGGTGGGGAAGTACTTGGGAGAGAGGCTCATGGAGCTCAAGGAGAGGCACCCGAGCGTGGGAGACGTGAGGGGAGCAGGGCTCTTCTGGGCAATAGAGCTGGTCAAGGACCACAGGAAGACCCCGTTTGGTAGCTACGAGGACAGGGCCGTTGGGGAGGCAACTTTCGTTGACCTCCTGGCAAAAAGGCTGATGGAGAGGGGAGTATACGTCTTTAACGGGCCCTCTTGGTTCGTCATATCCCCTCCCCTGATAATAAAGGAGGAGGAGATAGACGAGGGAGTAGAGCGCATAGACGAGGTGCTAAAGGAGGCGGACGAAAAGTTCGAGGGCTAGGGCCCCCTGCAAGTTCCTTTGCACTTAGTCTGACCTACTCCCAGCCCTGCGAGGGTTCTGCCTAGGTCTTGAGCGTTACTCCCCTTTATGGGAGTTACTCCGTGATGTGAAGAGAAAGGAAAGAGCCAAAGCGTTGACAATCTTCTTCACTCCTAGTTTCACAATGTTTAACGCACTGTTGACGTCGCTGTGAAGTTTACGGCCAA
>JALBWU010000013.1 GCA_022678445.1 Candidatus Aramenus sp. CH1 | reverse complement strand
CGCAAGTTGGCGCTATAGTGAATGAGTACGGCATAATCGCGTTTCTAGTTGTTGAGTACAATACTTCGCGGCTCTACGCCTTCCATAACGTTAAGGTTGGCAGAAATCCCAAGGGGTGTCGTTAGCTGTCCTTTTGGTCGTTAACTTCACAGCGACGTCAACGGAGCGTTAAACATTGTGAAACTTGGAGTTAAGAAGATTGTCAACGCTTTGGCTCTTTCCTTTCTCTTCACATCACGGGGTATCTCCCTTAAAGGGGAGTAACGCTCAAGACCTATGCAGAACCCTCGCAGGGAGGGGAGTAGGTCAGACTGTTAGATAGTTTCATAATATTTTAAAAACTATATATATTCTGAAAGTTTAATAAATGCAGGCCGGCATAGCTCCAATGTCTGCTAAAAACGTTCCTTGGTAGAACTCTTGCTCTCCCCTTAGAGAGTTCTCCTCGTCAGTTTAGGTTTTTATATCTCGTTTTAGGGGCAGTCGAGAGGGTCTGAGAACCCCCTCCCACAGAAATTCGTGATTGTCATTACGCCTCTGCCGCACTCATAAACACATCTTGGGCAAGATAAGTGCGAATCCCTGTGTGTTATCGTCGCGTCTCTATAACAGTTGAAACAAAACGGTAAATGGCGAGCTAAAGGAAACTTTACGTAGGCCCCTTAATTGACGTCGTTAAGACGAACGTTAAATTGAAAAATAGCAGTGGGGGGGTCTTAGGGTGTATCCCCCTAACCCCACATGGGCCCGCTGGGATTTGAACCCAGGACCTCTGCCTTGTAAGGGCAGCGTCCTAACCAGGCTAGACGACGGGCCCTCCTTTTATCAACTTCTTCACTGACTACTTTTATTTTTTTCCATCAAGTTCTTTGACACTACGCAGTACATTAAAGCCCCTAACGACGCTACTGGACCAGGGTCTGCCTCTAACCCTGGCAGTTTGACCACCTTCCCTAGGCTCTGCTCTATTTTCGTGAAACCGCTTTCGATCCCAGGGAAAACTATTAGCACGTTCTTGTCAGCGTCGATTCCCTCTACACTAAGCTCCTCGCCAGCGGAACTGCTAACCAAATACACGTAGTCTGGCTTCAAGAGATCTATGGCGTCCTTTAGGTCTGGGAGAACTATGAAGGACTTTCCTGATTTAAACGCAATCTTACTTAGATCCGGTACGCCAGACTGTGCAGCAGTTCCCCCGACCTTTGTTAAAACGAGGTATTTTACGTTGAAAGTGAAGGCTGCCCTTGAGAACTCCATCAGCCTTTGGTAACTAGTGGCGTTGTGGAGACCTATCATCAAGGCCAAAGACGTTCACCCTTATAAAAGAGGCTATAGCAGTAGATAAGGCTACTGGAACTGCTTCCCCTACTTGGTTGTACTGCTCGTCCCTACTCCCTATAAACACGTGGTCGTCAGGGTAGCTCATTAGCCTAGCCTGTTCCCTTACGGTCAGATACCTATCGTGGAAGGGGTGGATGAACCTTGAGTTGCCCAAAACTGTGGGCGCCAAGTCGTAGGGATCAAGCCTTATGCCCACCGGTATTTCGCCTTTATGGCCCCTGAACATGGTTAAGTAGTCCCCGTAGCCTAATTTCGATATCTCTAGCATCTTCCTTTCCGGTATCTCGTGGATCTCGTGGTTTGGCACGTCAAAGTTGCCGTCGAGCCCCTCTAGAGCCTCGGCTACCGTAACCCTTTTACTTGAACGCCTTGGAGTGATCTTAACGTTTGATATGAAGACCCTCAGCCTCCTTGATGGATTCTCGTAATCCTCTGCGTGGAGGAAATTAAAGACCGGCTCGTAGCCGACTCTCCTGAACTCGTGAATTATGGCCTCCCTTAACTCTGCCGTCTCTACTATTGAGGGCACGTTTTCCATTACAAATACCTTTGGCCTAAGTTCTCCCACAAGCCTTATGAACTCTAAAGTGAGGTTTCCCCTTTCGTCTACGTATAACCTATCAATGGGGTTGTTAAGCCTTAAGGAGTTTGCAGCTGTGAAGGGCTCACAAGGCGGACTGCCTATAACAACTTCAGGAGGCTTCCCTACTACGTCTAGGATATCCCTTCCTGAAATTTCCCTTACGTCTCCTTCTATAACAACAGTGTCAGGAAAGTTGAGGGAATACGTCCTTGCCGCTGAGTGGTCTATATCTATAGCGAACGATATCTCGAATCCCTGGTTTCTGAAACCAAGCGAAAAGCCCCCTGCACCGCTAAAGAGGTCAACCACTCTTATTGGCTCCAAGTTTAGTCTCCTTGTTTATTTGCTCCTCAAGTTCTTTTATCTTCCTCTCTAGGACTTCCCTTACCTTCTTACTATCGTAGTACTCAAGCTGGGAACCGCAGCGTGGACACCTAAACTCGTTCTCGAAGGCTTCCTCAAACGTGTACTTAGTCTTATCCTCAGGGCAAATGTAGAAGTCGTTGTTCTGCTCGTACTCCAGCCTCGTCTTGAGCTTAGTTAATATCTCCCTCTTCCTGCTTAGTAAGATGTCGTTTATTTGATCCCTGTTCACCTTCCAGTAATATACGTACCAACCAGTTTCCTTGTCCCTAGAACGCCTGTAGCTAACTAAGCCTTGGTCAGCAAGCGCATATAGTTTCTTTCTAACCTCGTTTACTTTTACTCCGAGCTCGTTGGCGATCTCGTCGTCCGTTATCTCGATTTTCTTATTAAGGAGAAACTGTAAGACGTCCAGTACCTCCTCTCCTAAAAGCTCTTTAGCGAGGTTTACAATTAAGCCGTCAACGTCTGTCAACCCTTATCACCTTCTTTCCGGCCTCCTGAGGGATAATCAGTAATTTTGAGTCCTCAAATAATACATTTAGCTCTTCCCCCTTATATACCCTGTCTAGAAAAATTGCTAATGCAGCCACTTCCGAGTGCGGTTGGTTGCCTATGGCTATGTTGTAGTCAGCTTCCTTGTAGTACCAACCTTCGACCTTTTCTGCTCCTACAATAATTAATAGGTTATCTAAGCCTTCTATTAATTCTCTAGGTATAGAAGATATATTAATACCGTACATAGTTAAGTGAACAACCTTCCCACCCTTTTCCTTCCAAGAGCGCACAAGTTCCTTCGACGACGTAGTGAATTCAACCTTGAAGTCCCTGCCTCCCCAAAGTTCTTTGACCTTGTTTACTGAATCCAGAAGCTTTGGGTCTTCCCCTTCAATAAACACACCCCTGGCTCCGAACGCCCTCGCAACGAGGACAACGTGTGTGGTGACCCTCTTATCCCTTGAAGGTCTGTGCCCGAGCCTTAATACGTATATGTTTTTTACCTCACTAGCCTTAATATCTCCTCCCTCAGTTTATCTATGTTATAGAACTTGGTGGCCGAGGTAACTATAACGTTAACTATGGGGTTATAGAGTTCCTCGCTCAGCTTTGAGATCAGCTCCAGCTTTTCCTCGACCTCCTTAGAAGAGGTAACCTTGTCCACCTTGTTGGCTACGATCACTATGGGCTTACCGGAAACCCCAATCTCCCTTAGTATGGCAAAGGAGGACCTTATCATGTCCACGAGCAATGTGTCTGATAGGGATACGTCAATGACTAGGAGTATCCCGTTGGCGTACTTGATCTCCGAGAGCGTCACGAAAAACGCCTCGATGATTTGCGGAGGGATTCCCCTGATAAAGCCCACCGTGTCCACTAGAAGTACCTTTTTGCCGTCAACCTTTATCGAGTACCTCTTAGGAGACGTGGTAGTGAACATCGAGTTGTCGACTTTCTGCCTCAACCCAGTTAGGGCGTTGAAAATTGAGGTCTTTCCAGCGTTAGTGTAACCTGCAATTGCCACTGTTGGTAGACCGATTCTCTTGGCGTCCTGCAATTGCGTCTCCCTCATCTTCTTTAAGTGTTCCAGCTCCCTTGTTATCCTCGCTATTTTCCTGCGGTAGAGCCTCAGTTCAGCCTCGACTCCGTATACTCCGGCTCCTAGAGGTCCCTGTTGCTCAGTTATCTTTGTCTTCTTGTATAGGTCCTTTACTATAGGTAGTTCATATCTTAACTTGGCCAGCTCTATTTGCAGTTTTGCCTCCTTTGAGCCCGCGTGAAGGGCGAAGATCTCCAACAGCAGTAGGAGCTTGTCTATTACCTTTTTATTTGGCAACTTCTTGCCGAGATTTATGAAGTGCCTTGGCTTAAGCAAGGTAAAAACTATTATGGTTTCTACGTCCTCAGACTCTGCCAGCTTTTCTACTTTATCCTGAGGGATGTAAAACAGGGAGTTGGGGTCCTTAGGAAGTTTGAACACTTCTACTACGTCGTAACCCGCGTTCTCGGCTAGGGTTAAAGCTTCCTCTTTGTACTCATCTGATACAAACAGTACTGCTCTCACTCATTTCCCTCTCTAATGTTTACTACGTCTCCTAAGGTAAGTTCGTACTTGGCCTTGTTAGCGCCTCCCTCTTCACCCTTCTCTTCGACCTTAACCAGCAACTTGATGGATAGAACTCTTTCCAGCTCTCTAGCTTGCTGAATAGTGGGCTTAAGTCTACCCAGTTCAAACCTCTTTATGACGTTCTCCTGGACTTTCAGTTTTTGGGCCAAATCCTTAGTGGTCATGCCTAGGCTCTCCCTTGCCTGTCTAATCAGCTTAGGATAGTCGTCTACTATTTCCCAGACGTCCTCCTTGCTTTCTAGCTTAGGCTGCGCCTTCTGTTGCTTAGGGAGTTGTTGTTTTGGGGAGGTGTAGATAACCTTCTTTGGATCGACGATCTTAGAGTGGCCCTTGATCTTCGCGTAACAGGAGTTGCACACAGTAATGACGCTACCCTCATAACTTACGGTTATCCCCTTGCCCTTTATGGGAGAACCGCACAGCTCGCAGTAATTCTGTACCTCCTTCTGCATCTTCTCACTATATAATAGATAGCAACAAACATTTTTAGCCTATCTCATAAACTGAATATATTGGGTAAGTTTGTCTGGGAACCTTGACTTCTCAAGAGATAATTCTGAATCTGACGAGCAAGTGATAAGGTTACTTGAGGAAAAAATTAAGGCATTGCAAGTAGAGACCGAGAGCCTCAGGAAGGAGCTAAATTATTATAAGTCAGAGCTGGAGAAATTGCTTAGCCCTCCCCTGATAGAGGCAATAGTGCTAGACGTTTTAGAAGATAAGAGAGTGATAGTGAGGAGCACTTCTGGACCCAACTTAGTCGTAAACGTTAGCGATAACGTTAACTTATCCAAGTTAAGGCCTGGGGTCCAAGTTGCCCTAAACCAAAGGGGTTCTACTATAGTGGAGATCTTGCCCAATAGGGAAGATCCTCTAGTCAAGACAATGGAAGTTGAGGAGAGGCCCAACGTGAGGTATAGTGATATAGGAGGGCTATCTAGACAGATCCAGGAACTGAGGGAGGTAATCGAGTTACCTCTCAAGAACCCAGAGTTGTTTAAGGAGCTTGGAATACAGCCACCTAAGGGCGTGTTGCTCTACGGACCACCAGGCACAGGGAAGACGATGCTAGCTAAAGCTGTAGCTGCCGAGAGTAACGCCACATTTATCCACGTAGTAGCGTCAGAGTTTGCCCAGAAGTTCGTCGGAGAGGGTGCAAGGATAGTTAGGGAAGTGTTCGAGTTAGCTAGAAAGAAAGCTCCATCCATAATATTCATAGACGAAATCGACGCCATAGGTGCCAAGAGAGTAGATCTAGGTACGAGCGGGGAGAGGGAGATTCAGAGAACCCTCATGCAACTACTGGCTGAGCTAGACGGTTTTCATCCACTAGATAACGTAAAGATAATTGCAGCTACTAACAGGGTGGACATACTGGATCCAGCATTGTTGAGGCCAGGGAGGTTTGACAGACTTATTGAAATACCATTGCCTGACGTCGGTGCTAGGAAGGAAATATTCAACATATACATAAAGAAAATGAAAGTAAGGCTAGAGGACTTCGACCTAGAGAGAATAGCCAGGATGACTGAAGGGTTTAGCGGAGCTGACATAAGGAACGTGTGCACTGAGGCAGGCTACATAACTATAAGGGAAGGAAGAAGGGAAATAACGTTCTCAGACTTCGTGAGGGCCATAGAGAGACTTCAAGATAAGAATAAGAGGGATTTCCACAAATCGAGAGAAGAGAAGTATGCGTGAGAAGGCGGAGAAGTTTGTTACAAAGCCAGAGAGCTTGATGGACTTTGACTTCATTTACTTAAAGACAATAGCCGAATACCAGTTTGACCCAAATGTTGCAGACTGCCTTTTTCCGGAAAAGTCCCCTTTTTCTGTCCAAAGGTCGCTCAACACTTGGAGGATTAGGAACGTACTAAAAGATAATAGACTTTACCTTGTCCTTAAGGCCCAGGATAACTTGTTTTCCTTAACTGACTTGTCGTCTTCAACTATTAAGGAATGTACAAAGACTCCCGAGTACAGAGTTATCGTCCCTAACGACATAGCAGAGGTAATAAGAAAGGGCGGCAACGTTTTCTCTAAACACGTGATCCAGGCTGATAAGTCCTTGAGGGCTGGGGACTACGTACTGGTGGTGAATGAGGAAGACCGGCTAATAGCCTACGGAAAAATGAAGGTTTCTGGAGAGGAGGCAATAGAATATAAGAAAGGAGTAGCCGTAAATGTTAAGGGGAGAATTAAAAATGAAGATAATACTTAAGGACGTGGACGAGAGCCAGCTTAAGCACGCGTATTACATTACTGGATTTAGAACGCTTGGAGAAGTTGGTTACTTGGCTACCAGACATATTGTACTGCAGAGGAAAATGAAGAGGATAGGCTACATAACGACCAAATACCTTACTGCCGTTACCTTCCTTGACGAGTACGGAATAGTTACTCCTTACGAGCTATTTTACGACGAAGAAAGCCATATAATAGTCCAACTGAATCACGTGTTACCGATTGAGAGGGAATGGAATGCGTACTCGAAGAGGGTAATAGACTGGATCAAGAAGCTAGAGGTAAAGAACGCGATATTTATCGGTGGGTTAGACAAGAACTACAGAACTAGCAACGAGAAGCTCAAGTGGATTAAGACGTCCAAAAGCAACGTGGAACTAGACTATCCAATCTTGGACAAACAGTTAATCATGGTAGGCCCCTTAGCCCTCTATACCGTCTATTCCGAGATATATGACATACCGGCCACCGTAATTTTGCCCTATGCCGATAGGGACAGGATAGATCCGGCAGCCGCTGCAGCCGCAATAGAAGCTGTAAATAAGATCCTTGGCCTTAACATAGACGTAAGCGAGCTTTACGAGGACGCCAAAAGAATAGAAGAGGAAATAAAGAAACAGCTTGAGTACCTTCAAAAGGAATACAGTAAATCGTCGCTAGATAGACATTACATGTGAGAGCCTTGAGCTTTCGCATTCAATGAATTCCACTTTATCGTATTTTTTACTCGCCAGGAACTTCTTGATGATGTTCAACGTCTCTGTGATAACACTCTCGGATACCTCGGAAGGCAACTCGAATTGGGCCAGAGGATAGGACTCCGATATAAGGGCTGGAATTAGACCGTAGAAAGGAATTGTTATGTACACGTCGCTGTCTTGGTAGTGCCTCTGGAGAACGCTTCTTACCTTAGGGTCGTTGATAAAGGGAACCGAAAGGTTGTCTCCACATATTATTATAGCCTTACTGTGCTTCCTAGTCGTCGACTCTAAGAACCTCCTGTGCCTTAACATTTCAGGCCTATACAAGGAGTTCTCGTCGTAAAGGAACATTCCCCTTACTTCACCCTTAACTCTCGGATCGTACTTCTCCAAGTACTCCGCGTACTTTAGCACCCTTCTGAAAGCGGAATAGACGCTTGGGTGAGCGTATGATTTCTCCTGGAGGTATTCAAACAGTCTGTTCTCTCTTATGGCTAGCTTAGTTTCGTTTATTTCCTCAACGATCTTGTACAAGTTATGGATGGCCAAAAGCCTTGTTCTTTCTTTTTTGTCCATTTCCATGAGTTCCTTAGGCGTGTACCTAGAGCAAACTGGACAGCTACATGGGAAGTAATCCATTTCTTCTAGCCTATAGGTTCTACTCCTTGTGATGTATCTGTTGTCTCTAGCGTAAATTATGTAGGAGGCTGAATCAAACGAGTCAACCCCTAAGGCTACGACAAAAGGTATTATCTGGGGGAGACCTCCCCCAAACAAGTGCAGAGGTTTTCCTCTTGAGATAGAAGACCTCACGGCAAATATCATGTCAATAAGCGTCACATAGTCATATTCCTGCATTACCACTGTAGGGCTTCCCAAGGCCAGAAACTTATAAGGGGTTTTGTCGGCAAACTTTGCTGAGTAGGACAATAAGTCTAGAAACCTTCCCCCTTGTATTGGATGAACCCAAACGATATCGCTAGAGGAAGAAATCAACTCTAGAGCCTCTTTTCCCCTCTTTATGGTCTCCTCTACCGTGATCTTGGCATCTTCGTAACTTTCTGTGTTGCCGGTTGGTAAATCTAGGAACACAGCTATATCTGGCTTTATCTTTAACTGATACTCCACGACTTCCCTGTTGGTGATCTCAACACTTCCGTACTGGAGTATCTGATATGCTCCAGAATCCGTCATTATGCTTCCGTCGAAGTTTAGCTCCTTGTGTATGTCGTCGTTGACGAGCTTATTCTTATGCAAGATGTACGAATTTGTTATGAACTGTTTTAGTCCCAGTTTCTTTAAATCTTCTACGCTCAACTCAGGCTTCAGCGGATTCACTACAGGAAAGAAAATTGGGGACTCCAGCCTTTGACTCCTGGTCTCTAAGTTACCTATCCTACCAGCTAGATCCTCGTCCTTTACCTCAAAGTCCCCTATCATTTGTTCTCTTTCCTCTTCTTTGAAACGTAATCGTTATAAATGTCGAAGACCCTTTGGGCTAACGGTCCACTTCCTTCTACTCCAGCCTCCGTTACTTTGATTTTCTCCAGCACAGTCACTACCCCCGCTTCTTCGTATACCTTGACGTCTCCTGGCCTGAGGTTGAGCGATTTTTCCACTAGATCGGCGAACTCTTTAACGTCAAATAATGGAGCGGTCTTAACAAGGATTTCTGTTATATTGTTTCCGTTAAGTATAACCTTAAAGTAACTGTTATTGTCGTTGTCTTTGGCGTTCGCTAAACTAATTATAAATGGATTAAGCTCATACGCTGATAACTGTCCCACATACGTTCTGTTATTATTTAGCCTCACCACAACTGTCTTGTCCAATAACGAATTCATATCCGAGACTATTCTTCTCGTAGCGCTCATAGCTCTGCCCCACTAAATTAATATATATCAACTTAAATAAGGAAATGAAAAAGCTTGCTCGCGGGAAATAACTATAAACTCGAAAAGACCTGTAACATCGCTTCCGTGGAACCAGGAGCACTCAGAGGTATTGACTTAATTAATCTTGAATGCGAGGATTTGAAGGTAAACGTTGACATGATATCGTCGATTAACGTTTTCTCACCAGGGGAGAAAGTAAAACTTGTTATAGCGAAATCAAGACCAGAGTTCACTGAAAGGGACTTCTGCGGTCATGGATACGTGGTGACTGAGAAGAAGCAGTCTAACAAGTACGTTACATTAATATCGATTTTCGGACCTCTGATTAGGATAGAGTCTGAGAACAGCTTCCTCTCAAGCAATAACTTAAGCGTAATGGATCACGTATACGTATGCTTATTAAAAAGCTAAAGTTAAGCTGATATAAATTCTGAGTCTATCTTGTCCCTTGTTATCGTTAATACGTCAATACCGTCTCCTGATGTCACGTCTCTCTCTATCGATGCCCTTAGAGCCCTTATTACAAGTTCCTTACCCTCGCTTACGCTTAAGGTATCTTTGTATTCCGATTCTAGGACTCCTATGGCCACTCTCGCGCCAGAACCTACCGCAGCGTAGACGTCGTCAAGGAGGGAGCCAAGTGGGTCTAGTACGAAGAATTGCGGTGTTCCGTCGTCGATTCCGCCAAACAGTATTTCAGATATGAACGGCATGTACTTATACTGGTACAGTAAAACTGAAAGTAGTTTCGCTGCTGCCTTAGTAGTTATAGGTCTATTATTTGCCAACTCATAATACTTGATCTCTACGTTCATTATCCTCACTATACTTTGGAAGTCCCCAAACAGCCCAGCGCCTGCTATGCCAAATCTTCCCAAGGAGAAGACCTTCTTCGCTGATTTGCTCAGTACATATCCACCATAACTTAGCCTCCTTACAGCACCGAGTATGACTCCATCTTTTAGCTTAATTCCAACTGCAGTTGAGGGAAGCTCCTCCATACTATATCAACACTATAGAAGAGGAGCAGAAGTTATAATATTTGTCTCAAACGGTCTAAAATCTCGCCTATCCCTACAACCTCCTGCTTTCTAGATGATAGGTCTCTAATTGTGACCTTTTGAGAAGATTTTTCGTTAGTGCCAATAATTAACGCAACCTTAACGTTCTGCTCATAATACGCCATAAGCAATTTCCCTAATTGCTGTTCCTTCACGTTGAATAAGGTAGATATCCCCTTCTCCCTCAACAAATTGGTGATAACTAGCGCGTAGTCTATAACTGAATCGTCTAAGGCTATCACTACGACTTGGGGCTGTGACTTTCTCTCGTAATCGAGTACTGCTGAGGTTCTCTCAATACCTAATGCAAAGCCTATTGCGGGAGTCCTTGGACCCCCATAGACTTCAACTAAGCCGTCGTATCTTCCTCCGCCCGCTATGCTGAAGTTCACCTTCGGATGGATAACTTCGAATATCACGCCAGTGTAGTACGCCAATCCCCTCACGAAGCTCAAATCTACGCTGAGTCTCACCCCTAGACTTCCTAGAACTTGGACTATCTTCCTTATCCTTTCTACCTCCTCAGCTAGTCCCTTTATACTAACTGAGCTAATTAGCCCATCTACGTTCTCCATCTTGACCTCTGACCGAATTAGCTTAGTCGCAAAGTCGATTCCGGCACTGTCCTTGACGTGATCCTGCAATATTTGAAGAGCCTCGTCCTTCTTCCCTTTGTCTATCAAGTGTAATAGGTGCTCTTGAAGGTTGTCTTCAATTCCATATTTTCTAAATAACAATCTATATATTCCTATATTGTTAATTTTTATCGAAATCTCGTCGGCTATTCCCAGCTTCTTGTAAAAATTATACAAAAGATCTAGAACCTCCACGTCACTGTATAGGCTGTCAGAGCCGAGGAGTTCTATTCCCGCTTGCCTGAACTCCCTATATCTGCCCTGCTGTGGTTCGTCGTATCTATAGACCCTACCTATGTAATAAAGCCTTACTGGTTTCGGAATGTGTTGCATGCTATTAAGGTATAGCCTGACAATGCTTGGAGTTATTTCAGGCCTTAAGGCCAGTTCCCTGCCAGCCTTGTCCAAGAACACGTACATTGTGTTCCTTATCTCCTCACCGCCCTTTAACGAGAATAGCTCGAATTCCTCTACTATTGGAGTTATTGCTTCGTTGTAACCAGCTAACTCCACGTGAGTCCTAAAAAGCTGTTCTATGTATCTGATCTTCTGTGCTTCCTCGAATACTAGATCCCTCATTCCGCGGGGTGGTTCGGTAGATACCATTAACTAACCCTTAGCTAACTTTGTTTCGTCGATGCTATAATAAGTTATATCTCCGTATTTATCGACAATCGATATGTATACCTCTACGTGTAACGACTTAGCCATAGCTAATATTCTTTCTAGATCTGTCACGTTTATAGGCTGATTCTCAGTTAATACGTAAATCAGAGCCCTATACCCATTTGAGCCTTTATCTTTGAGCCAAATGAAGTTCCCAGAAATTACTGGATTCTTTCCCCTAGACCTAAGGTCCAAATAGACCACAATTTTATCCCAGAGTAACGCGTCATTTCCGTAGTTGCTGGAGATGTAATTACCGATTTCAGAGGCGTCCTTTGGGCTCCCCACGTTCCTTATTATCCCTTCCAATACGTCCTCCATTGTCACTTGCATCACCGGAAACTTTTGGTTAACTCAGCGACTCTTTACACTTCACTATAAACTAGTATATAATATATAAGGAGACTAAAAACTTATGAGATGCCCCTCTTGCGGATCGGCTAACATAGTCTGGACTGAAAGTTCCGTTGTATGTGGGAACTGCGGTCTGGTAATTGACGAGCAAAAATACGACTACTCTCCCCTATCTTTTTCCGAAGAAGTAGTGGACTTAACTGGTACAATGAGGCTATCGGAAAGGGCAAAATACGTGACCACCTATATACGCGACCACATATCAAGCAATGAGTTTAATAGGCGTAAATTCTTGCTGAGGGTCGACGAAGAAGGAAAGCTGGGAGTAATTAGCAGAGAGGGCGTTCTAGCACTAGAGCTCTTAAAAAAGGACCCTACTGCGCACAAAATATACTTAATAATAAATGAAGAAGGTTACCTTTCTGGAGCTAAGATAAAGACTAGAGTGGCAGTGAGTTTCTACTTAAGTGGATATAAGGGCAAAAAGATGAAGGACATCCTACGGAAACTTAACGTAAACGAGAAGCACTTTAGAAGAGTTTTAAGAAAAATACCTCTAGGGGCGAAGATCAGAATAATCGAAAAAGCGGTTGGTGAGAGTTAACAAAAAATTTTTATATAAGCTCTTTCTAAGAGAAAGTGGAAAAGGTGAGTCGAATATGGCCTCAACTTCCACTGCTACAGTTGCAACTACACCTGAAGGAATTCCGGTCATAATTTTAAAAGAGGGTTCAAGTAGGACTTACGGCAAGGAAGCAGTAAGAGTTAACATAGCTGCAGTAAAGGCCGTTGAAGAGGCCTTGAAGAGCACTTATGGACCTAGAGGAATGGACAAGATGTTAGTTGACAGCCTAGGAGACATAACCATAACCAACGACGGTGCAACGATCCTCGACAAGATGGACCTACAACACCCAGCAGCAAAGCTCTTGGTCCAGATAGCTAAGGGTCAGGACGAGGAGACTGCTGATGGAACTAAGACTGCAGTGATTTTCGCAGGAGAGCTGGTTAGAAGGGCAGAGGAACTCCTTTACAAAGAGATTCATCCCACCATTATCATTAGTGGTTACAAGAAAGCAGAGGAAGTAGCCCTTCAGACTATACAGGAAATAGCTCAGCCTGTGTCGATAAACGACACTGATGTTCTAAGGAAAGTCGCAATGACGTCTTTGAGCAGCAAGGCCGTTGCAGGGGCTAGGGAGTACATAGCTGACGTAGTTGTTAAAGCAGTAACTCAAGTGGCTGAGCTGAGGGGCAACAAGTGGTACGTTGACTTAGACAACGTACAAATAGTCAAGAAGGCTGGCGGGAGCATAAACGACACCCAGCTGGTTTACGGCATAATAGTAGACAAGGAAGTAGTTCATCCTGGAATGCCCAAGAGAGTAGAGAACGCGAAGATAGCCCTAATAGACGCTTCCCTAGAAGTGGAGAAGCCTGAGCTGGACGCGGAGATCAGAATTAACGACCCAACTCAGATGCAGAAGTTCCTTGAAGAAGAGGAGAACTTAATCAAGGAGAAGGTAGACAAGATACTTGCAACTGGCGCAAACGTGATAATCTGCCAGAAGGGTATTGACGAGGTAGCCCAGTCCTACCTAGCTAAGAAAGGAGTTCTAGCTGTAAGGAGGGCTAAGAAGAGCGACCTAGAGAAGCTAGCTAGGGCCACAGGAGGAAGGGTAGTATCTAACATTGACGAGATCACCTCACAAGACTTGGGATATGCCTCACTGGTAGAGGAAAGGAAAGTAGGAGAAGATAAAATGGTGTTCGTTGAAGGTGCTAAGAACCCCAAGTCGATTAGCATACTGATCAGGGGAGGCCTTGAGAGGCTAGTAGACGAGACTGAGAGATCTATCAAGGACGCCCTAGGAACTGTTGCCGATGTAGTAAGGGACGGAAGAGTTGTGGCTGGAGGAGGGGCAGTAGAGATAGAAGTGGCTAAGAGGTTAAGGAAGTACGCTCCACAAGTAGGAGGGAAGGAGCAGCTTGCAATAGAAGCTTACACAAACGCACTAGAGGGTCTAGTAACTATCTTAATCGAAAACGCTGGATTTGATCCAATAGACTTACTGATGAAACTGAGGAGCACTCACGAAAACGAGACGCAGAAGTGGTACGGAATTGATCTCTACACTGGGCAGCCAGTTGATATGTGGCAGAAGGGAGTCATAGAACCTGCACTGGTAAAGATGAACGCAATAAAGGCAGCCACAGAAGCTGCTACGCTAATACTCAGAATAGACGACATTGTGAGCGCAGGCAAGAAGAGCGGCGGAGAGACCAAGGGAGAAAAGGGCGGAGAGAAGAAGTCCTCTGAAGAGGACTAAGATTTAAATCTTTTTAATTTTTATCAATATTGGTATTTTTATATTAGGGGCCGAAAGTATAGCCTCACCTACGTCTAGTTTGTCCATTACCGAGTACATGTTAGATGGAAGGGACATAGACTCGCCCAGAATTCTCTTGTCTATGTCGGACTTTATTGCGTGAACTATCTTTACGTTGGTGTTTTTCATGACATTTGGAGATATCGAAGAAGGAGACTGAGACACTATGCAAAGTCCTATGCCAAATTTCCTTACCTCAGAGATTAGCTTATCTATAAACTCGTTCTCCGCCTGGAAGTAATTTTGCGCCTCTTCAACCAGAATAAGGAGTTTCCTGTTTGCTCTTCCAGCCATATAATAGTCGGACACTAACTTCATGACGAAAAGGCCGTATAACCTCCTCAGCCTCAAGTTATTTATAAAGCTCAAGTCGAATATTACACCGTTTAGCGACAAGAGAGAATTAAGATCTGGGTTCTGGTCGGCGTTAAACAACGTCTTACCCTTAGCAGTAAATAATGGGTATAATTTCCTCGCTAACGCATATTTGACTTCCTTTATCCAATTTGATTGGTCGTTTACGTTCTTCAAGAGGTTGAAGAGGTCAGACAGGCTGCCTTCAGATTTCTTAACCTTTGATACTAGGACAAACAAAAGGAACCTCTGTGGATCTGTAAGCTGTAATACATCGCTTAAGATCTCTATCGTATCGTCTATGTCGTTAAACTTGAGTGGATTCAGTTTAAATACATTGCCTTGGTCGAAAACAGTGAATTCCGGTAGCTTTTGCCTATATTCCCCGTGCCAGTCAAGGATTAGAACGTTGAAACCTTTGTTTATTAACTCCTTCGCTAATAAGCTGGCTGTATTGGACTTACCGCTCCCCGTACTCCCAAATATTCCTATGTGTCTGAGAACATCTGATGCCATTATTCCCACTGGCACTGCTTGATTTCTCACGACCATTTCTCCTATCTCTACGTCGTAGTTAACCACCAGTCTGTCCATTGCAACCGGAGAGTCCACCTTCAAGTCTGTGATTCTGGCAAAAGTAACGTTTCCAAAGGACCTTGGTAATGGTATAGACTCAGTTGTAACGGAAACGGGCTCCAGCGAAACGTGAGGGGCAACTACACTGGCTATTTCAGCGACGTATTGAAACTCTTTAGCTACTTCCTCTACGCAATTCTCGCATTCCTTAAATACAATAATAGACGAAGACGCTTGTTTTCCGCTTACGGAGGTGACAATAACGTATTTGACGCCGTTAGCCTTGCTCCTCGACAGAAGCGCTCCCAATAGGTTATTAAGCTCCCTTTGTACGTCCACTTGCGCTTTGTCGGCCTCCTGTTTACCCACCAGCCTTGCCGCCACGCCAGTTATAGTTTTATTCTCAGCATTTACAGTAAAAACGTTATTTTTTACCATGATTTCCCTTATTTTGGTTTTAACTTTTTTACTAAGCGCACTGGTTGATACAATAATTACTACTATAATAATCGAGACAATATAATAAATCTCATTTAATGCAATAATATTGAAGGAAAATAGTATAATCACTATCGATATTGCTATTAAGACTAGCGGATAGAGCCTAGATAACATGTAAACCTTTAGAGTTTATTTTGAGTGACGCTTGGGTGAATTTATAGCGTTAAAGGTCAGCATTAGTCTCTCGTCGAGGCTTTCAATGGCTACTGGGCTATACTTTTCTGGGTCGCCTCCGCAACACCTTATTAGATACCCATATTCCCCCTCTTTCAACTTATTGGCCTCTATAGCCTCTTTTATCTGGTCTGTGGAGCTCAGCAGAAGCAGGAAAAGGATCGTCTTATCCTTGATATTTTGACTGGGTGAGTTAAAGAAAATATAGCAAGCTTGTCTCACCACTGAAACTGGAGGAAGCCTTCTAACTACTTGAGTAACGCATTCCCCCGTGTAACTTATCTTCCCTTTAAGGCTCTCGCTCCATGACACCTTCTCTATCTCTATCAAACTTATCCACCGTGGTTTATCGGAATTACCTTAACTACGTCGTCTCGAGATAGTTCGCCACTGCTAACAACCCTTATGTCCTTGTCGTTTACCAAGACTATATACCCTGGTTTAATCCTGCCTTTATCGTCAACAATACCTAACTCGTTTAATTTCTTAAAAACAACGTGAATGGAATTGCCCTCTATTTCAACGCTCTTTCCATGTTGTCTAGAGAGGGGGCCTTCAAAAACTAACCTCACCAAAACATCATTCCTCTCCCATTTCCTCTTCTACTTCTCTACTTGTAACCGCCCTTTTCGACTTCTTAGCATACCTTGTCAGATACCCTGCTATCCTGTTCCTTACCTTCTTCGAGTACACTTCAAGGTACTTGGATACAAGCTCCTTGTTCTTTCCAAAATCTTCAGTGACCTCGTCCTTGTACTTTTCGTAAAGTTCCTCGGCCACCCTCTTAATATCACGCGTATATATATTACCCATGGTAATCTCACTCAATTTTAGATTGTCTATTTAAAAATTTAGTCCATGCCTTGGCTCTTGTCGTATATGCTTGGTTTTGCCTTTGTGACGTCTGCTTCTTTCTTAAACCTGGGCTTCAACTTTTCTAGAATTACCGGCAAGGTGGTGTACTCCATCTCCTCTGGCTCTAGCCTGTGAGGCATGAAAGGACCGTGTCTCCTCATGTACTCCGCTATAGTCGAAGCCAATCTCCTAGCCTCGTCGAACGCTGGGTCGTCAAATAGGTCGCTGGGACCTACAAGTCTTCCTTCCTTTACGTTAAATCCTAGGCCTATTAGCCTGGGCGGACCGTCAAACCTTGTGGCCCTTGCGTCTCTCTGGGAAACAGGCATCAGAGGGCCGTAATGACTTCCCCTCATCCACCCTGGCACAAGGTACGGGAAGGAGAAGGCCTCCAGTGCCTCTCCAAGTGCTGGAAATCCGTGTTGTAACCTCACTATCATTACAGGATCGTCCTTGCCCACGTATTTGCCTGCTATTAAGTTAAGCCTCTCAATGGACGTGACTGCAGCTATGTTGTTATCTGCCTTCCTGTAAACCCTCCTTATTACGTACCTTGACGGAGTACCTATGAGGGCTAAGAGGTCATATGTTTCCTCAGGAGCGTTGAGAGTAACGCTTTGTCCTTCAAAAACGTCCAGCACCTCGAACTTATATCCCTCATGCATAGTTGGGTCAATTACCAATCCTGCTGTGTTGAAGGGATCAGCAAACATCTTGTACTGGGGGAAGTTGAAAGCGCCTGGTTCAGTCTTGTCTGCCATGAAGATCGCTATAGGCTCTGACGGCCTCTCTTCAACTTCCATCTCGGCCATGCCCGGACCCATTCCCTTGAGGTTGCCAGAGAACGTGTCTGATAGGAGGTCTTGTCCAGCTGCGTACAACCCTAGATCCTTAGCTACCTTAGAGGCCTCTTTAAAAGCGTTCCACGCGGTCTCGTGAACCTTAGTGTCCAATGGTCCCCTTGTGTGCGTCATTATGAGCTCCATATCGTCTCCGACGTTCGTAATGTAATAATCGATAATTACGTTCTGTCTCTTGGCCTCCGCCAGTACCTTATTGGCGGCTGCCATCGTATCTGGGTGGACTACGTGATGGCCTGCCAAGCTACCTATATCCGCCTTTATAACGCTTATTGTAGTCTTCATAAAAACACTTCTATTCGAAGAGGTATTAAATTTTAGTCTACTCCTTTACTATCTCGATGGAATAGTACTCTCCCCTGTCCTTCTGTAACCTATCTAAGTAACTCCCTGGTTTGTTGACCCTAGGTCTGCCTGAGTCGGCGTCTCTCCTAAACGTCAAGCCAACCTCCTTTAAGAACGTGTTCATCCCTTTCCTCAACGAGGTAGGAGAATACCCGTGCCCTTCTGAACCCGGCTTGCCTAAGAATACCATCAGCCTGTCGGATATGTAGTCGTGGAGGGCTATGTCGTGATCTACCATAAATGCGACTGCCTTCCTTTCCCTCGTTATCCTCTTTATAGCCTTCGCTACTACGTAACGCTCCTCCACGTCAAGGTAGGAGGATGGCTCGTCAAAGACGTACAAGTCCGCAGTCTTAGCGAGGGTGCTGGCGACGTAGAGCTTCTGGAGCTCACCTCCGCTCAAGTCCTTAACTTGAGACTCCAGAATCCTATGTAAGTTCAACCTCTTTACGACTTCCACAAAGAACCACGAGGAAGTTGATAGGACGTCCTTGCTAGAGGCCTCTAAGAATTGTTGCACGGTGCCGTCGTAGTCTGGGACCAGCTTCTGTGGCTTATATGCAAGCGTTATCCCTTGTGGACACACTTCCCCGCTATCAGGAGCTAACTCGTTAACCAATATTCTCACGAAAGTGGTCTTACCAATACCGTTTTGTCCCACTATGCCTATAACTTCTCCTTCTCTCGCCTCCCCTTCGTCAACTGTCAAGCTGAAGCCCTCTAGCTTCTTCGATATTCTAGACCACTTCATCTTTACCCTTACGTCCTTCGAGAAGTCGAGATCCGTTAGCTCCTTAAGCAGGAACTTGATCTCGTCGTCCCTGAACTTCACGTTCTCTGCCGGAAGATATCCGCTTAGGAAGTTATTTATCCCCATCCTAGTGGAGTAGAGCTTCGACACCTTTCCGTATACACTGCTCTCGCCGAAGATTATGGAGACGAAGTCAGCAAGGTAGTCCAATACTATTAGGTCGTGGTCTACTACCACCACGTACTTGTTCTTTGTTAGCTCCCTTATTCCCTTAGCTACGTTTATCCTCTCCTTAACGTCTAGGTAAGAAGAGGGCTCGTCGAATTCATACACGTCAGCCTCCCTGAGCAGGGCTGCCGCAACGAGGAGCTTCTGCAGTTCCCCTCCGCTTAAGTACTGCACCTGCTTGTTCCAGAAGTTCTCCATATAGAGCAAAGATTTAACTTCGTCTACCTTCCCCCTCTCGTCTACCTTTGACAGTATTTCCCTTACTGTGCCCTTTAAGTACCTTGCCGCGTATTCCACGTACTGGATCTTGTGTACAACCTTTAGTCTTTTTGAGTAGAGATTATTGAAGTAGTCGTAGATCTCCTTGCCCTTAAACCTCTCCAGGACCTGGGCTGGTGCAAACTTAATCGATGGGTCTCCGAAATTCGGTATGAGCTCTCCAGCTAGGATCTTCAAGATCGTGGTCTTTCCCGAACCGTTCTTTCCTAGTATTCCTATGACATATCCTTGTTTTAGGATAGGCAAACCGAAGAGCTCAAACCCGTTCACTGTGTACCTGTGTATGACGTCTGAACCGAATTGGTCGGGCAAGTTAACGATGCTTATTGCCTCAAAGGGGCACTTCTTGACGCATATGCCACATCCTATACATGTTTCCTCGTAAATCACCGGCTTTCCTTTTACTATTTCTGATAACTCTATGGCCTTACTCCCGGATCTATTTATTGGACAGAACCTAACGCACTCTATGCTACACTTGTCTGGCTTGCAAAAGTCGTAATTAATGACGGCAACTCTCAATGTCTACACCATTCCGTGTTAATAAAAAGCCTTTTTTAAATTAACTTAGTTTTACCACTCTTCCTCTTCCCAGTCTTCGTCGAGTTCGTCTTCCCATTCTTCCTCTTCTAGGTCCTCTTCCCATTCTTCCTCCATTGCAAGCACCACTGGAAACCTCGGACGGATAGTACTTATTTTTTTCTGACCTTAAACCTTTTCCATGCATAATCGGGAATGGTGACTATCTTAAAAAATATCGCTATGAATTAGCTTAAGTTATGTAAAAGTAGTAATGATAAAAAAGTACTTTATCAGATATTTTTTAACAGACGACCTTGGATAACAATACTTGGATAACAATAGATAGTATAAGTCAATGCTGCTCAACACGGAAAGCAATGACCAGGGGCTTTAATTCAAGTGTGGACAGCCTTTACGGCTTCTGAGAGACGAGAAGCTCGAATTTAACGACTGAAAGAATTGCGGGGCCATTAGAAAATTAAGCGTGATAAATAAGAAGACAAACCTCGCTTGGCGGGGTTAAGGTTTTAACATGGGTTTTAACATGAAAACGATTTCCTTTTATGACGCTTTCTTTGGCGAACTAAAGATGAGGAGCCCGATTACTCCCGCAATGCCGGAAGCGTCAGAACAATCGTCATAAGGCTCTTCCCTAGTGGGTAAACAGAGAAAATTGAGGAAGTTGGCAGACGCAACAGCAAAGCTGTGGAACGAGATTAACTACGAGAGACAACAATCAAGAAAAGAAAGTGAACCTCAATGACGCGTGGAGGAAGTACGAGACAAGGAGGTTCTAGGAGTTAACGCTCAAGCTGTTTTCAGAAGAACAACTTGGTCGTCCTTCTTCTCCTTACTAAAGAAAGACCTGTCATTTATCAACCACGTTTCACCACCAGGCTATTGGAAGGCGGTAAGAGAAAATTAATCCTAGTAGTTAGACAAGATCGCTACGAGGTTAACGAAGAAGGGCACGTCATCTCTCTGAAGGATTGGGAAATGGAGATGCCCTTTGAAGGTAGGTTAAGGTGGTTTGGAGTACAAGGTAGACTGGAGATTCGCGTTGAAGGTAACAACTTTTACGCCCACATTTCGTTGACGTTGGTAGGACTGTAGCAAAGAAAAGCGGTAAGCCAATGAAGAACTCTCTCGTTATTCACGGCGAAAGAGAGAAGTTGAGAAGCCTAAAGGTGAGTTGCGTCAATTGACCTTGGCGTAAACGCGTTGGCTACTGTCGTTGTTGAGAACTTACTGTTCTATTTTACCGCGGTTCAGCAGTTAAGAGCGATTACTTTTACTTTTCAGAAAAAGATAGCTGAGCTTGACAAGTTGAAGAGCGAGACAGAAAAGGTTCAAGAAGTGATAGGGAAGAGGTGTTGAGGGAAAGATTATTCACTAGGCTTTACCGTGGGCTTCATCATTTACAGAACTTTAGCATCTCACCTCACCAAGACTTTGTGGTCTCTTGGCGTCTCCACAGTTTACTTGGGCTATCCTAACTTCATCTCTCGGAATAAGGGTAACAAGCTCACTTCAAATTTGGTCTTATCGCAAGTTGGCGCTATAGTGAATGAGTACGGCATAATCGCGTTTCTAGTTGTTGAGTACAATACTTCGCGGCTCTACGCCTTCCATAACGTTCAGGAGAGGATCGCGAACTCGACGAGCTGAAGAGCGAGACAGAAAAGGTCCAAGAAGTGATAGGGAAGAAGTGCTGAGGGAAAGGAAAAGAGTCACTAAGCTTTACCGTGGGCTTCATCATTTACAGAACTTTAGCATCTCACTTGGCTAACTCTTTGTGGTCTTTGGCGTCTCCACGGTTTACTTGGGCTATCCTAACTTCATTCCTAGGATAAGGGTAACAAGCTCACTGTGAACATTTGGTCTTATCGCAAGTTGGCGCTATAGTGAATGAGTACGGCATAATCACGTACCTAGTTGCTAAGTACAATACTTCACGGCTCTGTGCTTATCGCGGCGTTAAGGTTGACAGAAATCCCAAGGGGTGTCGATAGCTGTCCTTTTGGTCGTAATTGTCCTTTTGGTCGTTAACTTCACAGCGACGTCAACGGAGCGTTAAACATTGTGAAACTTGGAGTGAAGAAGATTGTCAACGCTTTGGCTCTTTCCTTTCTCTTCACATCACGGAGTAACTCCCATAAAGGGGAGTAACGCCTTAGACCTATGCAGAACCCTCTCTCCCTTTAGGGCTAGGAGGGGGGTCAGTAGGTCTGCTTCTGTTGTATAGATTCAATGTTATATTTGCGACCTATTAGAGTATCTTTGTGAAAGTTCTAGTAGTCACCGGTAAACTTGCGTACCCGATAGTCAAGGAAGTTGTGAGCGGGATAAAGGACGTAGAGGTCAAGGCCTTGGACTACCCTGTGGCGGCTTTGATGAGCGTTAGGTATATCTTGGAGAGGATTAGGGACTTGAAGGAAAAGTACGACGTAATTCTCATCCCTGGATTAGCGAGCGGGGACGCCAGGGAAATCCAGGAGAGGTTAGGCGTGAGGGCCTATAAGGGGACCGAGAGCGCGTGGGATATACCTCTAGTATTGGAGGCGTTGAGGAACGGCGTAGAGTTGTCAACTGTCGAACCAGCAGACGGCATAATCAAGGAGTTGAAGGAAAGAGAGCTCAAAAGGATAGAGGAGCATCTCGAGGTGAACTCCAAAGTAGCTTTTGAAGCTGGGATCAAGGTACCCCTCTATCCTCCACCCTTTAGGATTTTCTTGGAGTTGGACCCCAACTGGAACGTAGAAAGGGTTAAGGAGGAAGTGGAGAGGACCAAGGATTACGTTGATGTCTACGTTGTTGGGTTCCCAGTAGGACACCACGATCTGGAGGACGTTAGGAGGAAAGTAAAACTGGTCTTGGACGAGGGAAAGGTGGCTGGGGTAGACTCGGAGTCCCCTAGGGAGCTGGTAGAGGGAGTTAAGGCGGGGGCGGTTTTTGCTTTCAACCTCAACGAGTTGAACGTGGAGGAATTGCAGGAGGTGAGGAGAGAGTCCGCATTCGTTGTTGCGCCGTTTACGACAGAGGATAGGGGTGACGTTACCATATCGTTGGTGAGGAAGGCCAGGGAAATGGGGTTCGAAAGGCTCTTGGCTGACCCAGTCCTGTCACCTCCTCTACAGGGGCTAGTGGACAGCCTCTGCGAGTTTAAGAAGGTGAGGAAAGCTCTAGTGGACGTCCCCATGTTGATGGGCGTCCTCAACGTTACTGAACTAATAGACGCCGACAGCCACGGCGTAAACGCCGTAATGACTGCCATTGCTGGAGAGCTCGGAGTAGCGAACCTGCTGGTAATGGAGAAGGGAAAGACCAAGTGGAGTTCCCTTGAGACGAGGATAGCCAGCAGGATGGTTAGTATGGCAATGGTCCAGAAGAAGACGCCAAAGGACGTGGGGGTGGACTTGTTGATCCTAAAGGACAAGAGGAAGGTCAAGGAAGAGGAAGTAAGGGGCGAGGAAGTGGGCTACGTCCCGCCTAGCATGGATCCCTCCGGGTTCGTGAAAGTCTCCAAGGCTAAGGAGAAGTTAGCTGTGGAGTTCTACGGAAAGAAGAGGATCGCGTTGACTGGGACCGACGCCCTATCCCTGGGCAGAAGGCTGGTAAGCGAAGTTAACGTCACCTCCCAGCACGCCCTCTACATAGGATATGAGCTTGCCAAGGCAGAGATAGCCTTAGCGCTTGACAAGAATTATATACAGGACGAGCCACTATTCAAGAGAGTATATGCTAGTAGCAGTGCCAAGGGTAATAAGGGAGACGGTTGACGACTTAGAGGTTTACATTTCCGTAATGCCCTGCATGACAGAGGGGGAAGTGGTAGAGAAGTTAAAGAAAGCGATGACCTTGACATCACTTGACGAGGTCAAGTATTATCCATACTTGTTTGGAGGAATAATTGTCCTTAGGGGCAACTCAGTCCTAGTCAGATACGAGTTTGACGGATTTGTTAAGGTGGAGAGCGTAAGGAACAAGTACCATAAATTCAAGGTGGCTCCAGAGATCCAAGGTTGTTACCAGTTCGACAATGAGGCTGTTTGTTTTTTCAAGGACAGATGCGACGGCTGTCTCCCTGTCGACAATATAGGTCTAAGGTTTATCGTGTGAAATTGTTGGCCAGTAAATCCGCCTAGGGGTACTCTATTTCAGCGTAGGAATCTTTTCCCTCGTATATTCTGATGTTTACCTTGTACTTATTGCCCAGCCTTTGGTACACCTCTTTAGCAATCTCCGTGCCTATGTACTCGGCAGTGGCGAAGGGAGCGTTGATCTTCTTTATTTCCATTTGAAAAGGCGCCTCTACCCTTATTTTGTCGATGTCGTTAGCGGGGACGATTAGCTTGTGGTCCCACTCTTTGACGACCTCCGATACTGTCTTCCTTAAGATCTCAAAGTCCATCACGAACCCAGAAGATGGGTCAACTTGGCCCTCAATTTCCACTGAAATAATGTAAGTATGACCGTGGAGTTGCGCGTTGCTTGGGGAAGACAGAGTGTAGTGGGCTGAGTCGATGACGAAGCCCTCTATTCCAATTCTCATTTTCATACATTTAACGACTTAGCAATGTTTTTATTAAAATGTTCCCACAACGCTTCCCCTAGGTATCTTATCTCGTCACAAAGGGATACTATGTCCGAATCCCTCCTGCTGTACTCTATTTTCCTGTAGGCTCTCATCAGTTGATTAAAGTCACCGGAGACAAGAGTTCTCTCCTCGAACTTTATCTCGCTCCCTATGACTACGTCCCCTCCGTACTCCACTAGCCTATATATCGCGTAAAGCAAGTTGTCCACATTTGCGTTAAACTCGGAAAAGATATCCTCCAGTTTAGATCTCAGCGTTGCCACTTGAACGTTGATAAGGTCTGTCAAGCTGTCCACCACCTCCAACTGTGACTTGAACGCCTCGTTGTTTAGTAGTTCTCTAAACTTGCTGTTCATAACGCACTCAGTCCCACAGGGAACGTCAATCTCGACGCCCTTGATCTTCGTTGAGGGTCTCTCAGTTAGGTATGCCCTCTCCATAATGTTATTTTCTTTACCTTAACTAATAAACTTGCGGAAAAAGGAGAATTTTTGGGGCGAGATGCGGATGGAGAGGGTTATCGACCTAGACTCGTTAACTTGTAGTTCAGAACCTTTGGAGGCCTTGGGCTTCCTCCTTGGAAAAAGGGGAGTTGTGTTTTCCATATCTCTGGATAACCCGTACTACCAAGAAATAAAAAGAAGGTACGAAATTGAAATCGTGAAAAAAGAGGGTGACAGAGTATACTTTTTGATACTTTCTGGTGGTTGAACTTCTACTCGAGGATAAGGTCAGTGCTAGGTTTCAGCGAGGAAGACGACTACAAGTCAGCCTCCATCCTAAACCAGATGCTGAGGGATAACCCCCTGGACCTCCTCGAGGAGATGAGGGGAAGAAAAGTCGCAGTGGTAGGGGCTGGCCCAAGCCTTGAAGAGGTAAGGGAAATTGACGCAGACGTCGTTGTAAGCGCGGACGGAGCCACCAACTTCCTCGTAAAGAGGGGCGTAATACCGGAGTTTGTGGTCACCGACCTCGACGGGATAGAGGTCTTCCCCAAGGAGAGCGTTTACGTAGTCCTTGCCCACGGCGATAACGTACACTTGTTGGGGAAGGTCTACAACATGGAAAACGTAATAGGCACTTGTCAAGTGATGCCTTTTGGTAGGCTTAACCTCTTTGGCGGATTTACGGACGGTGACAGAGCAGTAGTGTTAGCAAAAAGATTTGGAGCAAGGGAAATAGTCCTATATGGCATGGACTTGGAATCAAATTTCATAGGAAAATTTTCAAAGCCGTACCTCAAGGATAACGTACCAGTTTCATGGATGAAGAGGGAGAAACTTAAAATTGCGAAGGCAATTATCGATATGGTTCTAAAGTAAAGTTTTTAAAAATAATATACTCTTTAACAGTAGTGCTGAGGTATGAGTATTCTCCAAGCCTAAAGTCAGGATATTAGATACAACCCTGAGGGACGGGGAACAAGCCCCAGGGATAGACTTAACTGTGGAACAGAAGGTGAGGATAGCAAAACAACTAGCCAGATTAGGCGTCGACGTAATTGAGGCCGGGTTCCCCGCTGCCTCCGAGGGGGAGTTCATTGCCACAAAGAAGATCCTTGAGGAAGTGGGAGACTACACCGAGGTAATAGGTCTAGCGAGGGCAAACAAGTACGACATAGACAAGGCAATAAGCGCGGGGCTGTCGAGCGTCCACGTGTTCATAGCCACCTCCGATATTCACTTGAAGTATAAACTCAAGATGACGAGAGAAGAGGTTCTGGAGAGAATATACGACAACGTGAAGTACGCTAAGGACCACGGACTAGTCGTGGAGTACAGCCCAGAGGACGCCACAAGGACTGACAGGGAGTTCCTTTTAAAGGCAGTCAGAACGGCAGTAGAGGCCGGGGCAGACAGGATAAATATACCAGACACAGTGGGCGTCATGGAGCCGTTTACTTTCCACGACTTAATAAAGGACGTAGTTAAGGCTGCAGGAGACAGGATAGTGAGCGTCCACTGCCACAACGACTTTGGCCTTGCTACCGCAAACTCGTTGGCTGGGGTGAGGGCTGGGGCAAGGCAAGTCCACGTGACAATAAACGGAATAGGGGAGAGGGCAGGCAACGCCTCACTGGAGGAGGTAGTTATGGGGTTGAAGAAGTTAATGGGCTACGACATGAACGTAAAGACGTGGTTGTTGTACGAGACAAGTAGGCTGGTCTCGGAGCTAACCGGCGTGCCAGTACCGTTCTTTAAGGCAATAGTAGGCGAAAACGCGTTTGGTCACGAGGCTGGGATCCACGTACACGGGGTCGTGGAGAACCCGTTAACTTACGAGCCAATAAGCCCAGAGGAAGTGGGCAACTTCAGGAGGATAGCCCTAGGAAAGCACAGCGGAGTCCACGGCTTAAAGAAGGTCCTAGAAGATCAAGGGATACATTTGGACGACGAGAAGCTGAGGCTAGTGTTACAAGAGGTAAAGAAGATGGCAGACAACGGGCAAAAGGTTACTCCAGAGGACGCTAAGAGGATAGCAACTAAGCTTTTGAACTCCTAATTCCCCAAATTTTTTGATGATAAAGTACTTCGGCCACTCTATGTTTTCAATAGACGACAAGATCGTCATAGACCCCCATGACGGAGGGAGCATAGGCTTAAAGAGGCCCGAGATCTCTTGCTCAGATCTGGTCTTGGTCACCCACGACCATTATGACCACAACGCCTACGAGATATTGAGGTATAAAGACCTTAAGGTCCTGTTCACTGGTACAATGACGTACGGGGACTACAAGATTACTGGGTATAAGTGGTACCACGACAAAGAAAGGGGAAAAAAGAGAGGCGAGACTGCGATATATAAGGTAGAGACAAAGGACCTCACGGTGGTTCATCTAGGGGATATTGGGGAAATCCCCAGGGAGGATATACTAAAGGAAATATCCTCCCCAGACGTTCTGATGATACCCGTGGGAGGACTTATTACGATAGACTACAAGGAGGCAATTTCCCTAGTTAACGCGTTGAAGCCCAGGATAGTCATCCCCATGCACTATTGGGTTAAGGGTCACTTGATGCCTTTGGATCCTCTGGAATACTTTCTAAAGGAGTATAAGGGAGAAATAGCGGAAGTAGACAAAAAATATATTGAAGGGAGCGAAAAAGGAGTAATAGTCTTCAGAGCTTAACCTTCTCTACCTTAGCCACCGGGACAGTCTCCTTCTTTATGTCTTCTCCCACAAGCTTCTCAATTGCCTTTCTTATGGCTTCGCTTCTGTTTAGACCGTACCTTATCGCATACCTATCCAATAGTTCTAACAAGTCTTCTTCCGCTTTGAATGTAACTACTCTCATGATTCTCAAACTATATCTTCCTCTTGTAAGGTTTAAGTATTTTCTAGAGCGATATTACACTATTCCTATTCCAAGAGGAATACTTCATATGCAAGATTAATATATGCGGATTACATAGATATTTTTAGAGAGGGAAATACAGGGATGCCCACTATACACTTATCGTTGCCGGAGCAACTTTACGAGGAACTTAGGAGCAAGGCCGAGGAAATGGGGGTGCAGATAACAGACCTCGTAAAGTTCTTCATAAAGCTAGGTATCGAGGGCAAGTTGGAAAAGCAGGACGACAAGAGGATAGAGCAGTACGAAGAGAACGTCGCTTTCCTTGAGGCTAAGGTGGCCCAGCTGGACGCAATGGTGTCAGAGCTTATGAAGAAGCTCAAGTCCCTTGAAGAAGAGGAAGAAGAGGAGGAAATCGAAATAACTGGCGGGAACTCCTAAAAGACTCTTAAAAGCTAATAACTCCTTCTGCCACATAAAAATCTGGGCCTATGTGAAATGTTCCCGTGTCCCGGGAGCAAATGAGCATAGGTGGGTCCCACTTCTATGACGTTAACCCTCCTTAAGAAATGATGTGGTAGGGACGTACTGAAAAAATGAGGAGAACTCCAAAGGGTTCTGATTACATGGAAATTAACGTGACCGTCCTTATGATGTTAGGGTTCCTCCTTATCTGGGAAATTACCTTGTTCAGCTCCTCCAAGGACTGAGCCTCTATTACCACCACAACGTCATACTCGCCGTATACGGGGGTAGCCTCCCTTACCCCTTGAATTTTCTTCAATTCGTTTGAAATATCTGTTTCTTTTCCAATTGAAGTTATAATTAAAACATATCCTTTTACAGAGCTCATATTCTATTATAGTCTTTCAAAAAATAAAAGCTTTATTTGAGCAAAAGCCTTTCGCTGTCCAGGAACCTAGACGAGATTAAAATTAACAGTACACAAGCTATTATTGTTCCTGATATATAGAATATGGATTCCTGTACGAGCCCGAATACATATAGCAGTAGGGACGCCACTATCTGGACATAGGGTATAAGCAAAATAGTGGAGAGCGGGAAAGATAAGTTGCCGAAGTTTATCAACAGGGATGAAAAGGATGCGACTAGACCAAAGCTGGTTATGAGGAAATTGACTACTTGGACGTTCTTGCTCGATCCCCCAATTAAGACCAATATGAAGACGCTTATTGATGCAGTCAAGAATACCATCAAGAGGTAGAGGACCACAGTAAGGGCAACGAAGCTTAGGGAGAAGGAAACAGAGGCCCCCACTATGAAGGGCGCAAACAAGGAGAAGACCACTAGGCCCGCTACGTCCCCTATGGAGGATATTATCCCAAGAAGTATGGATATGGCGACTTTAGACGCTATGAACGACTTTGCTGAGATGGGAGAGGCCAAGAGGGACTCCAACGTCTTCCTCTCCTTTTCGCCCAATATACCGTCCGTTACAAAGAAGATCACTGGAGTAGACGCCGGAAAGAGGATAACTGCTACTATCCTCGCTAGCTGTGCCAGGTTGTTCTCCGAGCTACTCACTGCCTTACCAGTAGGCTGGACGTAAGCTATGTAGACGGCCAATGGATCCCTTATCTTTTGCGGAGGAACTGAGACGTTGGAGATCTTCTCTATTTGCTCAATTCTGCTCAATGACGAGTTGTAAAGGATGTTGTAGAGTCCGTTATCCACAAGGTCAAAAGCTTGGCTATTTGCAGATATCAAATAGGTGATTTCCACAGAGGCAGTCCTGTTGATGTTTGTTATGTTGGAGTAAAACTGAGGAGGGAAGACCACTTTCACGTCGGGCAACACGGGAGACGAGTTAACGTAAACTACGCCCCCATGTGAGGTTATGTAGTCAGCTAGGTAGTCCACGTACTTTACGTTGCTCACGTTCTCGTTAATGATCTCCACTACTGGGGGTTGACTAACGGCAGCTGCGAACAGGATTCCGCCTATCAAGGGGAGTAACACGAGGGGAAGGAGGACCGAGCCGAGGAGTAGCTTCCTGTCCCTCTTTACGTCAGTCCATTCCTTAAGCAATAAGTCCCTTATCGTTCTCCTTCACCGTGAGTTTTATGAACGCTTCCTCTAAGTTATTTGTTTTCGTTAGCTCCACTATCTCCTTTGGTCTCCCCACAGCCACTACCCTTCCGTGGTCAATCAGCACTATAGAGTCGCAAAGGTACTCTACCTCGAGCATGTTGTGGGAGGATATGACTATTGTGGACTCTCCCCTCATGCCCCTTATGGTCTCCCTCACCTTTATGGCAGACTCAACGTCGAGGGCGGTAGTTGGCTCATCGAGGATGGCCACCTTTGGCTTCACCATCAACGTCCGAGCTATCAACAACCTCCTCTTCATACCCCTACTGTAAGCTGATGCCCTGTCGTATATCTTGTCGCCCAGGTTCGCGATCGCGACACCCCTCTCCACGTACTCCTTGGCCTTTACCTTGTCTCCCTTAGAATATATCTTAGCGTAGAACTCCAAGTTTTCGTACCCTGTCAGGTTATCGTAGGGGAAGGCGTCCTCTGGCATATAGGAGATATAGCCCGCCTTCCTAGCGTCTACCGGCTTTAGTCCGTAAACTCTCACTTCCCCCTCGTACTTCCTTATAATCCCAGCGATGATCCTCAGCGTGGTCGTCTTCCCCGCTCCGTTTGGTCCTATGATCCCAAACACCTCCCCTTCTTTAACTTCAAACGTGATGTCGTCGAGGACGACCTTGTCGCCGAACTTCTTTGTCAGCTTAGTAACACTGACGGCCAAGCTGTCGTTGGTCATATTCCGTTTATTGTAGTTTTAGTATAATATAATCCTTTGGCAAGATTACACTTAGTGTTAGGCGGAGTTAGGGACAGGACAATAGAGGCGTTAACGAAGTACGGCGAGAAGTCAAAGGCCGTGTTGAGGGTAGCCTTGAGCATCTACGACCATAACGGGGAGAGCGAGCTAGGGCACTTCGACTACAAGACGTTGTACTCAGAGCTCCAGTCCCTTGGTTACTCCTGGGATCCAAAGATGATACTGAGGGCTTTGGAGAGGGACTTCGGCATAATCGAGACGTCGTATAAGTCGTCTAACCAGCACTGGTGGAAGTTCATAGACGCCGAGGAAGTGAGGAGCGCGTTAGAGGAGGGGGAAGAAGATCCAGAAGTGAAGCTGGTAAAGATACAAGCGAACAGCTTGGACATAGAGGGCATGGAAAAGAGGCTGGAGTTCATGCTGAAAAAGCCTAGGATTACAGACGTTGACAGGGCGTTGTTCAGGAGGTTAGCCTTTGAGGACTTGAGGTTAGCCATAGAGGTCTACAGGAAGGCTGAGATGTACGAGGAGACGCAGTACATTGCTAACAGGATAAGGAGAGTTTTAAGCTTGGCCGACAAAGTCTCATTGAGGTTAAATGGCAAAGGTCACGATAAGGGACTTCTTAAAGAGAAAGGGGAAGGGCAAGCTGACTATGCTGACGGCCTACGACTACTCGACAGCGAGGATATTGGCAAAAAGCAAGCTTGACGGCATCCTAGTGGGAGACTCCCTCGGCATGACCATGTTGGGCTACCCCTCTACGCTACCTGTAACAATGAGGGACGTCGTCCATCACCTTAAAGCAGTCGTAAACGCCAGGCCAGAGCAACTGATAGTTGCAGATATGCCCTTCCTCTCATACGAGCACTCCGTAAAGGAGGCAGTAAAGAACGCCGGTACGTTAGCTAGGAACGGAGCCGACGCTGTTAAGTTAGAGGGAGGGAAGGAGATCTTAAAGACCGTGAGGAGGATAGTTGAGGCTGGAATACCGGTCATGGGGCACATAGGCCTCACTCCGCAGAGGTACCTAAGGATCGGAGGCTACAGGGTGATAAAGGATAGAGAAAGACTTCTAGAAGACGCTAAGGCGTTGGAGGAAGCTGGCGTCTTCTCCATTGTACTGGAGAACGTTTACTCCGACATAGCAGAGGAAGTCACAAAGGCAGTTAGTGTTCCTATCATATGCATAGGCGCTGGGCCTCACTGCGACGGACAAGTGCTCGTAATACATGACTTGTTGGGGCTAAGCGAGTTTACGCCGTACTTCGCCAGGAGATACCTTAACCTGAGCGAGGAGATCTTGAAAGCTGTTAACGCTTACGTGGATGACGTAAACTTAGGCAGGTTCCCCGGAAAGGAGAACTACAAGTCCTCCGAGAGCTGAATCAACCTCGAGGAAATGAACTTCAGCGACTCGGATAGGTTTTTCCTGTTGTCGAACTGGTCGATCAACTTCTTAATCTCTTCCCTGCTTACCTCCTTCATTTCCCTTGCAAACCTTATCATGTTGGGGAACGCTCTTATCACGTTGTCTACTATGGTTACGGTAGCTGAAAGCGAAGTCCTAGAGAGGGGGTTCAGGTCTATTGCTATTACCTTCTTCCCCATGTTAACTAGAGCTTGTGTCCTGTCCCCGTCCTCCATCGCCAAGAGGACTACGTCTGCAGAGTATATCCCATCCTTGCTAACTTTCCTCCTTTCGCTGAAGAGCTCCGGTATCGTTGCGTCTCCCTCGGTGAGCACCTTTTCCGCTCCGTTTTCCTCTAATTCCTTGGCGATGGCTTTGACCCTCTCCACGCTCCTGTAGAACAAGTTCACCTCCACCTTTGCGTTAACTTCCCCAGCTAGTTCCACTATCTCCTTCGGCACTAGGGCTGCCATGTTTCCGTTTACCGATATTACTGGGTTCTTGGCCAAAAGCAACATAGCTACGGCAACTTTCTCTGCGACCTCTGCGAAGGGCTGGGTCTTCTCCCCTACTAGGTAGTCGAAGCACTCGCCCCTACCGTGGGCGATTAGGCCTTGAGGTACCAAGATTTCCTTCTCTAAGGCTTCAACTAGCTTCTCCCTGACTATCAAGGACTCCCTCCTTGGGTGGTTTTCTGGGATTAGCCCACGTAGGCTCCACGCATCGCTGGAACGTGGCTTATCCATCCGCTCTCACTTGGATTTCCGAGTTTGACTATTAATCCTTTTTTCCTGAAGGAATCGCTGTACTCAGAGTGGAAGCCGAGCTCCTCGTTAAACCTCCTGGACATCTCAAAGAACTTCCTGAGAGTCCTGTCCTCAAGGAACTCTTGGATCAAGGCCTTTGCGATTTCAAGTGGCCTAATTATCCCCTTGGTTGGCATCCTTTCAAGGGGTTTTGAGTACACTTCCTGCCACTCAACTTCCACCAGCTCTACCTCTCCATGGCCCGGTGCGCCGGGCTTTTTCCTGAACACTAGTCCTCCACCGTAGTACTGTGATATGACGTCCCCCAAGCCGTTATTAAAAAGTACTTCGCTCTCGTGCGCGGTCTCTAAAGCGACCCTTTCGCTGACGTTGTATACCTCGCTTGCCCCCAGCGCATAGGCCAGGCTAATGGATCCACTTAGCCCATATCCGTAACCTAGGGGGACTTTAGCTTCTCCTTCTACCCTTAAGTCTCCCAGTCTCTTAAGGACAGCAACGTTGGGGAAATCTATCTTAATCCCATTAAATACAATCACGGGAGTGTCGGACTTCTTAACCTCAAAGACGCTATATGGCTTCAGCACAAGGGTTAGTCCTATTGACCCGGTCTTGCTTACAATTTCCGACTTTATTGGATACCAAATTCCTGAAATACTTACTGGAATATGAAGAAGTACCATTTATTCGATTTTTGGCAAAACCTTTTATTATTTTTATCCCCTAATGCATGGTGAGGACAGTTGTTACTAGACGCGTCGATCTTTAGCAGGGCTATTACGTCCTTTGATGTGTCGTCCCTGAAGAAGTTCATGGTCGAAGGGGGGGAGGTGATAGTCGGCAGAGGTACGTCTTTGGACGGTAGCTTACTGAGATATTTGAACCCCAAGTACGTGAGCGCTAGGAATAGGCTGGAGGACGGATCAGTTTTCTCAATCCTCGAGAGGGGGAACATATACGCAAAGGCTAGGGTAGCTCCCGGTGCCACCTTTGAGGAGCTCTTTAACTCGTTGATCAAGGAGGGCTATTACCCTGCCCTCTTCCCCCTCTACCCTAAGGGCACTGTCGGGGGGTTCATTGCCACAAACGGTTCAGGGTTCGGGAGCTACAAGTTCGGGTTCGTGAGGTACAAGAAGGCAGTCCACGAAAACGGAGAGAAGGGGTCTATCGTCACTTTAGTCAAGTACGATGAGGTAATAGAGGTATCCCAAGAGGAGAAGCTCTCGTGGTCTAGCCTCATAATTGACGGTACCAAGAGATACTTCGTCCCCTCAATTTACTCCTCCCTTGTTAGCGGGAAATCTGTCGACGTAAAGGAGCTCGTCAAGGAGATGTTTGTGGCTTCCTATAGGTTAGTGAAGAAGGACTACGCGCCCATCTGCTTGAGGGCGACAGACCCATCCCTTTTTAACGGCTTCCCCGGGGAGCTCGTCATCGGGTATGAGGTCAACTTCAACAGCCCAGACAAGTACACGGTGATGTGTGGTTCAGTTAAGGCGGACGAGTTAGAGGAGGTCTTCAACTTCCTCAGGAAGAACCCCGGCGTCTTTCCATTCCCCAACTTGAGGGACTATGACGACCTTCAAAAGCACATACTAAGCAAGTACAAGAGAGGAGTCAAGGTACCTAAGCACGCAGAGTTCATTAGGGACGAGTACATAGACGCTACGCGTTGCGTGAACTGCTCACTGTGCCTCGACTCTTGCCTGGCGTATAAGACCGCCAAGAACGTCTTTTACTCCGCCATGGGTAGGCTAAACAGGCTCGTCACCGGAGAAACTGTATTTGAGGCGTGTTTCGGCTGTAAGCAATGCGAGGACGTGTGCCCAGAGGGCATAAAGATCTCCAGGATCACTGAGGTTCTTCCGAGGCTCGGGTCGAGCTTCACTGTGTCCATCTCGTTGGAGGGCTCTTCTTTGAGGGCGAAGGAAGTGGAGAAACAGCTAGAAGACAAGTTCAGAAGCTATCCGAGGTTCCTCCTCTTCGTAGGCTGTTCGGCGAAGTACGATCCCGTGGGTCTGGAGGGATTCTTGAAATTCTTAATGGAAAACGGCAACAAGATACCCACCTCTCCCAGAGTGAAGCTGGTCGACGGCATATGTTGCGGCTTTGACAAATACATTAGCGGCGACGTGGAGGGGGCTAGGAGGGATGTTCAGAGAATCTTGGAGCTAAAGAAGACGAACGGGGCTGAAGGAGTATACTTCCTTTGCCCAGAGGGGCTTTACGTATACAACACGTTAAGCGGAGAAAAGGGATATTTTGCCTTCGAGGTAATAAAGCCCTTCATAAATGATCCAATACACGCTGGCTGTTGGGCTAGGAAACTGGGAATTGAGGGTCAAGACAAGGAGTGCGCAGGGCTCTTCCTCACGTCCTATAAAGGGGAGCAAGTCCACACTAGGCAAAAGAACGTACTAACAATATGTCCCTTCTCCACTTGGAAGTTCGGGACGAGGTCGGTTTACAGCAAGTTCTACTCAGCAGAGGCTAGCAAGGTTAGGGCAATTGCAGGGGAAACCGTCACAGTGTCTGACACCGTCATGGTGGAGATAATTGTTAACGCTATAAGGGAAGCCTCCTTGAGAAGCGTTGACGAAATAGCGAGTAAGGTAGACCTCTGGAAGGTAGGAGGAAGGAACTACTTCGTTCTTGTCGTAATACCCATCGTGAGGAAGGAGTTCATGGGCCTCTTGAGGGCAAAATTAGCAGATGACGCCAACGTGGTAAAATTCTTGAAGGTCGTGGTAGGCGATCAGATTCTACTCAACGAGAAGGTGTCAAAGTACGTTGACGCGGTGAGGTCTTACGACGTAGAGCCAATAGTGAGGGAAATAGTTCAAAGGGTGAGCACTTCGAGGAATTTGGCTTTTGAGAACAAGGACGTTGTGGAAGGTCAGAGCTTTTCGGAGGCCATAAGGGACGTGCTAAAGAACGTTGTGACCACGTCTACGTTACAGACTATACTCGTAGAGGTAGCTACTGCCTCCTAGACAAGCTTGTACTCCTTGCTTTCAGCGTCGTAGTACACTAGCCCGTTATTTTTTAGGAAGGTGAAGAGGAGCCTTAACCTCTTAGGCATCTCGTCCTCTACCCTCTCCCCCATCTTCATATAAAGCTTTAAGAGGTCCATGGTGTCCTTAAACGTCACGAGGTAGTTGGATGAGTCCAACTTCATGACGAAGAGGTTGGGGTGAGTGTTCTGGTTTACCCTTCTATTTGTCACTATGTAGGTCTTTTCCAGTATTACCTCGCAGAGGCTCTCCTCCTTTTCCCTCTTCTCCTTCATCAGAGTCCTCAGCAGGAACTCTATCTCGTCGAGCTTCCTCATTAGAGAGTTCCTTGGAGGCTCCTCTGCCTCTATGAAATCAAATATTTTATCGTCTTCTTCCATGTATAATAAGGGCTTTATCGGAAGGGAGTGTGCAGGATGAAAGTTAAGTTAAAGTACTTCGCCTTTATGTCGGATCTCACAGGGAAAAAGGAGGAGGAGTGGGAGACTAGCTGTACTGACGTTAACTGCCTCGTGGCTGAGCTCTCGGGGAAGTACGGTAGCGCTTTCCTCAATTACGTGAAGAACGGCATAGGAGGCATAAAGGTCGCCGTCTTAGTCAATGGTGTCGCCAATGTGTCCATTTTGAAAAACGGCGACGAAGTGGCCTTCCTGCCCCCACCGTCTGGAGGAGAGCTCGTCAAGGGGAAGTTCAACTTCCTTGAAGAGATCAGGAAGTTCAGGGAGGAGGCCCCTCCAGAGGCTGGCTCGTTGGTGGTATACTTGGGCTTCGTTAAGGGGGTTGTAGAGTCCCACAAGGTCTACGAGCTCGACTACGAGGCCTACGAGGATTACACGGTCAATAGGATAAGGGAAATAGAGGAGGCAATAAAGGAGAAGTACAAGGACGTAGCAAAGGTAAAGATAATCCACGCAATCGACAAGATGAAGCCCGGGGACGACGTGATCCTAATAATGGTAATGGGGAAGGGGAGGAAGGACGCCATAAGCGCCGTAGGCGAGGCCATAGAGTTGGTGAAGCATACTACTGGTATATGGAAGCTGGAGGTTAGGGACGACGGTCAGTTCTGGGTTGTAGCTGGAAATACGAGGGTGAAGAGGGACGAAAAAGCCGGTAGCCCTTAGCGTAGCTGGGCTGGACACTGGCGGAGGGGCTGGGGTGGAGACTGACGTAAAGGTCTTCGAGCTCCTCCAAGTCCACGGCATAATGGCTGTCACAGCCATAACTGTCCAGAGTACAAGGGGGATAAAGGAAGTGTACCCGGTGTCCCCTGAACAGCTGGCCTCCCAAATAGGCTGGCTCAAGGAGGACTTTGACTTCAGATACGCCAAGCTAGGCATGGTGTACAACTCGGGACAGTTCAAGGTGGTGAGCGAGGAGCTCTCAGATAAGAGGCTCGTTGTGGATACAGTAATATACGCAAAGGACGGCACACAGCTGATAAAGGACTTGGAGGACTACAAGAGGTTCATTCTGAGAAAGGCTTTCATCGTTACTCCAAATGCCTTGGAGGCTTCAATGCTCACGGGCATTAAGGTGGAGAGCTTGAGGGACCAAGAGGTAGTAGCGAGGGCACTCCACGAGATGTTCAGCGTACCGTATGTTGTGGTTAAGGGAGGCCACGTAAAGGGTGAGCACAGCTTTGACGTGGTCTTCGACGGAAAGGAGTTCTACGAGGTCGGATACCCAAGGATCGAGCAGAAGAACACCCACGGCACTGGCTCAGTCTTCGCCTCTGCCATCACTGCCGAGCTAACCAAGGGAAATGACGTGCGTTCTGCCGTAGAAGTAGCAAGGAGGCTACTGCAAGGATCCATACTCTACGGTCTAGAGGTAGGCAAAGGGATAGGGCCCGTTGACCCCTATTTCCTCCTGAAGGACTCCATGAAATACAAGGTTCTGGAGGAGATGAGGGAGTTTGGGGACTTCGTTGAGGGCCTCGAGTGCTTCTGGAAGCTCATCCCTGAAGTGCAGTCGAACTTCTCTCATTCCGTACCGCCCGAGTACGTAAGAGGGCTCGAAGACATTGCGACATTCAGGGGGAGGATAGTCAGGACGTGGGATAGAAAGGTAAAGGTAGGTTACCCAGCGGTCTTTGGTTACCCGACGCACACCGCAAGGCTTCTCTTCTCCCTTACTTCCATGGGAGTTAAGGCTGAGTCACTGATAAACATTAGGTACGACGAGAGGGCAATCCAGTTGTTGAGGAATTTGGGATACGAGGCCGTGGAGGTAAACAGAGAGTTAGAGCCTCAACACGGTGAGGGGAAGACTATGCAATGGATAGTGGAACACGTCGTTGAGAACTACGGCAAGGTACCTAACGTCATATACGACAGGGGAATGAAGGGCAAGGAGGCCATGATAAGGTTCTGGACAAGTGGAGTAGAGGAGATGAAAAACTCTTTAGAGTACCTCTGCAGAGAGTTGTAACCATGCAACTGGAGAGGCTGTTAACGGCGTGTAAGAACTTGGCTAGGACTGGCTGGATGCAAAGGGGCGTACCCCCCTCGATGGCTGAGACCGTGTCTTCCCACAGCTTCGAGGCGTCCGTACTTGCCTACGCAATTTCCCTTAAGTTGTGGGAAAGGGGAGTCGAGGTAAATCCGGACCACGCTGCCGTACTTGCCCTCTTCCATGACGTAGGAGAGAGCGTACTTGGCGACCTCCCAAAGTGGGCTAGCAGGAGGGTTGACAAGAGCCAAGCCGAGCTTGAGGCCTACAGGGAGCTGGGCATAGGGGAGGAGCTTTTCAAGGAGTACAAGGAGAGGAATACCCTGGAGGCAAAGGTAGCCAGACTATCTGACAGGCTGTCAACGGTGGTGCAAGCTAATAGGTACGCGAAGTTGGGCTTCGACGTTAGGGAGATAGCTGAGAGCTATCTCAAAGAGATCGACGAGATGCTGTCCAGCCATCCCTTTGATCTAGTGAAGGACTTCGTCCAGAGCCTCATACGTATCCAGTGAATAAAACATAAAAGTCTCGTTGTAGAGTCAATTATGACCCTTTATGAAAGTTGGTCCAGGGAAAAACGCACCAGACGTGGTAAACGTATTTATAGAGATACCAATGGGCTCCAACATAAAGTACGAATTTGACGACGAGGAAGAAGTGGTAAAGGTTGACAGGGTACTCTACACCTCCATGGTCTACCCCTTCAACTACGGATTTATACCGGGTACGTTGAGCGAGGACGGCGACCCCATAGATGTGCTAGTTTTGAGTAACTACCCGTTCTACCCGGGCACGGTGATAGAGGCAAGACCCATAGGCATGCTCTACATGAGGGACGAGGAAGGAGAGGACGAGAAGGTTATTGCAGTGCCAAAGGACAAGGTAGACCCTACCTTTTCCAACATAAGGGACATCATGGACTTGCCCCAAGCCATTAAAGACAAGATAAACCACTTCTTTGACCACTACAAGGAGCTAGAGCCAGGCAAGTGGGTAAAGACGTCAGGATGGGGGACGGCCTCGGTAGCAAAGGAAAAAATTAAGGCAGCGATTGAGAGGAAAAACAAAGGATGAATTTCTTTTTAACGCTCTTGTTGCTCGTTTCGTCGGTTTTCTCTTCTACTTGGCTTATCCTTCAAGGGATCTACTACACTGACGAGGAAAAGGTAAGTAAAGGAGAGGAAAGGAAGGAGAAGATAAGCGTCATAGTGGCAATAAAGGACGAGGAGGTCGAGACGGTCAAGGGCCTTGTGGACAACTTGTCCAAGTTGGACTACGAGGACTACGAAGTAATAATAGTCTCTGACGACAGCGAGGAGAGGTTTAGGGAACTCCTTTCCATTCCCATGCCAGAAAACTTCAGGCTGGTCAGGAGGGAGAGGCCAAAGGGAAGGAAGGCAGGGGCCCTCAACTACGGAGTCCAGCTAAGCAAGGGCGAGTATTTGGTGTTCCTAGATGCAGAGGCGAGGGTCGAGAGAGACTTCCTGAGGGAAGTAGCAAGATTGGCAAACTACGACGCTATTGCCCTTAGGCTAGTCGTGAGGAATAGAGAAGGGTTGGGCAAAATCTACTCTAGGATGACTGACTTCTCAATGGCGTCGTTGTTCAGGGGGAGGGAAAGGAGGGGGCTGTTCGTTTTTCCCAATGGCTCGGCCTTCGGCATAAGGAAGTCCGTCCTCCTAGCCTTGGGAGGTTGGAAAGAGGGAGCGGTCACGGAGGACCTTGAAATGGGGATAAGGCTAGCGTTAAACGGGGTTCAAGTGAAGTACTTTGATAGGCCCACGGTGTCGGTGCTCTCGCCCTTTACCTACTACGACCTTTACGCGCAAGTTAAGAGGTGGGCCTATGGTTCAGGGGAGCTGTTCCTAGAGGGACTTAAGCTCTTAAGGAGGGGGATCAGGGGTCTAGAGGGCTTCCTATACGTAGTCCAGTGGGGCATCTATTCGTTCTTCCCCCTCTCGCTAGTCTTAGTCTCCCTGTTCCCCGAGAGCGTTTCACTACCCTGGTACTTGCTATCACTAGCTATCTACGGGGTCTCGCTGGCGTTTTACTATGGGAGGTCTATGGAGGGCTCTGGGGAGATAGACTTGAGCAGTGTGTTGGTGGTCTTTGCCTCGATGGTGGGTTTTGCACAAGGGACAAGTAGGCTAAAGTTTGACTGGAGGGTGACGCCAAAGGTGGCCGTAAAGGAGAAGGTACCTACGTCGCTGCAAGTGTTGAAGTACTTAGTGTTCCTCTTGGCCTTATACGACTCGTTTGAGGGGGATTACCTAAGCTTTCTCATAATGCTGGGCCTCTCTCTAGCCCTCTTTGAACTTACCTCCAAGAAGACCTCGTGAGAAGTTTGTCTCCAGTCTTTTAGGAGTCTGGGCTTTTAACCTCCATGAGATCGCTCCTTTTTAAGTCAATTTGCGAAAGAGAGGATACATGCTAGAAGGAGGGAAAACAGTAGGCATCGTCCTACAGAAGGGGGAGTCCAACTCCGTCAGCGCCATCATAGACCCCTCGGTGGAGGTGTCCAGCGGTAGGCTCTTTGTGGTGAAGGACGGAGGAAAGGTCTCGCTCTGTAGGCTCGACAGCTTCGAGTACATAAACGAGTTTTACGACGAGAAAATACCCATACTTAGGTCGATGATAACGGAGGAGGAGTCTTTTGAACTGCTGAACATGAACACCGTTATAAAGGCCTCGCTCAGCATAATCAAGAGGTACAATCACTCCTCTTCACCGATGCCAGGCTCGTTAGTTAAGCTCCTCCCGGAGATAAGAGACGAGAAGGGGCTAATGGAGTTTTACGGCGTAAACGACTTGACGGGACACGTAAAGTACGGGCTCCTTGCAGGTTCCGACATTCCCTTGTTACTGGACCTCAATTCAATAACCATGCACGTAGGCATCTTTGGCGAGACCGGGAGCGGGAAGAGCTATAACATGAGGTACTTAATTTCGACCCTCTCGAACTTGGAGATAAGGGGAAAGAAGACTGCTATACCCTTGATAGTCATAGACGCCAACGGGGACTACGCCGACTTTGCAGACCAGAACTACTCTCTGGTCAGGGGAGGAAGGAACTTCGTTAGGAAGTTCGTGATCAGAGACCCCTTGACGAGGAACGAGGCAAGGCTTACCATAGACCTGTCCCTTTTCACGCCTAAGGACTTAGCCGACTTCATAATTTCCCTCAAGTTCAGCGGAGAAACCACAAACTCGCTCCAGAGCAACCTCTTGGAATTCGTCCTCTCAAGGCATGATGTAAAGGAATACAACCTCATCTTGGGGACTGAGCAGGGCGTTGAAATGCTCGAAAAGGAGCTGTCAGACCCATCGCTGAAGGACTCGGGGTTCAACTACAGCACTGTTAGGGCAGTGATTAGCGCCCTCGAGATATTCAAGAACAGGCTAGTGCAGAAGTATAAGTTAATAGATAACTCTTCCAGCTTCAACGAGTCCACACTCGAGTTGCTCTGGAAAAACAAGGGCCTACTCATCGTAGACTTCTCGGCAGATGGGTCCCCAGGAGTTGACATAGCTACGAAGCAACTAATTGTGAGCTATATCGCGAGGTCCCTCTTGAACTACTTGACCAAGGCAAAGTACTCAGGGAACCAGAAGCTCATAGGCTTCGTTATAGAGGAGGCACAGAATTATATACCCTCAAATGATTACCCCGTGAACGCTAGCATTACAAAGGACATCCTAGTCACCTTAGCGACGCAGGGAAGGAAGTTCGGCCTTTCCCTCTTCCTCGTCAGTCAGAGGCCGGCCTTCGTGGACAAGTACGTGCTCTCCATGCTGAACACCTTCTTCTTCCACAGGATATACCACGAGGATCTACGCTACGTGATGTCTGCCAGCGGTGGTCTGCCTGAATCCTTGGCCAAGGCTATACCCTCCCAGGATACAGGGTACGTGATCGTCAACGGCCTCATGTCGGCGTTGAAGGTACCCGCACTGGTGAGAATACCTTGGGATCCTAAGTTGGGGTCATACGCTGGTTCCTTGGAAAGAGTTGATAGAGTACTACTAGAAGACTAATGAGTAAAATGTGCCAGTTTAGGCTTAGTGAGACTTCAGCTGACCCCGAAAGCATATTCAAGCTCTACAAGTGCGTGGTCTCCAAGACCAAGCACATTGATAGGCTCAGGTTCTTTAGGCAGATAGGTGAGGAGATAGCGAGGGTTAAATCGCCGAGGGAGAGTCCCGAAATTATAGCTCTGGTCGCGGACTGGGGGCAGGGTAAGACGACCTTCCTGAGCATAGTAAGCGAGGCCCTAAATGAGGCGGGAAAGAGGTTTGCTAAGCTCAACTTCGTGGACGTCTTGAACAACTTGAAGAGTCTCGAGGAGGTTAAGCTCAACGATGTAGTGCTAATAGACGAGGTAGAGACTGCTATAGACTTTGCCACCACAAAGTACTCCGATCAGATTAAGGACTTCTGGCTTTTCGTCAAGGGGCTGGCCAACTCCAAGGGGAACAAGGTGGTCTACTTGTCCATGACCCCCAGCGCCTACTCAAAGCTCTTCTCCAGCGTTCTACCATCAATGTTCCCAGAGACGTACTACTCCCTCCTCCAAAGGGTGAAGCGGGTGGTTATAGGTACACCGACTAAGCTGGAGTTCTTGGCAATGATGAGTTGCCTTCTGGACTTCAACAATGCCAACAACGACGTCTTGAAGTGGATGGACTTGCCCTTCTGGACCATAACCCCCGAGAGGAGGAGGTACGCAAAGTTCTTCAACGATGTGGTCTGTAACTCCTACGCCTTCGAGGACCAAGCTGAGTTCATCTTTAAGGGTGTGCTTGAGTCAAAGTGGCTTAACGAAGAAGAGGAGACCATAAGGGTTCAGAACCTCTTGAAGGTGGAAGAGGGGCTGGACACAGAGGAGGTGTCCAAGTTCCACAAGAGCTTGATGGCGAGGATCTTCGACGGCAGCCTCTTGGTGGGAAGGCTATCCCCACACGTGATAAAGGGCTTCACTGTGAGCTACGACTCTTGGAGGGAGGTAATGGGGGACAGTAACCTCGACGACTTCCTCCTCCTATATAACCCTGGGAAGGACTTCGACTCAAGCCTATTGGTCTTCGTGTCAGAGGACCTGGACAAGGTAGTACAGGAGGGCGTTAAAAGGGAGGAGATGAAGAAGGCGGTGGAGAGGCTCTTGATCAGGAAGAGGGGAGAGGCATTTGCCTACGGCTGGAACTTCTTCGAGAGCCTTGTAAACACAAACGTCGGCAACTACGTCGTGGAGTTTAAGTCCAGGGAGGTCAAGGAGAGGGCGATCAAGTTCGTCAACGAGAACTTATTGAGCGTAGAAAAGGAGCTAGACGGAGTGATCTCCTTGGTCAAGTTACTGAGCGGCGACGTCGAGGAGACGAGGGTCAGCGACAGGTTGAGGGTGCTTAAGTGGGGCAACCAAGAGAGGAAGTTCACAGTTGCCCTGGCTAAAGTCCTAAACCAGTCAGACTTCGAGTCTCTCATGTCGTTTCTTGATCACAGGGAAGATGTTTTCTTGGACGGGCTTATACTGGTTTCAAGCGACTACATAAACGCAAAGGACGTCTCTAAGGCAATAATTGAGAAATGCGATAGGCTCTCGATCACTTTGACAGTTCTGGACTTGCCGACCCCCGTTAAGAGGCAGTTGCTATACTTACTTTACTACTTCCTTAACAGAGGTTCAGCGGAACTAAAGGAGGACAGAGTGGACTTGAGGCTAGGGGACGTGAAGAGGCAGATTCAAGAGCTGAGTGAAGAAGTGAGGAAAAAGGTGGAAGTGAGGCTACTGCCCGTAGCTAAGGGCAACAAGAGGCCTATCCAGTCCTTGAACTGGGTTATCTTTAACTACGAGGTCTATCCAGAGAAGGTGTCCTCAACGTTCTCCAAGGTAAACGAGCTAGTCAACGAGAAGTTCAGGATCTTTGGCTCTAAGCAGTTCAAGCTTGAGGACATAGAGACGGAGGAGTCATTAAGGGAGATCGTTGACTACTTGGCGGAGAACGGGATTGTCAACTCCTCTAACGGGGTAATAAACTACGAGGAGTTGGCTGGGAGCTACCTAAAGGAGTTCGCCAAGACCCTCTCTGGGTACTTGAGGCAGAGGTACGGAGAAAAGGTAGAGGAAGTGGTAGTGGACTACATCCTCTCCCTCGCTAAGCTGAAGGAGAGGGGACAGCTGAATTTAAGCAAGGTCTTTGACCCAAGGAGGTCTTCCTCGGTCGAGTTCCTGCTCTACGCGTCCCTGGCCACAGGGGAGATAGCTAGGCACTTGGACACGGGGAAGCTCAGGGAACTACTTGAGGGGAAGGCAAAGGAGGTATTGGAAAAGTTGAACTACGACGTGAGCTATGGTTACTTCATAACGGCAAAGGCTAGGGGTGCAGGGATAAGGAGCTTGAGCGAAATGAAAGAGTCCATGCTGAAGTTCAAGGAAAACGCGGAGAACGTCGTTAAGGGAGGAGACGTAAGGAACTACTTTAGGCTTTACTTTGCTTTCTTCAACCTCTACTCCTTGTACAAGGACTTCCTAGAGGAGACAGAGAGGGCAAGAAACAAGGTGTCCAAGATAAAGGAGGAAGTGGAGAAAAAGCTAGAGGTCATTAAGGAGGCGAAGAGGTTGGCGGGCGTCAGGGGAGAGGTAGAGGAAGAGGCGGAGTTCAGAGAATTGTTAAGGAGGTTAGACGAGAATCTCGATGCGCTCGTAAAGGAACTGAGCTCAGCCATACAGAAGGCCAACAACAAGGAGTTCGACGCCATCAGGAACTTGATAGAAATGGTCCAGAAGAACTTTCAGGACGAGAGCAACAACTTGTACCTCATAGTGTGGGAAATAGCAAAGATGAGCCTAGACAATTACCCTCTTATCTTTTCACAGTCCCTTAAGGAGACGTCCTTGTACGAACTCTACGTTAAGGCCTTAAGTCTTGGGGAAGGGCTAAGGAGACTAGAGGAATTGGTCAAGGAGGTAAATAGGCAGGATCCGAGCTTGAGGAAGTTAAAGGAGAACGTTAACAAGGAGAGAGAAGAGATACGCGAGGTATACTCAAGGCTTAAGGTGAAGTTGGATGAGATTGCAGGAGCTAATAAGTGAGCTAGAAAGGGTAAAGAACAGCTCCGACGTCAGGGCCCTCCAGGACGAGAAGGAGAGGTTGGACAAGGTTCTGACAAAGTTGAGGAAGGCTGAAGAGTTTGTGGGGAGGCTAAAGGCTAACTTGGAGGCTTGCAGGAGTTACAACTTTGAGGAAGTGAGCAGGGAAAGCGTGGGTATAATTGAGGCCCTAATTAACGTCCCAGACGACCCAGAGGCTTTAGGAGAGCTTGTGGAAGAGCTATTTGAGAGGAGCCAGAAATGCGTGGACACATTGAACCAGCTGAAGGAAAGGGTCCTAGCGGAGTACAAGAAAAGGGTGGAGGAGCTCAACAGGAAAATAATGGTATACGCCAGGATATTCAGGAATGTATTGAGGGAGGAAGTGGAGGTCGAAGCATTTGAGGTCAAAGACGATATCGAGGAGGCCAGGAAAGAGGTGGAAAGGGCTGAGGACATGGTCACACAGCTCAACAAGAGGCTGAAGGAGAAACTAGAGTCCTCTAACTTACCTCCTGAGTACGTGGACGTTCTAGTGGACATGGTAGACAAAGGGGAGGTAACCTTAACCAAGAGGAACAAGGAGAGGTTCATAAAGGTAGTAGAGTTCCTAGTAGAGATGGGAGTGCCAGTGAAGGTGAGGGTTTGAGGACAAAAGACGTCTTGGGAAGGATAGAGGCCCTAGCTAAGGAGGAGTCTGAGAAGCTTAGGAAGCTGAGCGCATCAGTTGAGATGCTGGCAGAGGATGTATACTACGGCAACGTGGAGCTTGAGTTCTTCAAAGTGGAGAAGGAGGAGAGGCCCCACTCGGCCTCCGCAGTTGACGGTAGTATGTACCAAGTGTACGTTGGCGACGTGTTCCTCATCATGGTCAGGGCGGTAAAGGTCTACGGTCATTTCGCCAACAAGAGGGAAGTACCACCTAAGGTAGTAGACGACTTCAGGGTTGTTGGAGACTACTACGGCTTAGACGCCGTGAAGAAGATGGCTATCACTCTGATGTTGAGCGTGGAGACTGGTCTAATGGAGGAAGAGGACACTGACGTCCTCTTCGTCGATGGGCCTCTAGTGGATCCACCGGTGTACAGCGACCAGATCTTTGGAAAGGAGGCCTTAGACCAGCTTATATCCAAGAGGAGCTCCATCTTCGATAGGAACCCCGACAAGTTCATAGGGGTGGTAAAGAGGTTCAGCCAGAGGTTCCTAGTGAACCTCGTAGGGAGCTATCCAAGGCTTGAAGACGCTACCGAGAGGTTCGTGGTAACTAGGCTCTTTGACAGTTTAAGGAAAAAGTACTCGATTCACCCTAAGGAGCCGGTGGCGCTGGGATGGATAGACTGGGACGAGGTTGTGTCAAGGGGAGTGACAGGGGACCTGGAGGGGACAAAAATGGCCTACCTAAAGTACAAGGAGATACTAGGTTACCCTATCCTCTCCGCCTACTATCAGCAAGATCAGATATCTCCCGTGAGCAGGATAGACGTCCTAGGGAAAGAGGGAAAGCGAAACCTAAGGTTCGTGCCCACGTGGGGAGCCAGCGGTTACCCTGAGGTAGTAATTCTGAACAAGATAGCTGACGACCTTTCCGAGATCAAGAAGATCGAGGCTGACGCTTACGCTAAGCTTTTGTTCTCGAAAATAAAGAGGAATTTTAGCCCTTCAGATATCGTGATGATGAGGAGATCACCAAATGATCAGTGAGTAGTCCTAGTCCAACTGAGTAAGTTTTTTATTTCCACTTAGAAGAAAACTGTTGGTTTGAGCGAAGTAAGGCTCTACGAACTTGCAATAAGGAACATACTGTTCCAGAAGATGAACCCAGAGAGGGCATTCGACGTTGCCTTCAAGAAGGCGAGGGCTGAGGGGAACAGGATGGAGCTTTACGTAAGGTTCCTAGACGTCTTAAAGTGCTTCCAGTACGTGAGCTACTTGTACCCTGAGCTCTCATTAAGAGAGGCGGTGGAGAAGTCCTTTGACTGCGAGCCAGACCCCCTTTTCTCATTCCCGGAGTGGGTGAAGGAGAGGCTTATTGCCCTCCTAGGGGAGGAGAGCCTGAGGGGTATATACAAGAGGTACCATTGGATAAGGGTGAACACACTAAAGGTGGACGTCGAGAAGGTGAGGAGGTCCCTGGAGAGGAAGGGGTTCTACCTAGAGGAGGACAACGAGTTTCCCTTCCTGTTCAAGGTGGAACCGTGGTATAAGGTGTCCAAGACCGAGGAGTTCTCCCAGGGATTAGTAATCCCCCAAGACAAGGCCTCCGTCATCTCAGTCAAGGTCCTGGACCCAAAGCCCTACGAGACCATAGTGGAGATTGGAGGGGCACCGGGAGTGAAGACTTCCTTGATCCAGCAGTTGACGGATAATAGGGCAAACGTGGTTTCAATAGATGTCTCCACTTCCAGGGTAGAGGTACAGAGGAAGCTGTTGGAGAGGTGGGGTGTCAGGAACGTGGAGTTATTAGTGGGCGACGGGGCTCACTTGCCCTTGAACAGGAGGGTGAAGGTGTTCATTGACGCCCCCTGTACCAACAGCGGTACCGTAAACGTAGACCCCTCCGTCTTCATGAGGCTTACCAAGGACGAGTTGATGTCCTTGGTCAGAGTACAGAGGATGATCCTGAGGGAGGCAATGAGATTTGGGTCTGATGTGGTTTACACAACATGTTCCCTTTTCCCGGAGGAGGGGGAAAAGGCTGTGGAGGAGTACCAAGATAAGTTGGTCAAGGTAAACGACGATCCTACCAAGTTCGGGTACAGGAAAAGCAAGGTTTGGCTTAGGGTGATCAGAACGTACCCTCACGTGCACGGGACGGAGGGCTTTTTCATAGCTAAGCTCTCTCCCTAGTCAAGGGTTTCCCCTCTTAGTCACGTGTGCCATCACCATTAAGTACTCCCTCATGTGCCTAGTTATCACGAAGTTGTTCCTGACGTGTTCCCTCGCGTTCTTCCCTATTTCCTCTGCTACCTTTGGGTTCCTTATGGTGTGTACAATGTAATGGGCAGCCCCTTCTACGCTGTCCACTAAGTAGCCAGTCATGTTGTGGATTATCTGCAAAGGTATCCCACCGGTCCTCCCACCTATTACTACCTTCCTCTTCCACATGGCCTCGCTCACCGTAAGGCCAAATCCCTCCTTTATGGACTTCTGCAAGACAACGCTTGCCCCGGTCTGGAAGGCGTTGATCTCGAGGTCGCTGTAGGGAGGTAACATGAGCAACTTCACGTCTTTCTCTCCTTCCGCTTCCTTTACTACCTTCTTGTATACCTCTTCCCCCTCAGGGTCGTCGGTGGCTGGGCTTCCCACGTAGGCAAACTGCATGTCGACGTGTCTCTTGGCTATCTTAAATGCCCTAATAGCGCCTATGGGGTCCTTTGCGTAGTCGAACCTAGATATTTGGACGATCAGGGGCTTGTCAAGATCTATGCCGTACTTGTAGAGAACCCTCCTCACAGTAACGGGAGGGATTGGCTTGTTTTTGACGCTTAACGGGTCTATTGAGGGAGGTATGACAAACTGCGGAGTCTCTACGTCGTCCCTGGCAAACACTGGGGCGGAGACTATCATGGCGTCGTATTTGGACACCTTTTCCTTGAGGAAGTTCCACACTGGAAGATAAGGGTTCGAGATGTCTATGTGGCACCTCCATATCCAGTTTCCCTTCTTCTTGAAGTCTATTAGCCCAAGGGGCTGTGGGTCGTGTATCATGACGATGTCGTAGTCCAGCGGTATTTCCCCAGCGTTTACCTCCTGCCACTTCTCGTATGTCTTAAAGGCATTCTCTGGGAGACTCCCCACGCCATTCTGCAGTGAGTTGTGGAAGGACTTTGTGACCTTAAAGAACTCGTTATCTCCCCTTATAACCTTCCAGTCTACGTTTAGCCCAAGCTCCTTCATCAACGGTACCATCCTGTTCAGGATCTCCGCGACTCCCCCTCCAGCTTTGGTGGAATTTACGTGGAGTATGGAGAGATCCTTTAGCTTCTCCGCTATCCTGAACAAGGCGTCTATTTCGGCCTCTCCAACGATTTCGGAGTACTTCTCTATCAACTCAACAGCCACCTCTCTAGAACCTTCAGGAGATCTCCCCTGAATTTCTCTTCGTCTGTATAGGTCTGTGGGTCGAGCTTCGATAGCTCGTTTGCCAGTTCGGTTAGCCCAAAGTTACTCTCCAACCAGTTGCTGAAATCGTTCCTGGTTTTCTCACCTATAACCCTCTTGTAAACGAAGTGGTAAAAGATCGACCTGACAGGAACTGTAGCTACAGCATCCAAAAACTCCGCTAACGTCTTTACCTCAACTCCGGTGTAGTAGACCACTGGAACGCAACTCATGAAAATGAATGGGTATTCCCCAACCCTGTTTGTTACTCCATAGGTCTTGAGCACCTCCAATATTTCCCTCCTAATGTCCTCCACGTTTAGCGGTTCAGCCCCTGGCAGGTCTGCCAGTATCTCCGCTAGCTCCTCGTCGTGAAGGGAATCCCTAGCCCAGAAGGCAAAGTCGTTAGGTAGGTCCTCAGGTACTGCGTGCGACGAGAGCATAGGGTGAAAGACGTGGTAGAATATGGAGTGTCTGTCTGCAATTGGCACCTTGTCGTACAACTCTTCAAGGGAGTTGGCCTTTAGCTTGGCGTACTTGGGTGGGTAGTAAGCAGAATAGAACTTGAAAGAAATCCCTTTTCCTACAGTGTCTAGATCCATGAAAATCAAAAATTCTCTTATTATTTTTACGTTAAAAACCCTTATAGTTTTTTCAATCACACGTGTAGTAAGCTATGCCCAACTCCAAGCAGAAGGACTACAATGAAATCGACTATGATAAGCATTACGGCTGACAACACTGCTATTCCCAATGCTCCCAGCCACCCTACGTTGAACACAGTCTTGAATGCCCACAGTATACCTATGAAACCAATTATTTGTGGAATGATACCTTTAAGAAAAAACGACGAAATGCCGTAGAGTACGGCGTATACAACCAAAGCTGCTAGGGTAGCTAGGAAGGCCTTGGAAAGCGTAGAGTCCCTAGTAAAGAACTTGGAAGTGAAGTATACGACTATAGAAATCAGTATCCAAGATAGGACGAAGAGAAGAACATCCGCAATGGTAATACCAACTGGAGTATGGGGCATCTGCTTCCCGTACCATTTAAGGGTTCAGAGTAAAAAAATCATTCCTCTGGGTACGCCTCAGCGTACATCTCTTCTACTAGCTCGTCAACGGCGCCCTTCTTTAGCTCTTCTAAGTTCTCGAGGACTTCCTTTAGTGTGTTATACTCCGTGGGAATGTATTTGATCGCTCCCTGTGACATCATGTAGGAACCTGGACATAGGAACTGCCTCTTGACCACTATGGCCTCAGCTCCCAAGTCTAGTATCACGCTCATTGCTGCCTCCTTGCTGACTCCCTTTGCGGGGTTCTCGTACTGCTCCACTTCCCTCTTCTCGTCGTCTATCACGGCTATTATGTCTGCCTCGTCTAGGGGCTTTAGCACTTGGTTCTGGTCATATGTGGCTACGATTCTCATGTTCTCCCTTCACATAAGTAGTCTCCATTTAAATAATCTTTCTTCAATTGACTTCTTTCATTTTCATAAGAAACATTTAAATTATAATTCCAAAAACAGCCGTTATGAAGACCGTAAAGATAGTGTACTGTAGACCTTGTGGCTATTTGGATAGGGCACTGAGCCTCGCGAGGGACTTGTTGACTTACTTCGAGGACGTGAAGGTGGAACTGGAACAGGGCAAAAACGGTATCTTCGATGTCTACCTAAACGAATCCAAAATATTCTCCCGTTACGGGGAGAGGAGGTTTCCGGAAAACGAGGAAATACTCAAAAAAATTGCATCATCTTAACTTTTTTTATTTTCTAGTAAATACCTTCACCAAGTTTAGCCTTTCCCCTATTTTCCCTATGTCTGCCGTTATCTCCTTGGGGACCTCCAGTTGCATTGCCACAGTGCTTATTACTTCGCCAACAGAGAGCCCTTCAAGCCTTGTAGTCCTTCCCTTAAGTAAGGTTATCACTAGGTTTCCTAGCCAGAGCAGGGTAGCCACGTCAGCTATTACTGCCCCTGCAGAGGCCACAAGTTCTCCTATTACGTATACAGGAGTTAGGGGGAATATCTCAGCCCTCCTGACTAGTCCAGATATTCCAAGGTAGTCGAAGCCCACCACTACCATTGCTGTGCCCACCATGTAGCCCACTAGGTGTATCCAACCTAGCTTGTTGGAGTACCACATCCTTTCCGTGAGCATTGGGACCATGTAGTAGAGCGTTGCGAAGCCAGC
>JALBWU010000012.1 GCA_022678445.1 Candidatus Aramenus sp. CH1 | reverse complement strand
TAGTAGTTAGGCAAGATCGCTACGAAGTTGACGAGGAAAAACGCGTCATCTTTCTGAAGGATTGGGAAATGAAGATGCCCTTTGAAGGTTAAGGTGGTTTGGCGCACAAGGACGTTTAGAAATTCGCGTTGAAGGCAACAACTTTTACGCCCACATTTCGTTGACGTTGGTAGAACCACCGCAAAGAAAAGCGTAAGCCAATGAAGAACTCTCTCGTCGTTCACGGCGAAAGAGAGAAGTTGAGAAGCCTAAAGGTGACAAGATTGCGTCAATTGACCTTGGCGTAAACGCGTTGGCTACTGTCGTGGTTGAGAACGTACTGTTCTATTTTACCGTGGTTCAGCAGTTAAGAGCAATTACTTTTACTTTTCAGAAAAAGATAGCTGAGCTTGACAAGTTGAAGAGCGAGACAGAAAAGGTTCAAGAAGTGATAGGGAAGAGGTGTTGAGGGAAAGGAAAAGAGTCACTAGGCTTTACCGTGGGCTTCTTCATTTACAGAACTTTAGCCTCTCACCTCACCAAGACTTTGTGGTCTTTGGTGTCTCCACGGTTTACTTGGGCTATCCTTACTTCATTCCTAGGATAAGGGTAACAAGCTCACTTCAAATTTGGTCTTATCGCAAGTTGGCGCTATAGTGAATGAGTACGGCATAATCGCGTTTCTAGTTGTTGAGTACAATACCTCGCGGCTCTACGCCTTCCATAACGTTAAGGTTGACAGAAATCCCAGGGGTGTCGTTAGCTGTCCTTTTGGTCGTAAACTTCACAGCGACGTCAACAGTGCGTTAAACATTATGAAACTAGGAGTGAAGAAGATTGTCAACGCTTTGGCTCTTTCCTTTCTCTTCACATCACGGAGTATCTCCCTTAAGGGGGAGTAACGCCTTAGACCTATGCAGAACCCTCGCAGGAAGGGGAGGAGGCCAGATCATACAATGGAAAGTACAACAATCACAAGCTAGTAAGCTTTAACTTCCTTATTCTCATTAAATCTTGGAAATACAGTGTGGTTCTCTATCGCTTTATAGAGGTTTCTTAGGTAATTAATGTAGTGACTTCGAGTTTAACAGCCTAAAATATAAGCTAAAAAAGTTGTATCTAGATTATAATTTTCGTGGTACAACAATTTATCGATAGACAGAGGGAACTAGAGTTCCTTGAAGAAAAGTACAGAGAAAATAAAGCCCAACTGATTGTTCTTTATGGAAGAAGAAGAGTTGGGAAAACAGAATTGGTTAAGCAGTTCATCAAAGATAAAGAAGCAATATACCACTTATCTACCAATGATGGGATACAGAATAACGTTAAGAGACTTAAAGAAGCGTTTGCACGCCTCACTGGTAAAAACTACTTTATATCGCTAAACGTCTCCTTGGATGAGCTGTTAATTTACTTCGGTGATGAGATCAGCAATAGAAGGGTTGTTCTAGCGATAGACGAGTTCCAGTATTTGACTGAAGCTGACAAAAGCGTTATCTCCCAAGTGCAAAGGGCGTGGGACGAAAAACTAAGTTCAACCAGACTATACTTACTGATCACAGGCTCTAGCGTGGGGATGATGGAGAATGAAGTATTGTCAAGTAGGTCACCGCTTTATGGAAGAAGGACAGGAAGTTGGAAGTTAAGTAAATTGCCGTTTCCTGTTCTCTCTAGTTTTTTCCCCGGCAAGAACATAGAAGAGCTAATAAAGATTTGGAGCGTAGTTGACGGAATACCTTTTTACATTCTTCAACTTGACCCTAGTCTCAGCATAGAGGAAAACATAAGGAGAAAAATAATGGAGAAAGGTAACGTACTATACGACGAACCTCTCTACCTTCTTAGGGAAGAATTTAAGGAGCAAAGAGTATACCTTAGCGTACTAAGGGCCATTTCTCAAGGCTATAACACGATAAGTAAAATCTCAGAAGTAACAGGCTTAGATAAGGGTAACTTGACAAGCTATCTAGACAGGCTGGAGGAGAACGAGATTGTGGAAAGGGTGATACCATATGGAATGAAGAGAGGATGGTGGGAAATTAAGGATAACTTCTTTGATTTCTGGTTTAAGTTCGTGTACGAAAACATAAGCGATCTAGAGATTGATAGAGTTAAAGAGGTTATGGAAAGGATTAACTTGGGGCAGTATTTCTCTTTAAAGTTTGAGAAATTGATAAGGGAGCTAATAAAGGAAAAGCTAATCCCATTACCGTTTAAATTTGAATATGTAGGCAAGTACTTACACAAGGGAGAGGAGGTGGACGTAATAGCTGAGGGAAAGGAAGTATTGTTTATGGCGGAAATTAAGTGGTCGGATAACGTAGAGTGCAAACCTTTGATTAATAAAATGAGGAAAATTATGAGCAAATTGAATGAAGAAGGTAAAAAGAACGAGTATTATGGAGTGTTCGCTAAATCTTTCAAGAACTGTGATGCTGATGTGGTATTTGACCTTAATAAGCTGTCTCAAACGGTTATGAAATATAGTTAAGCTTACTCGAAACAGCGAAGAGCTAGTTACGCTAAGTTTAAAGCGTGTAAAGAGGAAAACGGAGCTCTTGTGGTAAGGCGTGAAGCTAAATTGCGACAACTGCTGAAAAAAGTCGAAGGCTAAACCATGTAAAAAAGGATGGCTGAAAACTTCAAGTTTCAGCAAAAGAGTCCTAATGAAAGAGAAGTGATGGTTTGCTTCATGGTGTTATGGATACTGGTTTCAGAACGAAGAATTTGCCAAATAGTCAAGTAAAGCTATTTACGTAGATTGCACTACATGAACTACCTTTAATCACAGATGTGCTTAAGCGTTTTGAACGTAAACAGTGAGTCTCTCAGTTGAACACGTCTAGTCAACAAGAAGTATTAGCTTTCAAAGTTTCAATTAACAAGACTATAACTAACGCTTGCTTAAAGCGTAGTTGACATTCAGTTACGAACACGTCATTGCGTTGGGGAAGAATAAGGATTAGAAAGAATTTTTGTATCGATAAAAATTTGGCAACTTCCTCAATAAAGAACATTTACGCCATGAGTTATAGCGTTAACTAGAAAACGCCGTTAGAAAAGCCTCTCAATAAAGTCAACAACATCATCTATGCCAGTAGTTATTTGACTTGCAGCGTTGGCTACTTGCTTTGCAACTGCCTCAACGCCTTGGGTTATCATGTTGCCAGTAATCTCTAGGTTTGAAACTATGCTGTAAGCGTTCTCAACACCTTGCTCCAGTAACTTTTCTAACAGCTCTGAGGCAAATATTATCCGTGCTACCCAATCGTCAAAGGTCTGCTCGTTAATTCCTTGGGAAACCGCAAACTTCTTCAGTTCAGCATAGGTCCATTCTTTTGGAGGAGAGGTATATGAAAGTATGCTAACGCCAGGCTGAGCTAAAGTCATTATATTGCCTATGTTAATACTAGTTGGCTGGGCAATTATCTCTACGTTATTCACAAAGCCATATAGGGCCAACTTATCGCATGATGTTGGGTTATCACAATTTGTAGCTGAGAATATTGGAGAACCTACTAACGAGTCCCCAATCTTTTCGAGCGCTACATCTTTTGTGCTACCGTTAGGCAGTCGTATCGTAAAGTCATATCCTACAACATTTTCAGAATCTGCAAAACTTGGCGCTATCAAGAAGGGAGCTGTAATTCCAGTTTCTGGGATTCCAAGTAAAATTGCAGGAGTTGGAGCTATCTTGACTATGTTGGAGGCATAAGTGATGAAACCTACCCAATCTTTAGTAATCTCGTAGTGTCTGTGTTGATCATAATGATATGGCGGAATTCTTACGATAAATGAACTCGCAGCTATATCATGAAGCAGTGAGGGATAATAATTATACACAGTCATAATATTTATATTTATTGCGCTTATTCCCATACAGTTCCTTATGGGGCGGATTAGCTCTATATCTATCTAAATCGCTAGCTATTAGAGGTATTACGCCCAATTTTCCAGTGTAAGGCCACTGTTGTAGTAAACTCCTAATATTTGGACCGAAAATTGACACCGCTTTGGAAAACCTCCCATTTGCTAGTTTGAGAAGATATGGAATAGTCCGGTACTCCTCCAACGTAGTATAGGACATCCTTAAATCCATCTCGCGTTGGAGAGGGAACCTTAACCAGAATTCCGTGCCTAAAAAGCTTATTTATTAAGTCTCTTACACCGTCGAGTCTGCTCGATTGAAAGTCGTTATAAGCCTCTTCATACCATTGATTTACTTGATTATTCAAGTTCTTTACTATCCTACCAGGCACCAGAACTGCAGGAACGTATTCGTAAAATCTGTTATTCCTAACTTCGTTATAGTTGCTTACATCACATTCTGCTTCCTTGGGAATTGGAGCAGCTTGCGTCAAAATGCCTATCGTCGTAAGGGCCGCTATTATAGTTCCTATTAGACCGCTCGTTTCAGTTGTACTCGAAAATTTACTTAATGCTTGTTCAATTTCCTGTTGCCGCTGAGATGTAAATATAAGTAGCTTTAATAGTTTTTAAAGCTTATTTAATTGAAGTGTATAAAAACTAATTTGTCAGAACACAAATTCCTAAAATCTCAGTTACTGATCCAAAAAAGATAAAGTACAATTCAACATCTAAAAAGCGAAACTACTCAGCTCTATTAGCTTATTTTATAAGCCTAAACTACTTACAACGAGTTTAAGAAACATAACTTACTAGGAATAGGCGCCGCAGCCGGGATTTGAACCCGGGTCAAGGGCTCGACAGGCCCTCATCCTAGACCGGGCTAGACTACTGCGGCATACTAATATTATTACAGTGGTTATTTAAAGTTTACTCACTGTTGTTACCCCTTCACTTTATTAAATCTTTCCTTCTATACCATCACGTTACATATGCAATTGAATTTTCAATAAAAAAGAATTAAAAACAGCGCCGGGGGCGGGATTTGAACCCGCGCAGGGAAGACCCCCACTGGCTGACCGGCAGAATCTCCAGGCCAGCCCCTTGGTCCGCTCGGGCACCCCGGCACTATAACAAAAATATGAAAGGGACCTTTATATAAGTTCTATCTCTATGTAAACGTCTTCCGGAACCCTGACCCTCATAAGTTGCCTCATTACTCTTTCATCAGCGGCTATGTCAATGACCCTCTTATGGATCGACATCTCCCACTTCTCCCACTTCTTCTTCCCCTCGCCGTGTGGCAGCTTCATCACCGGCACCTCCATCCTCTTGGTAGGTAAAGGTATTGGTCCCCTCATGCTTATTCCCGTCTTGTCTACTATCGCCTTAATCTGATTAACAACGTAGCTCAAGTCGTTGACGTTTGTGCTCCAAAGCCTTATTCTCGCTTTTGTGGGCATAAAAACAACACCGTAAAAAACCTTACTTGATCTCCACTTTTGCTGGCTTTACGTCAGTGATTACTCCTACTCCGACGGTCTTGCCCATGTCCCTCATAGCGAACCTGCCCAGTGGTGGGAACTCGTTGTACTTCTCTACACACAGCGGCTTGATGGGCTTGAACTTCACTATTGCAGTATCGCCTTGTTTGATGAACTGCGGGTTCTTCTCAGCCTCCTTACCGGTCTTGGGGTCGATCTTCGCCACAATCTCTGAAACCCTACACGCTACGCTGGCTGTGTGGACGTGTAGGACGGGGGTGTAGCCCACAGCTATGGCGGTTGGGTGCCATATGACGATTATCCTGGCTGTGAACTCGTCTGCTACTGTGGGTGGGTTGGTGGTGTGGCCTGCCACGTCTCCCCTCTTTATGTCTTTCTTCTCTACTCCCCTTACGTTGAACCCTATGTTGTCGCCGGGCTCTGCCTTGTCCAACTTAGTGTGATGGGTCTCAATAGACCTAACCTCTCCCACCTTCCCAGCTGGCATGAAGACTACTTTGTCACCTACCTTCAATACTCCACTCTCTACCCTTCCCACTGGGACTGTACCTACGCCGGACTTGGAGTAGACCTCCTGAATGGGGATCCTCAAGGGCTTGTCTATTGGCTTCGGTGGGATCTGCAACATGTCTAGGGCTTCCTCTAGGGTGGGCCCATTGTACCATGACATGTTGCTTGATTTCTGGGTAATGTTCTCTCCGGTGATCGAGACAACTGGAATGAACTTGACCTTGCTCATGTCAAAGCCGAAGCTCTTCATGAACTTGGACACTACGTCAACTATCTCCTTAAACCTCTTCTCGTCGTATGGAGGCTCCGTGGCGTCCATCTTGGTTACTGCCACTATGATCTGGTCAATACCCATTGTCCTGGCCAGGATTAGGTGCTCCCTGGTCTGCCCTTCCGCGCTCATTCCGGCCTCGAATTCGCCCTTCCTAGCTGAGACCGCAAGTATGGCCGCGTCCGCTTGGCTAGCCCCTGTGATCATGTTCTTCACGAAGTCCCTGTGCCCTGGAGCGTCAATGATCGTGAAAAAGTACTTCTTGGTCTCGAACCTCATGAAGGTCAAGTTAATGGTTACGCCTCTTTCCCTCTCCTCCTTCAGCCTGTCCAGCAGGAAGGCGTACTTCTCTGACTCCTTCCCTAACTTCTTTGCAGCCTCCTCTGCCTCTTTGATGGTCTTTTCGTCTAGAAATCCTCTTTCCATTAGTAGCCTTCCGACTAAAGTGCTTTTACCGTGGTCTACGTGACCAATGACGATTAGGTTAAGGTGTGGCTTCTGAGACATTTCCCTTACACACTCCTCAACGCATTTTAGTGTGATAGGATTAATAAAAGTTTAGCTATTTACCTTGAGCTTAAAGCGATCCTCTCTATCTCTTCTTTCTTTCTCAATGCGTAGCTCTTAGTGTCCCCGGACGCCGCGGCAATTATCTCCTCGGCCAGTGCTTCGTCGATGGGCTTCGGATTGTTAAATGAGGCCGACCTGGCTCCCTCGACTAAGTGCCTCAAAGCCAAGTCCACTCTCCTCTGAGGGGAGACGTCGACTGCCACGTAGTAGACTATACCACCGTACATTATCCTGGTTACCTCTTCCCTGGGGGCTACGTTCTCTATTGCCCTCACAAGTACTTGAATTGGATTCTGGCCTGTCCTGGCGTTTATTATCTCGAACGCGGCCTTCACAATGTTGTACGCCAACATCTTCTTCCCCTTGTTCTTGCCAGGCCTCATCATCTCGTTAATTAGCCTCTCCACTATACTAATCCTGGACTTGCCGAACCTCCTGTGCTCGTGCCTACCTCCAGAGTGGGGTAAGTATACTGGCATCAGCGAGATGTACTTCTTTAGGCTGGGGTCTCTGACTTCGACCTTAGTGTCCCATTTACCAAATATCTTTACATCCAGATTGCTTAGCTCGTTCTCCATAATTGTTCTTGTGACTTAATACAAAAGGAGGTTATATATCTATTCATGTTCGTTTATTAGTTATTTTTGAGTATAATATATCAATGTCTGAGCAGAGCGACTACATAAGGGTTAACAACGTGGACGCGTTCTTTTACCCCCTAAACGGGGTAACCGTTATTGTGTGCTACCTAGAGGACGGCAGGGAGTTTAACCTGTTTTACGTGCCCGCGGAGATCGTGCTGGCCATAAACAAGATCAAGAAGCAGAGCGAGGAAAGCATAAGCCTAGATAAAAGAGAGACCATCTACGACATTCTCTCCTTTGTCCCAGAGATCTCTGAGGAACTGGCGAAGCACATAAACAAGGTAGTCATAGACGATATGATAGACACTGTTTACGTAGCTACAGTAGAGCTGAAGTTCGACGGCGTGATAATCCAGAAAAGGATGATACCCAGCCACGCCATATATCTAGCCTTGATCACTAACAAGCCGATATTTGTAAAAAGGAAACTGGTAGAGGAGCAAGAAAGGGACAGAGAACAAGAGAGGAAATAATCCCTTCAGTTTACCTGACTGGCTTGGTCTTCTTACCCTTGTATAACGCGTCAAGAGATACGCCGTTCACCATTATTACCTTATACCTGACCCCTGGCAAGTCTCCCATCGACCTTCCTAGGGTACCTCCTATCCCTGCTATTACTACTTCGTCGTGCTCGTCAACGAAGTTGACGCCACCGTCTCCTGGAACGAAGGCGGTCACTACCCTACCGTTCTTTACCAGCTGAACCCTCACGCACTTCCTCACGGCAGAGTTAGGCTGTCTGGACTCAATACCTACCTTCTCAAGCACAATACCCCTTGCCATTGGAGCACCCTCTAGCGGGTCGAACTTCTTCTTCAGCTGTAACATCCTTGTCTTGAAGGACCTTTGGCTCCACCTAAACTTTAGCCTCTTGAGCTTTAACTTCCTAGCTGCAAACAAACCTTTCGGAGATTTACCCGGCAATTTTGCACCCCTAGACTATTACTACTGTGTCTATATCCATGTATCTTTTTAAAATTAATTTGGCCCTAACCACGTTTTTGCCTCCTTTACCTATTGCCAAACCCTTGTCTTGGGGGTCCACAGTTATGTAGACAGCCTTCTTTGAGTCGCTTTCCACGACTTTAACGCTCCTCACCCTCGCCGGCGCCATTAGGTTCTTCACCAGTTCCTCCAAGTTCTCACTGTAAGCAACTATCTCTATGTCCTTGCCTATAATCTTCCTTAGCTTCTTTACGTTAGCTCCACCTTTACCTATTGCGATTCCCATGAACGTTGGGTCAACCAGAAAGATTATCCTGTTGTTTTCGTTGTCTATTATGCAGTCCTTTACCGTTACTTTCGTCACGTCTTGGAACAAAGACATGTAATTCATTTCTTCTTGCGTGAGTTTTATTTCGGGCAAAAACACAACACCTCTTCTCATCCGGTCTGCTGTTGAGTTAGCAGCTCGAGGATTCTGGAGCTACCAGGTTCCTCCACCCCGATCGTGGATATCATAAAGGGCTTACCAACCAGAGTTCCTAGATCCCAACCGCTTCCAGGGTACTTGTAAAACGGTATCCCTGAGACCTTGCAGTAGTGCACTATGTCGTCCATTATGTCGCCCCTCAGCGTCGACGCCACGATCACTGCTTTTAGCTTTCCCATTTTTAATTTTTTCAAAGTCCTTCTGCTTCCAATTACTACTTTACCTGTCTTTAAAAGGTTTTTTATCTCGGATTCAACCGTTATATTTTGAGACATTTAATCACCTCGAGGTAGGCGTCATTAAAAGCTCTACCATTCCAGTTCCAAGTTTAATGGGTTGCCCAATTATAATATTTTCTACTACTCCTTTGAACTCCTCCACGTCCCCTCTGGCCGAGGCGTCCAGCAAGTGCTTTACAGTAACTTCGAACGCAGCCCTAGCTAACACGCTGGTCTTTTCTCCAGTCACTCCGTGCCTTCCTATTTGCCTAACTTCTCCTGTCCTGGTCATGATCTCGGAGACGAGCTCTATGTGCCTAACGTCTACGTCAAGGCCTTGATCGTCTAGGACCTTCTTTATCTCCCTAGATATGAGCTCCCTGGCAGCCTCTATTCCTAGGACGCTCTCCACCTCGTGAAGGCTGTTGGTCTCAACTCTCTTGAAGTCGATGCCCTTTATCCCGATTATGCCCTCTAGGTTAGACCCGTCTGTTATTATTACGTACTCGTCACCGCGTTTTTGAACAATGGCCCTCTTAATGCCTTTCACGCCTTTAATCTTAGTGGAAAGGATCCTCTCCCTGGCCTTGAAAAGGGTAGTAATGTTGTCTAAATTGCTAAACGTTATGACTAGAGTTAGCTCGTCTGGCTTGTCAATCGTATACTCGCCTATCTTGAGTTTCTTTATTGCCTTCTCCACATCGTCTATTGAAACCCCCTTATCCCTCAACATGTCTCCGTCAAAGTGTATTTCTATTGACATTGAGGCCATGTCTATGTTTGTGTAATCTACTACGTTCTCCACTTTAGTGTACTCGAGCTTCCTAGCTATCTCAGTGGCCTTCTCTTTACTTCCCTTGTACTCGTCCTCTAAGTAGATGGTCATCATGGGAGTAGACGGAACCTTTCTGGCGTCAACTATTTCTATAAGTCTTGGAAGTCCCAAAGTGACGTTGAGTTCCCTAACGCCGGCGTAGTGGAAAGTCCTCAACGTCATCTGGGTGCCAGGTTCGCCTATTGACTGCGCTGCTACAATACCTATGGCTTCTCCAGGATTTATAAGAGAGCCCTTATAGTCGTCCACTGCTAACTGCACTATTTTATCTATCTCCTCTTTCGTTAGCTCCACAGGGTAGTCCCTTGCGCTGTCCTTAAGCTTCTGTAGGGCAGTGTCTGGGATTTGGCCCCTTAGTTGGGAGATCTTCTCTTCAAGGTATTTCTCCGTTTCCTCCGACAACATGGGGTTTCACTTCCTCCAGCCGGCTACCCTCTCAATTATTCTATCCGCGTCCACGGTCTTGCCGTGAGCGCTATACATTGGGTGCACGCCATCTCCTCCATATAACGTTTGTATCACTTCGCCATATAAAGTTCTTACTGAGCCGTCGTATTCTACCCTTAGGTCGGCCAGTGCGTTGATAAGCCTTCTCTGCATGTAACCGCTCTGCGATGTCCTAACTGCGGTGTCTACTAGGCCTTCCCTACCTGCGGCCGCGTGGAAGAACGTCTCTATTGGGCTGAGTCCTCTTCTGAAGGAGGAGTACACGAAGCCTCTGGCTTCTGGAGAGATGTCACCGGGCTTAAAGTGGGGCAATGTCCTCCTGGAGTATCCTCTGTATATCCTCTCTCCCCTCACTGATTGCTGTCCTAGCATTGCCGCCATTTGTGTTATGTTCAGCACGCTACCCCTAGCCCCTGTCCTAGCCATAATGTAGGCGTTATTGAATGGATCCAGGTACATGGTAGCTATTTCTCCTGACGTGTTTCTGAGCTTGTCTAGAGCGTCAAGTATGTAGTTCTCCAGGCTCTCCTCAAGGTTCCTGCCAGGCAAAGGCTCCAGTTCCCTTCTATTGTACTTCTCTATGAGCTCTAAGACCTCTTTATTTGCCTCTTTAGCCTTCTCTGCTATCTTGTCTATAGCTTCCTTAGGTATAGTAACGTCGTCCAACGTCATTGTTAGACCGTGGAGCTCGATGTACCTTATGAAAACCTTGAATAAGTTGTCCATTAGCCAGAGGACATAGTCCTCTCCATATTCCCTCACCAACCAGTGCAAGATACTTTCGGGCTGTTGGTTTCCTATGGCCTTTTTATCGAACACTCCCTCCAATAACTTACCCTTCTTTATTACTATATAGGAATCGTGCGGACAGTCCTCGTCCTTACATGCCCTAACGCCGCTCGATATGTTGGCTTGACCGTGGAAGTTGAAGTCCTCAGGAATAAATAGGCTAACTATCTGCTTCCCGGTGTAGAGCCTCTTGGGCGCTAAAATTGCGGGCTCCCCCAACTCCTTCTGCAGGTCTACGACCCCTAGGATTATCTGAACCTCTTCCTCAGTAAGCACGGTGGACTTTACAGTAAGCAAGTAGGCCCCGCTTATGTAATCTTGGGCGGAGCCTATGATTGGACCACCGTACCTTGGGGTCAAGATGTTGCGGTGGACTATCATTATCTCCCTGGCTTCAGATATTGCCTCCTCGGACTGTGGCACGTGGAGGTTCATCTCGTCTCCGTCAAAGTCAGCGTTATAGGGCGGACAGACTAATAGGTTAAGCCTAAACGTCCTTCCAGGCAATACCCTTACCTTGTGCCCCATCATTGAGATCCTGTGCAACGAAGGTTGCCTATTAAATATGGCAATGTCTCCGTCCATCAAGTGCCTCTCTACTATAAAGCCTGGGGCCAAGGTAGAGGCGAACTCCTTCCTGTCCTTCACGTAACGCAGGTCTATCCTCCTACCGTCGTTCCTTATGACGTAATTTGCACCCGGCCACTTCTCGGGCCCGTTTATCACTAGTTCCCTGAGCTTGTCTATGTTCCACTTGGTGACCTTCTCCGGTACTGTTAGAATCTTAGCTATGTCCGCTGGGACGCCGACTTCGTCTATGCTTATATTAGGGTCTGGCGATATTACAGTCCTAGAAGAGAAGTCGACCCTCTTCCCTGAGAGGTTGCCCCTGAACCTTCCCTCCTTACCCTTTAGCCTCTGGGCCAGTGTCCTCAACGGCCTGCCCGACCTATGCTTTGACGTTGGCAAGCCAGGGATCTCGTTATCGAAGTAAGTGGCCACATGGTACTGTAGCAGGTCCCATAAGTCCTCAACTATCAGCTGTGGCGCTCCTGCGTCGATGCTCTCCCTAAGCCTCTCGTTTATCCTAACGATATCGACCAGCTTGTGGGTCAGGTCGTCCTCTGCTCTTATTCCGCTTTCTATCATTATAGACGGTCTAATGGTGATGGGGGGTACGGGGAGCACGGTAAGTACCATCCACTCTGGCCTACTGTGTTCCTTGTCGTAACCTAGAAGCTCTATGTCTTGATCCGGGATCTTCTCTAGCCTATCCCTTATATCAGAGGGCGTAAGCCTAATTACTCCTTCCTTCCTCTCCTCGTAAAAGTTGTATGGTTTCTCCAGCTTTATCTTGAACTGTTTCTCACCGCAGTGGGGGCACACAGCGTTCTTCATCGACGCCCTCTTCACGTACTCTATTACTCTCTTTGCTGCCGAAGGCCACCTGTTCTTTATTGCACTGTATATCTTGTAGTACCTCTCTAGTTCCTCTTCGCTCAGCTTTATCCTTCCACAACGCCTACAAGTGGCCCTAAGGAGATCGTCCACATGTTTTACGTATCCCACGTGAAGAACCGGCCTAACTAGCTCTATGTGCCCAAAGTGGCCTGGACAGCTCCCTATTACGTTACCACATGTTGGGCATCTCTGGCCTGGCTCAATTACTCCTAGCCTAGGATCCATTACGCTTCCTTCTATCGGCGTACCGTCCTCGTCGTATACGTCTGGAGTGATTATTGCAGTTACTGACATTCTCCTTATCTCGTCAGGAGACAAAATGCCGAATTTTATGCCCTTTATTACCTTTTCACTCATTATGATCACCTTTCACGCTTACCTTGTCTCCCAGGATAAGCCTGGGAGAAATCACCATGCTCATAAGCTCTTGAATTAAGAGCTTAAACGCGTAAGAGACCGTGACGGGATATAGGTTACTCTTGTCTCCGTGGATGGGACACACCAACTTGCCCTTATTCCTGTCGTAATATCCTATGTACCCACACTGCTCACAGACGTACACTGTGGTCTTATCCGAGTTGTCCAAGAGCCTGTCCTTTAGTACCATTGCAACGCCGTAACCTATTAAGCAATCCCTTTCCATTTCACCGAACCTGAGACCTCCTTCCCTAGCCCTTCCCTCTGTTGGCTGTCTGGTGAGTATCTGAACGGGACCTCTGCCTCTGCCGTGCATCTTGTCAGCTACCATGTGGTGGAGCTTCTGGTAATACACGACCCCAAAGTTGATCCTGCCCCTCAACTTCTGTCCTGTCCTTCCGTCATAGACTACCTCTGTACCGTCCTTTAGGTAGCTATACTTAAGGAGATCGTTCTGGAGCTCCTCTATGGGCAAGTTGTAGAACGGGGTGCCATCCACTACATGTCCAGACAACGCCGCGTACTTGCCAGCAAGCGCCTCCATTATTTGCCCTAAGGTCATCCTAGAGGGAAGGGAGTGTGGGTTGAGTATTATGTCCGGCACTATTCCCTTTACTGTGTACGGCATGTCGGCTTGAGATAGAAGCATCCCTATTACTCCTTTCTGTCCGTGTCTGGTGGCGAACTTGTCGCCCAGCTCCGGTATCCTTGGATCCCTTACCCTTACCTTTACGAGCCTGTTTCCGTCTGACGTCTCTGTTATTAACACTAGGTCTACTATTCCCTTTTCGCCGTGCCTAGCTACTATTGACGTGTCCCTCTTTGACTGTTCTGGGGAGAGCTCCTTAAACTCCTGCAAGAACCTCGGAGGGCTTACCTTGCCTATGAGGACGTCTCCTCCCTTCACGTCGACCTCTGGAGGAACGATCCCATTCTCGTCAAGTAAAGCGTAATATTCCTTCCCCTTGTACCCCTTTAGCCCTTCCTCTGGCTTTTCTATCTTGTCCTCTTGTCCTCCAGGGTACTTGATTTCCTCTGCCGAGTAAAGCCTGAAGAACGTAGATCTGAACATCCCCCTTTCTACTGACGACTTGTTCATTATTATTGCATCCTCCATATTGTAGCCAGTGAACGACATTATGGCCAGAATAGCGTTGGTTCCTGAGGGCCTTTCCGTGTAGCCAATGGCCTCTAGAGCTCTGGTCTGGACTATTGGCTTCTGAGGATAATGAAGTAGGTGGGCCCTACTGTCGGTTCTCAGTTGATAATTAGCTGCGTAGAGCCCGAGGGCCTGCTTGGCCATTGCTGACTGATAGGTGTTTCTGGGAGACTGGTTGTGCTCAGGATATGGTATGATTGAGGCAGTTATCCCCAGAATTGCAGGTGTCCATATCTCTAGGTGAGTATGAGAAGAGGTTAGTTGGTCTGGCTCTACTGCAATGTAGGCGTTTTCTTCCTCCTCAGCGTCCACAAACTCTATCTTCCCCTGTTTAACCAGGTCGTTAAAGGTCAGTTCTCCGCTCCTCAGCCTCGCAATATCCTCTTCTGTGACTAGCGGTTTGCCGTCCTTAACTACTATTAGAGGTCTCCTTACTCTACCTCCGTCGCAGTTCACGTATACTTCGTTGTAGTACTCTGTGGATATGAACGCTACGTTTACCTCGTCGCTCAGCTCCCCATTCCTTCTCCTCTCCCTCACCTTGTTAGCTAACTCGCCCCCATCTGGATAATACCCAATTAGCCTGCCGTTTAAGATGACCCTGCTCCATTGCAGGTACTGCGAGGGATCCTCTCCTTCGCTTGCCCTATTTAGGATGTCCTCTATGGGAACTACACCCATCTCGTACAAGCTCTTCTCGACTATTTTCTCGTTTATACCCACCGAGATCTGCGCAAGTAAGGCTAGGTTTTTCACTAGACCGCTGTTGGGCCCCTCTGGCGTCTCGAAGGGACACATCCTTCCCCATTGGGTTCCGTGAAGATCCCTTGCCTCAAAGTTGGGCTGTCCCCTAGCTAAGGAGGAGATTACCCTCCTAAGGTGGCTCAACATGGAGAGCCAGTTTGTCCTGTCCAGCAATTGGCTTACTCCGGTCCTACCTCCCACCCAGTTTCCGGTAGCGAGGGCGTGTCTTATCCTCTCGGTTATAATGTCTGGCCTCACTAAGGCGTTTAGGGCAAGCCTCCTTCCTCTCACCTTCGATTTCTCTAGCTGGTAAACTAAGTCCTTGACGAAGGCCTTAAACGACACCCTAAACAGGCTGGCAAAGAGGTCTCCAGCCAGCTTTAGCCTCTTGTTAGCGTAGTGGTCTTTATCGTCTGGAGTCCTCCTGCCTAGGTAGAGCTCAAGTAACTTGGATACTGCAAAGCCTATGTAATATGCCTTCCTTATCCTGTCAGATGGCGAGGTGCCTATGTGAGGTAAGAAGTACTTATCGAGTACCTGCTCTGCCTTCTGGATCCTCATTTCTCTCTTCTGGCCTATTGCGATCCTACTACCTATGAAGTCCAAAGCGTCCTCCTTGGTGGTTATCGAACTCGCCTGCTCGATGGACGGCATTAGCTCGTTCTGTATCTCATTATCGAAGCTGACAGAGTATACTATGTCCCTATCAGTCACTATCCCAAGAGCTCTCATTAGTATAGCGAAGGGTATTCTGCCTGGAACCGACGGAAAACTGACGTGGATTGTAGAATCCCTTAGCCTTTCAATCGTTATTGGAACCCTGTACCCTGACGTGCTGGATATTATCTTAGCGGTGTGGGTTATGTTGGAACCCGCCTTACCAGTGTCAACAAGAACCCTGTTGGTAGCCAAGTCTTCTTGAGTCACTATAACTCTCTCGCTACCGTTTACTATGAAATACCCTCCTGGATCCTTGGGGTCTTCGCCTATCTCTATGAGCTTTTCCGCTGATAGATTAGAAGTCGGATCAGCCACCGACTTTAGCATCACTGGTAAGTCACCTATGTAAACTTCTATTGGTTCACCTTCGATGTTGTTCTCTACCGGTATCATAGTTAAGTAGATGGGCGCAGCGTAGGTCAAGTTCCTAAGCCTAGCCTCCATCGGCGTTATCTCCCTGTCTCCCCTGTCAGCTTCCCTAACCCTAGGCTTTCCTATCCTTATTTTCCCCAGCTTTATCTTGAGCCCAGGGATCTCGGTCTCGATCTCGCCCTGCTCGTCTATTATCTCTTGTAACTTGTTCTTTATGAAGTCGTTAAAAGAGTCCAAGTGTTGCCTAACTAAGCCTCTGGACCTGAAGAACGCTTCTACTATGTTCCACCTGTCCTCAATTGAGAGCATTTGGAATTCACCCACTTATTACATATCTATAAGTAACTATCTCTCCCCCTGTCCTTGACTTCCTAGTGATCTTCACTATGTCGCCTGGCTTAGCCCCAATAGCTCTTGCCACTGGATCTGTAGCCTTCAACCAGGGTAGTTGCTCTGGACCTATTCCGAGTTGTTTCAACACCATGTAAGCCTCCTCCACTGAAAGGACCTCGTGCTTGGGGACAAGATCGTGTATTGTAGGATCTAACTTTTTAGAAGCTGAACGCATACAGTACACCTAGAGTAATATTGTGATAAAAAGCCTATCTATCTGGGAATATAAAAATTTAAGCTAATGTTTTCATCTGACTACGTGCCTTTTCTATCATGTTTTTAGCATTAATTAAAAGTTCCTCATAACTCATTTTTACTCTGGCCACTCCTTGTTGAATCGCTTTAGTCCCCACCGCTGCCGCAACCCTCGGGAAAACTTCCCACTCGGTCATCTTTGGTATTATGTAATTCTCGTTAAGTCCTTTCTCTCTGGCAAAGGCTACAAGTTCCCTTGCCGCCTCAATCACCATCTCGTCGGTGATCGTCTTCGCTCTTACGTCTAAGGCACCCCTGAAGACTGCTGGGAATATTAGGGAGTTATTTATCTGGTTAGGCAAATCACTCCTTCCAGTTCCGACTATCCTTGCGCCCGCCTTCTTGGCCTCGTCTGGCCATATCTCTGGGACAGGGTTGGCTAAGGCAAACACTATTGCGTCCTTGTTCATCTTCGCGATAAGGTCCTTGCTTATCGTCCCTGGGCCCGGCTTAGAGGCAGCGATGAGGACGTCTGCTCCCTCAAATGCTTTCTCCACTGAGGTTACGTTATCCTTATTGGTTTGCTTAAGTAACTCGTACTTCCACACGTTTTCCTCTTTCATCTGCTCCTCGTCATCCCTTCCCCTGTACAAGACCCCCCCAGAGTCCACTAGGATCATGTTACTATATGGAACACCGTACTTGTAGAGGAGTCTGGCAGTCGCTATGTTGGCTGCCCCTGTTCCAAATAGTACAACTTTGATGTCGCCGGGTTTCTTCCCTACTACCTCAAGCGCCCCAATAAGGCCAGCCAACGTTGCTCCTGCAGTGCCCTGTTGGTCGTCATGCCAGACTGGAATCTGAAGTTCCTCCCTAAGCCTATCCAGTATGTAGAAACACTTAGGTGACTCAATGTCCTCAAGGTTTATTCCCCCAAACGCGGGTTCTAGGATTTTGACTGTCTCTATAATCTTATCGGCGTCAGTGGTGTTCAGGGTAAGGGGGACTGCATCCACTCCTCCAAGGTACTTGAAAAGTAAAGATTTCCCCTCCATCACTGGCATTGCGGCCTCTGGACCAATATTGCCTAGTCCTAGAACCCTTGTTCCGTCAGTTACTATTCCTATAACGTTCCACCTATAAGTGTACTGAAAGGAGAGGCTCTTGTCTTGGTGTATTGCCTTGGATACTGCCGCAACTCCTGGAGTGTACAGTACGGAGAAGTCGTCTAAGGAGTTCACCGGAACCTTTGGTATTATCTGAATTTTTCCTTTATATTTAGATGCGACCTCTATGGCCATCTTGTCGTAATCTACCACGAGAATCCCACTAAAAGGAACGAGCGGTGGCTTAAAAATAATAACTATCAAATGAAAGAGAATTTGTGATTAGACTCACAAGGTGATACACATGAGTACTTCCACGGTGTCCACTAAGAGATTAAGACAGCCAATTGTGGTTGTGCTGGGCCACGTAGACCACGGTAAGACCACGCTCTTGGACAAAATAAGGGGGACTGCAATCGTCAAAAAGGAGCCCGGAGAAATGACCCAAGAGGTCGGAGCAAGTTTCGTGCCCAGTTCTGTTATAGAGAAGCTAGCGGAACCCTTAAAGAACGTAATCCCAATTAAGCTCGAAATACCGGGCCTACTGTTTATCGACACTCCGGGTCACGAGCTCTTCTCCAACTTGAGGAGAAGAGGAGGGAGCGTAGCTGACATAGCGATCTTAGTCGTGGACGTTACAGAAGGTTTCCAAAAGCAGACCATTGAGTCTATAGAGATACTCAAAGAAAAGAAAGTACCGTTTCTCGTCGCTGCCAATAAGATCGACAAAATACCCGGGTGGAAGCCCCACGAAAATGAACCATTTCTTAACTCCTTCGCTAAGCAGTCCCTAGCAGTACAACAAAGACTGGATAACGCCATTTATAACTTGGTTCTCCAGTTGGCACAATTAAACTTCAACGCCGAGAGGTTTGACAGGATAAAGGACTTCACAAAGTACGTCGCAATCGTCCCAGTCTCCGGGAAAACTGGGGAGGGAATACCGGAGCTCTTAGCCTTACTGGCCGGACTCACCCAAAGGTACCTAAGGACGAGGATAGGGTTCGCAGAGGGACCTGCCAAGGGGGTAGTGCTAGAAGTTAAGGAAGACCCCGGTTTCGGACACACAATTGACGTGATTATATACGATGGGGTGCTAAGGAAAAACGACGTAATAGTCCTTGGTGGTATCAACGGAGTTATCGTAACTAAGGTGAGAAACCTTCTCCTACCCGCACCCCTACAAGATATGAGGATCTCAAAAACAGGATACAGAAGCGTTGACGAGGTCTATGCTGCTTCAGGAGTGAAGATCATTGCTACAGACCTAGAGTATGCTGTAGCAGGGTCTCCTATATACGCTGTGGAAAGCGGGGAAAAAATAGACGAATACAAGAAATTAATTGAAGAGGAGCTGGCCAAGGTAAGATTCCAGAAAAACGTGACTGGAATAGTGGTGAAGGCTGACAGCTTAGGAGCACTTGAATCGCTAGTTGACGCGTTAGAAAAGAAGGGTATTCCAGTTAGGTTAGCCGATATTGGCCCGATAAGCAAAAGAGACGTAATAGAGGCTGAGATGTCAGCAAAGGAGGTAGAGGAATACGGAATAATAGCAGCATTTCGCGTGAAGCCCCTTCCGGGGGTGGAAACGGGAAAGGTAAAACTAATTTACAACGACATAATTTACCAACTCATCGACAACGTGGAGAAGTACATAAACGACGTAAGAGAGAGTAGAAAGAGGAAGACCCTTGACACCCTAATTTTACCAGGGAAGATAAAGATACTCCCTGGCTATGTGTTTAGGAGAAGTGACCCAGTAATTGTAGGAGTTAAGGTTCTGGGAGGTATAATTAGACCAAAATACCCCTTAATAAACAAGGAGGGAAAGAGGGTTGGGGAAGTGCTACAGATTCAGGATAACAAGAAATCCGTTGACAGAGCAACACAAGGTATGGAGGTGGCTGTCTCTATAAAGGGTAACGTAATGGTAGGGAGGCAGATTGACGAAGGGGACGAGCTCTACACTGACGTTCCAAAGGAGGACCTCGAAATTCTCTTCAAGAACTACAAGGACGTGGTCACAGATGACATGAAGGAGGTAATCAAGGAACTTATAAAGATAAAAAGAGCTTCAGACCCCCTATACGGCTTGGGCCTTCAGCTCTAGGATTTCTTCTTCTCTAAAAAATATATACATCTCCCTTCTCGCCTTTTCTTCCGAGTCAGAGGCGTGGATAATGTTCTCGCCCTTGCTCAGAGCAAAGTCTCCTCTAATGGTTCCAGGGGAAGCCTCTTTCGGATCGGTGGCTCCTATCATTTTTCTCATTACCGCTACTGCCTCGTCTCCTTCCACCACTATGCAAACTACCGGACCGGAGGTTATGTAGGAGATGAGTTCTGGGAAGAAGGATTTGCCCTTATGCTCTGCGTAGAGCTCCTCAGCTCTTTCCCTGTTTATCTGTACCATCTTCATGGCAACTATGTTAAGCCCCTTCCTCTCTATCCTTGATATTATTTCTCCAACTAGCTTTCGCTTTACACCGTCTGGCTTAATCATCACGAAGGTTCTCTGCGTAGCCATTTACCTTACCCTCGAGTACGATGTAGTCCACTTAAGTCTCTTCGCGTCCTTATGGTACTTCAACATGTATTTCCTACATTTGCTAGAGCAGAACCAAAGAATTGTGCCGTCGTTTTTAACGTACATTATGCCAGTACCGGGGACTATCGTTACTCCACAGAAGCTACACGTGTGACTGGAAGGCATTCTTTCTCACCATAATTTTTTTAGTGAGGTATTTAAAGGAATTGCTAAAGATAAGGTAAGTGGTGTGAAATGAGCGAGAAGAAAACTCAAACTTCGTCAATCATAGAGGAATTTGGGTTCCCGGCCGAAGTGATCCAGATCTTGGATAGAACTGGCGTCACAGGCGAGGTAACCCAAGTTAGAGTCAGAGTGTTGGAAGGAAGGGACAAGGGAAGGATATTGACTAGGAACATAAAGGGCCCTGTGAGACTAGGCGATATAGTTATCCTTAGGGAAACCGAGAGGGAGGCCAGGAAACTCACTACAAAGAGGTAAAGAGATGCCGTTATTTTTACTCTCGGAGCCGTACGAATTACATATTTTAACTCAATTGAGAGATAAAAACACTGACCAGATAACGTTTAGAAAGGGACTGGTCAGATTAGGCAGGATAATAGGGTATGAAATAGCAAACACTATGGACTACGAGATAACTGAAGTGGAGACCCCACTAGGGGTTAAGACCAAGGGAGTGAGGATAGTAGATCTAGATAACTTGGTCATAGTTAACATACTTAGAGCTGCTTCTCCATTAGTAGAGGGCCTTCTTAAGGCATTCCCTGGGGCTAGGCAGGGAGTAGTAACCGCAAAGAGAAGAGAGTTCGAGGGTAAAGAACCGCCTAAAGAAATGGAGGTAGAGATCTTTTACGAGAAAATTCCGCCAATCAAAGAAGGGGTTGACAACGTAATAGTGGCAGATCCGATGATAGCCACTGGAAGTACAATGGTTAAGGTGTTGGATAGGGTGGCTAGACAGAATCCAAAGAGAATCTATATAGCATCGGTGATCATCTCAGAATATGGTCTAAAGAGGATCTTTTCCAAGTTTCCAGACGTTTACCTTTTTACTATCTCAATTGACCCAGAGCTAGACTCAAGGGGATACATAGTACCGGGGCTCGGAGATGCAGGGGACAGAGCCTTCGGATAGCGAACTCCTGAGAATAGCGCTAGAGGCAACTAAAAACTCATACGCGCCTTACTCTAGGATACAAGTAGGTGCGGCGTTACTTACCGATTCTGGAAAGGTATTTACGGGATGCAATGTAGAGAACTCGTCGTATGGGCTCTCCATATGCGCGGAAAGGGTAGCAGTCTTCAACGCGATAAACTCCGGCGAAAGGAAGTTCAAGAAAATTGCCGTAATTAACTCAGAAGGTAAAGGCATGATGCCATGTGGTGCGTGTAGGCAAGTATTAGCGGAATTCTCGGAGGATATAGAGGTAATAACTCTTGACTCTAATAATAGGATAGTTAAATATAAGCTGAGCGAGTTATTACCACATGCATTTAGACTGGGTGAGGGCTAGATGCCTAAGATTGGACTTGAAGTTCACGTGCACCTTAATACCTTAAAGACCAAGCTGTTTTGCTCCTGTTCGTCGGATTACATTAACAAGAACCCCAACACCAACACCTGTCCTGTGTGTCTAGGATTACCAGGGGCCATACCCGTATTGAACGAAAAGGCTTTGACTTACGCCATCATGGTCGCCTTGGCCTTGAACTGCGAAATTGCCCCAGCGCTAGTTTTCAGCAGAAAGCATTACTTCTACCCTGACATGTCCAAGAACTATCAGATTTCCCAATACGATGGGCCAGGTAGCATGGCCATCGCAAAGTCAGGCGTGCTGGAGATCACAAACAAGAAGATAAGGATAAGGAGGATAAACATTGAGGAGGACCCCGCTAAGATAATTTACCCAACTGGTTCAATGTTAACTAGCAAGTACACGCTCTTGGACTACAATAGGTCAGGAATAGGTCTCCTTGAGATAGTAACTGAGCCTGACATTGAGAGCCCAAAGGAAGCTAGGGAGTTCTTGGAAAAACTCAAGTCGATATTGGAGCATTTGGGGGTGTGTAACTGCGACATGGAGGGGGCAATGAGGGCCGACGTTAACGTCTCAGTAGAAGGGGGAGAGAGAGTAGAGGTGAAGAACGTGGGATCCATCAAGGACGTCGAAAACGCGATAAAATACGAAATAGCGAGGCAAAAGGCGGCGATAATCCAGGGGTTAAAAGTTGAAAGGGAGACTAGGCACTGGGACTCGGAAAGGGGAATAAGCGTACCAACTAGGACAAAAGAAACCGACGAGGACTACAGATATTTCCCTGATCCAGACCTCCCTCCTTATCCTATAGGCAAGGACTTAATTAAAAAAATTACTGCAGAAATGCCCGAATTGCCAGACGCAAGAGTAAAGAGACTCGTGGAACAGTACGGAATTTCACAGAAGGAGGCATCAATACTTGTTATGGATAAAGCGCTAGCCGATTTTTACGAGAACACCGCAAAGCTATACAAGGATTACAAGAAGCTAGCTAACCTAATTCTAAACGACTACTTAAGGTGGCTCAACGACAAGAACCTCAGAGCGTCGGAATCAAAGGCGACACCAGAGGCTATAGCTAAGCTCCTTAACCTATTGGACAAGGGAGTAATAACTATCAAGATAGTAAAGGAGGTACTGCCGGAAATTGTGCTTAAGGGAGCTGACCCAGACCAGCTTATCAAGGAGTCGCAGTTAACCGCTATCAGAGACCTTGAGTACCTAGAGAAATTGGTGGAGGAAGTAATAAAAGAGGATAAGGATGCAGCGGAAGCCGCTAAAAAGGATCCCAAGGTCATTAACTTCTTGGTAGGTAAGGTAATGAAAAGGACGGGCAAGAGGGCAGACCCACAGCTTACCAACGAGTTAATAAGGAAAAAATTGGGCGTATAAGTTCTCTGCGTGGGTTTCACATCATTTTTTCAGCACTTAAAAACTCGAACATCTACTAACATATCTTGTCCAGGGGTATAAAGCTTTGGCACTAAGGCAGACTAAGGATGGGGAGCTTAGGGAGAGGTTACTGGTAGTGGATCTATTAAGAGAGCTGAAGAACATCTACACTTACAAGCAACTTTCTTCATTACTCGGAATCCAAGAAAGCCTCCTCTGTAGATACGTTAATGGCGTCACAGTACCCAGCGAAGTGCAGTACAACAACATCATCAACAAAGTGAAGAACAAGGAGTTTTTGTTGTCATTTATTAAAAATAGGATAAGAATATTTGGAGACGGTTTCATTGACACGTCTTCCTTGCTCTTTTACCCCAATTTATTGAGGCTAGTGATAGAGCTGACGTTAAGGAATCTCTCCAAAATCGAAAGTGTAACAAAGGTGTTTGGAATAGCTAGCAATGGAATTCCATTCGCCTCAATGGTAGCCACTGTACTAAACAAGCCACTTATCATAGCCAAGAAGCACAAGGATACCTTGGAAATGGAGTACTATGACGAGAGTATTAAGGAGAGCGAAGGGGTTGTAAGTAGCTTATACTTGAGAAAGGACCTAATCAGCAAATCGGATAAAGTCATCATAGTGGACGACGTTATTAAGTCCGGGAGGACAATTACGGCGTCCAATACTTTGCTCAAAAAGGCCGGTAGTGAAGTCGCTTTAGCCTTCGCCATAGTATCCAAAAGAGAAGCGCTGGATAATCTTTTAAGAACGATGGACGTAATATCGTTGCTTACTCTATGAGCGTAGCGAGAGTATCTAACGACGTTTTTAAGATAGGTCTGCCAGGCAGAAACGTGTGTTACTTGGTGAAACAGGAAAGCTACTACGTACTGGTAAACTCTACCTCCGGGGAACTTCTAACCGACGTAATAAGGAGCATACTTGAAGTAATTCACGATAAACAAAAGCTAAAGTACGTAATCTTAACCAACTGTCAAAGGGATTCAGCCGGAGGAGCGTGCGGAATTCACAAGTTCTTCGGGGCCGGCATAGTAATTCACTACCCCGATTCCGTTGGAATCAAACACGGAACCTGCGGAAAAGATCGCATAGAGGGTTGCGAGATCTACATGGAACTCAGAAGGGACGTAGAGAGAATAGGTGACCTTGAAGTAATTTGGACGAAATCCCCAACGCGCGGATCTGTTATAGCTCTTTTTAGAGATTTCGCGTTTGTGGGGAATGATAGGCTCAGCTTTCTTGGTGAAAACATTAAAATGATATGCGACAACATAGATTGCTGGAGAACAGATGGTTTACGAGGAGGTCTGTGACTCGTGCGGAAGGAGCAGGATTACTAAGTTCTGTACAGTCAAAAAGATTAACGTGTGTTATACTTGTTGCGCGGAGTGCTCTTTCAGAAGCAAATGTAACGCTAGGGTGTGGTTTAGGGAATTAGTACCCATTAGAGTATAAAAAATATTAATAATTAATATAAGAGATAAGAATGAATAAATAAAATAAGCTCACATCGAGCTAAAGTGTTTATACGTCTCTTTGTATATCTCTCCTTTTTCTAAGGTCGAGGCAGCCCTCTTATACTTCATAGCGTCTCCTATGCTATTCTCACCGTGCTTTCTTATCCACTCGTCTAGAGGTATCTGGTACTCCTTCAGCACCTTGTCTCTGTATAAGTCGTTTAGTACGTTGTACGTACAGAAAGGTATCACTCTGCCGTCTGGAACCACGTAGTGTATATCGCATCTCATGACCCTTTGTATGTCGTAGTTGTAGAGGTCCATGAAGTGCATCGTACCTAGGAAGAGAGTCCTATAGTGCCACTCGCCAAGTGCGTCGTAGTTGTGGTTTACGACTATGTTGTAGAGCATCTTGTATACGTCAAAGTCCTTTGGCCCCTTCTCTTTATCAATGAACTTCCTTATGTTTGCTAACATCTTCACTCCTACCCAGTATTTGCTGGCACCTTCTTTCAACTCCTCTGTCTTTTCCTTGAAGTACTCTAGTAACCCCTCTAGGTCAATGAACTTAGAGATAGGTATAAAGTGAGGTTCTCTGTTTCTCCACTCTACGTATACATATGTACCGGCACCGCAACTTGGGTGGTTGGCCATCTCGAACTGCTCCTTGCCAGTAAGCGCCTCAACTAGCCTGGAGAATACCACGGAAGTGCCTATTGGGTACCAACTATCCCTAGTTATCTCTCCATCTGTCTGCTCCTCTATGTTCTTCAGGACTTCGGGGATGGTTATCCTGAACTTGACCCTCATGTTCCTCTTCATCATACCGGTTAAGCTGACTGGCTGGAAGTTAACTGACCTTACCACGTCGATGTTCCTTGCGGCAAACTTTACTATGCTGCCGAGGTCGTGGTCGTTAACAGTCTTTATAACTGTGGGCACAAGCACTACGCTAGTCATCCCAGCCCTTCTAAATACCTCCAATGTGTACGGTATCTCCCAATGGTTCTTCGGGTTCGTCTTTCTTGTCGTTCCGTCGAAGCTCATGTAAACAGTGTTCACCCCAGCCTCCCTTAAGGCCACGGCGTACTTTATTGCCTTGTCTGGATCCTCCATATAAAGCTTAGCGAAGGTCCCTCCCCATGTGTTAAGCTGTATGTGCTTCACGCCCTCCTCTCTCAAAAGCCTCACTATCTCTACCAGGTCTTCTCTCAGGGTGGGCTCTCCGCCTGTAACTTGTATAACGAGAGTAATGTCCTGCCTCTTAAGCTGTTGTACCATGAACCTTATTTGCTCCAGAGTGGGCTCGAACACGTAGCCAGCCTTTTCAGCGAAGAAGAAACAATACCAGCAGGACAAATCACACCTATTCGTGATCACCAAGTTGACTAAGGCAGAGTGCTGGTGATGCATTGGACAGAGACCGCAGTTGAACGGGCAAGGGGACTTTAGATCTACGTAAGGTACCTTGGGCCCCTTGCCTTCATATTCCCAATAGTCGAACTTATAATACATTCCCACGTCTCCGTAGTATAGGTCCTCAAATTCTCCATGCTCTGGGCAGATCTTCCTTATGTACATCCTTTCGTCCTTCTCGAAGATCGTTGCTGGAAGAAGTCTGTAGCACGCTGGACAGAGGGATTGCGTAACCCTAATTAACTTCTCGTTTTGAGCCAACTTGGGCAAAGGTCCTCCTATCTTTATTTCTCTATCTCCAAACTTTACGACTCCGTTCTCGTACTTAGAAGGTGCAGGTAACAATCTAAAGCCCTTGTTGTTTTGTTCTTCCACTTGAGCCATACGTATCTTAGGGATAAGATACTTTCAAAGACGTATTTAAGTATATTCTCCAGATAATCAGATTATTAGGTTAAAACCATCCTTTAAAGTTGTCCCAACCTGCTTCATCTAATCTTTTGCCCTTATAGGTGACTTCATTACTTCCACTGATCACCTTGCCAACTACGAATGGCCTCATTCCTATTGACTTTAGCTTAGATATCACCTTTTCAGAGTAGCCTTTCCTCACTGCTATTAAGCCTTCATACTCCTCACCGGAGTACCTCAATATGTCAAGATAAGTGTAGCCGTAATTGCTCAGGAGCGACACCACCTTGTTGTCAAGGGGTAGCTTTGTGACCTCTATACCAACGTTAAACCGCTTGACCACGTTGTACATGTTGATTAGAACTCCGTCGCTTACATCAGTGGAATAGGAAATAAGCGGACACAGCTCGCGCAACACGTTAAGGGCGTGTACGTTAACTACTGGGTGCTTTACCCTGACCTCGGCTTCATGGAGGATAGGTATTTTGAAACCGCTAAGGTATGATATGAACACGTTAGACGTTAGACCTACAGGGTTCGTCAAAACCAGCTCGTCTCCTTCCTTTATATCGTTATATCTCTCGCAAACCGATTCACCTACGCCCGCTACATCTATCCACCCCGAAGATGAGCTCCCGTTTGTGTCCCCTCCCGCATATTCTGCGTTATAGTAAAGCGAGGACTCGTATATACCCCTTATCAGCTTTTCTGCTTCACTCGCTTCCGTTTTGCCTGGAAGTCCAAGCGAGGCCATTATGATCTTAGGTTGCGAAAGCGAGTAGACTAGGTCGCTTACCACTCCTGTCACTGCCTTCCATCCGACGTCGTAATAATCCATAAATGGAAATAAGTAAGAGAGCTGAAAGCCGTCTATCTTATACCCTATCCCGTCCTTAAAGAAGACGTCCTCCAAAACTTTGTTTCCTATGAACGACCTTATTACCTTATTTACAAACTCGTGCTCGCCTATGTCCTCTAGCCTCATCGTAATCACTTTAACGAGCCGCTGGCGGGATTTGAACCCGCGACCGCCGGCTCCCTTGGAGAGACCTTACGAGGCCGGCGCTCTACCAGCTGAGCTACAGCGGCAGTTAATTATTTTACCGCTACGTTTTTTAAATTAACGCCCTCTAGAACTCTGCGGTAATACTCAATTGCCCTTTCTATTAAGGCATTTACTTGTCCTAAATATTGGGTATAGTCCAGCGACTTTCTTATTTCGTCTGGCGACATGTACTTCCTCACCATCTCGTCCTCCATAGCTACTTCCTCCAGGGTCTTCCCAGTGCTCCTAACAATCTTAGATAGCCTTGAAACAATCTCATGAGCCTTATGCCTCGCCATTCCTTTCATGGTTAAGTTTATCATAAGGCTCTCAGCCATGATGAGGCCGTTTGTTATTTTCAAGTTCTTTTCTATGTTTTTCTCGTCCACGACGAGATTCTCTAGGATTTCCAATGTGCTTTTCAGCATTTCGTCTATTGTGATTAGGACGTGCGATAGAACAATCCTTTCCGAAGAACTATTGGTCAGATCCCTCTCGTGCCACAAAGGAACGTTTTCCAACTCTGAGACCACTAGCCCTCTGAGAACCTTTGCTAGACCGCTCACCTTTTCCGCAGTAACCGGGTTCTCCTTCTGTGGCATCGTACTGCTACCCACCCTGTTTCCTACTCCCTCTTTAAGCTCTCCAATTTCCGGTCTCATTAGTTCCCTGATTTCCAATGCTAACCTATCTAGCTGGGACCCAAGAATGGCGAGGTTGGACACAAGTTCCGCAAAACCGTCTCTAGGGGCTACTTGAGTAGATATAGGATGTGAATCCAGCCCTAACTCCCTCATTACCAGTTCCTCAACCTTTAACCCGTAACCGTCCCACGCGGCCATTGTGCCTACCGCGCCAGATATCTTACCCCTTACTACCCTCTTCTCCGTTTCTTGCAATCTTTCCAGCGACCTAGAAAGCTCGTAAACGTAGTTGGCGAACTTGAAGCCAAGCGTAATTGGAAGGGCATGTTGACCATGAGTCCTCCCGACCATTACAGTATTTCCATACTTTTTCGAAAGCTCAACAAGCTTGTCCAAAACTGCTATTAACTTCCCTTTTAGTACTGCTAACGCTTCCTTGAACATTAGGGCGTACGCGGTATCCACAATATCGTAACTGGTAGCGCCAAAGTGCACAAACCTCCCGTGCTCCCCCGCCCTCTCAGCTAAAGCCACCACCATTGCCATGACGTCGTGGCCCAATTTCTTCTCTAGCTCGTCTATCTCCTCAATAGTAACTTTCTTTGACGCTTCCTCTACTTCCTTTACGTCCTCTTCACTAGCAAGTCCCAGTCTAGCTAACGCCTTGAGTAACGCTATCTCCACTCTCATCCTGGTCTCAATGACGTGTTCCCTTGAGAATATTTTCCTCATCTCTTCGCTTCCATATCTCCAGTCTAAGGGACAAATGTCGTCCATTATGGTTAAGCTTAATTAAAGGTTTAATAATATTTGCACTTCCTTTTCCTTAGGATAGCGATGATAATTGCGACCATTGGCAGCCATTCTTCGCTCCAGATCTTGAAAGGAGCCAAAAGAGAGAACTTTACCACAGCATTAATAGTAGAAAGGAACAGGGAGAGCTTTTACAGAAGGTTCAGCTTCATAGACAAGTTTTTGCCCTACGGAAACTACGACGAAGCGCTTAACCACGTAAACTCACTTGAGGACGCTGTACTGGTTCCCCACGGAAGTCTCATAGAGTACTTGGGCATGGAAAGGGCGAAGAAGATTAGTATACCAATTTTCGGCAATAGGAACCTTTTCGAGTGGGAGTCCAATCAAAAGAAAAAGATGAGCCTTTTAGAGAAGTCCGGCATAAAGATCCCCCAGTCCTTTGAGAGCGTAGAGGACGTTGACAGGCTTGTCATAGTTAAACTGCCCGGAGCTAAGGGAGGCAAAGGTTACTTCTTGGCGAGGAACAAGAGCGAGCTCAAGGAAGGAATTAGCAAGTTGCTAGAGAAAAAGGCAATTAAGAGTATTGATGAGGTAATAATCCAGGAATACGTCATAGGAATTCCCATGTACTTCCAGTTCTTTTACAGTCCAATCCTACGTAGAGTCGAGCTTACTGGGATAGACATAAGGTACGAAACGAACGTGGACGGGCTTCGTAGGTTACCGTGGAGTATGGACATATCCCCTACGTTTGTGGTTGCAGGGAACATACCAGTGGTGGCCAGGGAGAGCCTATTGCCCAAGGCCTACGACTACGCGGACAAGTTCGTGAACACCACGAAAGAGCTAGTGCCACCGGGTATGATAGGACCGTTCTCGCTAGAGTCCGTGGTAACCGACGACCTTGAAATAGTGGTCTTCGAGTTTTCCGGTAGGATAGTGGCTGGAACCAACTTATACATAAACGGCAGCCCCTACTCCTGGCTTTACTGGGACGAACCTATGTGTGTAGGAAGGAGAATAGCAAGAGAAATAAATATGGCAATGGAAAGAAACAGACTGAGTGAGGTAACTACATGAGGATTGCCGCACTGGCTAGCCACTCTGCCCTAGACGTTTTTGACGGAGCGAAAGACGAAGGTTTTGAAACAATTGCCCTATGCAAAAAGGGAAGGGAAAGGCCTTACCTAGAGTTCAAGGCAATAGTGGACAAGTGCTTACTGCTCAACGACTTCAAGGAGATATACTCCGAGGAAGTCCAGAAGAAGCTAATAGAGGACGAGGCCATTGTTGTGCCCAACCGTAGCATGGCTGTGTATTTAGGTTACGATAACTTAGAGAAGATGAAGACCAAGTTCTTCGGCAACAAGTTCATGTTAAGGTGGGAGGAGAGACTTGGAGAGAAGAACTACTACAAGTTACTTGACGAGGCTAAGATAAGGAGGCCTAGGATCTACACTCCAGATAACATAGACAGCCCCGTCATAGTCAAGTTGCCCGAAGCCAAGAGGAGGGTGGAAAGGGGGTTCTTCTTCGCCAAGGACAAAAAAGACTTCGACAATAAACTCCACCAACTCCTTAAGAGCAACGTAATTGACGAGGAAAGTTTGAAGGATATGGTAATAGAGGAGTTTGTACTGGGCGCCTACTTTAACGTCAACTACTTCCACAGCGTCCTGTTTGACAGAACCGAACTCATCAGCGTGGACAGGAGGATACAGAGCGACTGGGACTCTTTCTATAGATTACCTGTAGATATCCAACTGGAGGTAAATAGAACTCCGAGGCTCATAGAAGTAGGACATGAACCAGCTACCATAAGGGAGAGCTTGCTCGAAAAGGTCTTCGAGATAGGCTACTCCTTCGTGGGGGCTACTAAGAAACTTCAGCCTCCGGGGATAATTGGTCCGTTTACTCTTCAGCTAACCGTTACTCCAGACCTAGAGCTTGTTGTATTCGACGTGGCTCCTAGAATAGGAGGCGGAACAAACGCTTACATGGGAATAGGTAGCCAGTACTCTAAGCTCTATTTCGGGAAGCCAATAAGCCTTGGAAGGAGAATAGCGATTGAGATAAAGACCGCTATAAACAGCAACGAAATAGATAAAATTACTACCTAATTGCAATTATAAAACTGTCTCCCTCTAAGGTTAACGATACATTGAAACCGAGAGTATTTATCATTGCAAATTCTTGTTAGATATTTTTTTATATGATGAGTCTACACAAATCAAAACGGTGCCTAATGCTAAATATACTTGTAGGTGGTTTTTACGGAGATGAGGGCAAAGGCAAAGTAGCTTCTTATTTAGGTCTTGCTGACTCGCCCAGTTACGCTGTAAGAACCGGATCAATTAACGCTGGCCATACAGTAGTATTCGGAGGTAAGAGCTGGAAAATTAGGATACTACCCTCTGCCTTTGTTAACAACAGGACAAAATTGGCTCTTGCGCCTGGGGCGCTTACCTCAATGGAGCAGTTATTCCACGAGATCCAGATCACTAACTCTGAAGACAGGCTAACTATTGATCCGCACGTAGGGATAATTACAAAAAAAGAGATAGATGATGAGAGAAATGATGAAAACTTGATGAAAACCGTGGGAAGCACTGGGCAGGGAGTAGGGTACGCAGAAGCTAGGAGGATTCTCAGGTTACTTAAGCTCGCCAAGGACTACAAAGAACTGGAGAAATACCTAGGTAGCGTACCAGATTTGGTAATAAGCGAGTTGGAGAAAGGGAATTTAGTCTGGGTTGAGGGTACTCAAGGTACTTTCCTAAGCTTATATCACGGGGAGTACCCTTACGTCACCAGTAGGAACTGTACTTCATCTGGGGTTTTAAGTGAGTTAGGCGTTGGTCCAAAGTACGTAAACGAGATCCTCATTGTCTTCAAGGCTTATGTGACAAGGGTAGGTAATGGATATCTGGAGGGAGAGCTTAGTGAAGAGGAAGCTGCCAGGTTGGGCCTCCTGGAAGTGGCCACGGTGACCGGAAGGAAAAGGAGGGCTGCCCCATTTAACGTCAAGCTAGCGAAGGAGGCTATAAGGATAAACTCTGCCACTCAAGTTGCCATAACGAAGATAGACTCCCTATTTAAGGGAGCCTACAAGGTAAGGGAATACGAGAAGTTGCCCCAGCAAGCAAGAAAGTGGATCGAGGAGATAGAAGCAGAACTAAAGACTCCTATAACGCTGATTGGTACGGGAGAAGACAGTATGGACATGGTGGATCTGAGAAAGGAAAAGATGGGTGAGGCTTGATGTACGACCTAGTAATTATAGGTGGCGGTCCTGCGGGGCTCTTTGCGGCTTACGAAATAGCTAAGAACCTTAATGAAGGGAGCAACTACAACATAGTCCTAGTAGATAAGGGTGTTAGGGCGCTAAAGAGGAGTTGCCCCCTTCTCTCACCTAAGGAAAAGTGTACCTTCTGTAACCCATGTCACATTAATTACGGTATAGGCGGGGCGGGAACGTTTAGTAGTGGTATAATAAACTTAAGGCCAGACATAGGTGGAGAGCTTCACGAAATCCTGAGGAGCTGGGACGCTGCCCAAGAGCTCATAAATTACGTTGACGAGGTTTTTGTGAAATTTGGAGCTCCAAAGGACAGGCTATTTAAGCCTAACCCCGAGAAAGTGAAGGAGATACAGAAGAGGGCCGCCAAGGCAGGAGCTGAATTCATACCCATAGTCCAGAGACACATAGGAACGGACAAGAGCCCAGAAGTCATAGAAAACATAACAAACTTCATAGAGAAAAAGGGAATAAAGATCTCTGAGCTGACCGATGTTTACTCAATAGAGAAAAGGGGAGAGACGTTTAGCCTAAAGACCAGCAAGGGAGAAATGGAAAGCAAACTTCTCTTAGTAGCTCCAGGCAGGTCTGGGGCAAAGTGGTTCTACGACCAAAGCAAGAAACTTGGGATAGACATGGTGCCTGGCCCTCTGGACATAGGAGTAAGGGTAGAGGTTGAGTCTTTCGTCATGGAGGAGCTTACGTCAGCTGTATGGGATCCGAAAATAGTACTGTACACAAGGAAATACGACGACAAGGTGAGAACCTTCTGCGTAAACCCGAGAGGGTTTATAATGAAGGAAGTCTACGATGATGGAACGATTGGGGTTAACGGTGAGACCTACGTAGACAAGAAGAGCAACAACACCAATTTCGCTTTCCTAGCTACCATAAAGCTTTCGGATCCTCTAGAGGACACTATCGAGTATGGCAAGAGCATTGCGAGACTTATGACAAGGCTAGGGGGAGAAAAGCCAATCCTACAGAGACTCATAGACTTTGAAAAGGGAAGGAGGAGCACTTGGGAAAGGATAAGTAGGTCTACAGTAAAACCGACGCTAAAGGACGTAACTCCTGGAGATATAAGCATGGGACTGCCATACAGGATAGTCTCAGACCTCATTGAAGGACTAGAGAGGCTCGACAACCTTGCCTCGGGACTTTACTCGTCGAACACCCTCCTGTATGCGCCCGAAATAAAATACTATAGCATGAAAGCCGTCGTGGACAGAAACATGGAGACTGTTGTTGACAACTTGTACGTCGCTGGAGACGGCGTGGGGCTCTCGAGAGGAATAAACGTTGCAGCGGCCACCGGAGTACTCGCAGCTCGCGGAATACTGGCTAAGCTTGGTATTGGATAAACGTTTTTATTTACACAAATAACTTTACTTCATATGGACATACCAGAACGCGACAAGCTTTTACTTATGGAGCTGGAGTACAATTTTCCTGAGGATCCAAGGCCCTTTGAGAAAATAGCGTTAAAGCTGGGCATGACGGAGGACGAAGTTATAGCTAAGGTGAAGAAGTATATCGATAAGGAAGTTATTAAACGCGTGGGTATGTACGTAAACTTTAGGTCGAAGGGAATGGAAGGTGCTTTGGTCGCTGCTGACATCCCCCTAGAAAACCTAGAGAAGTACAGGAAAATGGCCTTAGGCATTAGGGAGCTCACTCACAATTTTATAAGGAACCATCCTAGGTACAACGTATGGTACGTTATAAAGGCCGAGTCCAAGGACACCCTTGATAGGAAGATAGAAAACTTAATGCAAGAGGCTGGGGTGAGGGACTATGTTATTCTCTACTCTAAGAGAAACCTAAAGCTCAGCGTCAAGTACGATATTATCAGGGGGATCTCCTGGAGTAAGCCAGAGGGAATACCAGACAAGGTACCAACTGCTGAAGACTTAGGGCTGGATAGGGAACTGCTAAAGGCCATGTCTATGCCTCTTCCTATAACAAGCAGGCCTTTCTACGAGATATCTCAAAAGTTTGGGTATAAAGAAGAGGAACTGGTAGACCTAATAAGGGAGCTGAGGGGACTCCACGTGATAAAGGACTACGGGGCTACATTGAACGGCGAAAAAGTGGGAATAACGGAGAACGCCATGCTTCTCATAAACACGGACAACGTAGAAGACTCGTGCATCCAGATAGCCGAGAAGCTGTACGAGGCGACTCACGTAGTACTCAGAGAGAGCAACAAACCGTGGGACTACTTATGTTATTGTATGCTTCACGGAAAGGACAAGCATGTAATAAGGGACGCAGCTAAAAACGCTATCCAGATGACTAACGCCAAGAGCTACATGTTGCTCTACAGCCTCGAGAACTTGAAGCCCGGCATAGTCATGTAAGCTTTTTGTATGTTCCCTTATTTTTAAGTTCTAGTACTACCTTTCTGATCTCTTTTTCAAGGGATAGCAAATCCACCTTATTCTCGAACTCTAAGTAGAAATAGTAGTGCCAAGGCGTGCTCCTGATAGGCCTAGAGTATATCATAGTTAGGTTAACGTTCCACTTGTAGAATTTTTCTAGTACCCTGTAGAGGCTTCCAGGCTCGTCGGGGATCGTAAACATGAATATTCCCCTCTCTCCGTAGGCGTAGAACTTCTTTGATAATACAACGAATTTAGTTATGTTAACGCCGTCCTGAACCTTATCGTAAAGAACGTCCAAGCCGTACAACTTGGCAGCAAACCTAGAGCATATGGCGGCAGACTCCACGTCCCTTAACGCCATAAGGGCAGCCTTAGAGGTGCTTTCCACGGGTATAAACTCCTTTATACCTAACTTCTCAAGTGTGTTCTTGGCTTCCCTAATAGCTTGAATATGGGAGTAAACTCTTCTTACCTTACTTATCTCTGACCTTGAAGCCAAAACTAGATCCACTGGTATTTCTACAGAATAGAGCACGTATAATCTATCGTATTGAAACAAATTATCTAGGGTTTCGTTAACAGGGCCTTCTAGGCTGTTTTCTATTGGTACTACGCCTAAGCTACTCTCGCCTTCGTCCACTTTCTTAAATATTTCACTAATAGTAGACTGCGGTACCAGATTTCCTCCCAACAAACTAGCTGCTTGATGCGAGAAACTGCCTTCAGGACCTAGATAGTAAATTCCATCTGACCACTCTCGGAGTATAAGAATACCTCTCATTTTTAAGCATTACTCAAACATTGCGTGGTTTACGGGTGTTTTTCGCTTTTTTGTACATCTCTGGACTTTGCAAAAATCTAACCTCCTCCCTGCCCTGCGAGGGTTCTGCCTAGGTCTTGAGCGTTACTCCCCCTTTAAGGGAGATACTCCGTGATGTGAAGAGAAAGGAAAGAGCCAAAGCGTTGACAATCTTCCTTTTTCACAATGTTTAACGCTCCGCTAACGTCGCTGTGAAGTTAACGACACCACTGGGATTTCT
>JALBWU010000011.1 GCA_022678445.1 Candidatus Aramenus sp. CH1 | reverse complement strand
CCACAGCTTTTCAGTCACGTCCGCCAACTTCCTCAATTTCCTCTTTTGATGACCACTAGGGAAGAGCCTCACAACTGCGGTTTTGACGCTTCCGGAATTGCGGGAGTAATCGGGGCTCCTCATCTTTAGTTCACCAAAGGAAGCGCCATAAAAGGAAATCGTTTTCATGTTAAAACCTTAAACCCCGCCAAGGGAGGTTTGTCTTCTTATTTATCGCTATGTCGTTAGTCTTCGATGATCTGCTTCCCTAGTAAAGTCCATTGCGTTCAAGCTAACGAAGAAGTTAACTATTTCAAGTTCCTTAAGCTAGTGATGAAGTTTAATTTTAGGAGGTTTCCCCCAAACAAGCTTGTCCTAAAAGTAACGTCTGTTGTACTTCAAGTACTACTATTGGTAGGTTTAGTTGCGGTCATTGGGTACACAATAGCGTCCTCGGTATTGTCGTTCTCTCAGGGGCCATTGGCGTTGGCCTTCGCCATCCTCGAGAACTCTCTCCTAGTGGTAGTATTCATTGAGGTGTACCTAAGTGTTGTCGACTTTTTTGAGGGAAGGGGGAGGAGCTTAATTTACGTCCTTGACGCAACTGTCTCCTTCTTGGCAAGGGAAATAATAATAGACGTCCTTACTGGACCAAGCAGTTTCCTTGACATACTGGAGCTCTCTGGGGCCGTGGGGGTTATAGCGACTAGCAGGTTTATGTTGAACAGAAAAAGGTTAAGAAGACCTAAAAAGCACCACTGACTCGTACTCAGGGTCTATTTTGACGTTTATTACGTTTAGCCTATTTACGTCTCTGTTCTTTAGAGCGTCCTTCAACTGGGAGTACGTCTCAACCGTTACTGCTCCCAGCGACTCTAGCTCTTTGTCAATGTCAAACCTACGGCTACTCTTTCCTATTGTTGGCATGTCAGACTTAGAGGAGTCCAGATACGTGGCCCCCTCGTCATTGAATATTACTATGGTTCCCTTGGCGCTTTTTCTCCTGCTCATTATAGCACCCAAATTCCTGTACACGGTCTCTATGTCAACCATCCCCAGGGAGTTGGAGCTGGACTGAAGTACCCCCATAACTCCTATGCCTTTCTCTATGATCGACTCGCTGGTGAACCATATCGGGCCGTTGACTGGTAGCCTTATGGAATCTAAGGTAACCGCCGAGAGGTCTACGAACACCTTGTCGAACTCGAACTGCTGTAATAGCCTTACTACGTCGTAGGGCCATATACCTCCGTGGCCCCTCAACGTGGGAGTCTTCTTGTTAACCATTATGGTCTTAATTGCCTCGTCGCTACGCTGGAGGTTTTTCTGCTTAAGCAACGTAAGAAGCTCTTTCAGGAATAGTCCGGCGTCAGCCACTATCGGTTGTTGGGGCATTACGACCTTTCCTATGTCCTCCCCGTCTATGTTGTTGTGCATTATAAACCCCTTGAATTTCATCGACCAACCTCCTGTGGATAACTGGGTCAGCCTAGAACCTACTATGAGAATGGCGTCGGCTTCACTCAACAGCTTATTGGCTACGTCCGTGCCGAAAACCCCTAGGCCCTCTCCCGCAAAGAGGGGGTTAGAGGCTGGTATGGCACCCTTTGCCCTAATTGTTGTAATAACAGGCGCCTTCAGGAGCTCTGCCAGTTCCACTAGCTCCCTAGTGGCCCAGCCTGATATGACTCCGTAACCCGCTATAATTACCGGTGACTTGGAGTTAGCTAGGACCTCCGCTACCTTAGCAACCGTAGTCTTGTCCGGCGTCTTCTTCTCGGGCTTCTGCTCAGCTGGCGACAAGGGATAGGCCTTCAGCTTAAACAGATCCTCCGCTATTTCCACGTACGCAGGCCTTGGTCTGTTGCTTAAGGCTTCCTTATAGCACTTCTCCACGTTAACTGTGACCTCCTCAATGCTAACTGCCCTTTCCCTAATCTTGGTTATTGGCGCTAGCATTGACGACATGTCGTCGTTTGTCCTAAGCTCCCCTATCCTCGACTTCCCAACGTCCCTGTACGACCTAATTGAGGATACTATGAGGAGAGGGACGGAGTCGCTGAACGCTTGAGCTATAACGCTGGTTCCCTCAAGTAAGGGAGTTCCAGGGATTTGGACGACTGTGCCTATGGTGTTGTTCTCCATGGCGTAAGTGTAAGCGCCAAGGAGGGCCTCCCTCGGGGACAAGCTAACGTCTAGGGAGATACCGTACTGCTTGAACCTCTCTGCCAAGAACTCGGGAAGAGAAGTAGTTGTGAACACCTTCGTTACTCCTATCTCCTTAATAACGTAGGCTAGGGCCTCGTCTCCTGTCATCTCTCTGCCAACTGTTTCCTCCTTCCTCTTGGGCTGACTCAAATCTCCTCAAGATATATTAAGAGAAGGTCTTTTAAACTTAAAAGGAGCTGGGGGCGGGATTCGAACCCGCGAGATAACGGGTTTCTGCAAACCCACTGCGGCCCTTAGCGCTACCGATGGGCAGTGCCGCCTTAGACCGCTCGGCCACCCCAGCAAGAGATTATTGTCAGCTAAAAAATATAAAGTATTTGCACGCATGATGCATGTGAGCTAGTTGATAAGCTTCAACGATGTGGACAAGGTACTTTCTGAGGTAAAGCAGTTGACCGATTTCGTTATAATCGGGGATACAGTTGTCGACCTCCTGCTAAAGAGGAAAGGAACGGAGAGCGACGTTGACCTCTTCCCCTTGGAAATCAGCGTTCTTGCAGAGGAAGACAAGATAAGGGAATTCGCATTGGAACGGGGATGGAACTACGGGACAACGCCCTTAGACACCCCTAGAATAATTGCTCCCGTTGACGATCAACAGCTCCAAATCGACTTTTACGAGAACTTACATGACTTTTACGTACCCAAGGAGATCCTAGACAGTAGCGAGGAGATGAAAATCGGAAAGGACTACTTTAAGGTAATAAGGCTAGAGGACTATTTGCTCTTGAAGGCTAACGCATTTAGGGAGGAGGACGAGGACGAATTAAAAACCGTAGTTTACCTAATAGGCGAGGGAAAGCTAAGCATCGATAAAGAGTACTTAAAGTCCCACATAGACCTTTTCGAGGAAAACTCAAAGAGCATAAGAGATAGGCTGTCTTCAGTTGGAATAAAGGTCTAAAAAAGTCTTCAGGCCTTCTTTGTTGGTAACTCCTTCTTCTTAGGCCTCAGATTTGTGCTGTGACATCTCCTACACTTGGTGGCCCTAATTGAATTTAAGGCACCGCAGTTCCTGCACACCTTCTTTATGAACACGCGTTGTTGTACTATCTGCAACTTAACGGGATCAGTAAGAGGCATTTTTAACCCACTACTTATATATCTGACTAGTTCATAAATATTGCGGTAAGAGGGAGTGGTGGAACCAGAATGAAAATTCCTTTGGATTATTTGTGTGTAAAAAGCGGTCTTCTTTGTAACAGGTGCCAGAGCTTAGTTGACAGCGGGCAAGTGGATCCCTCTGAGATAGACATCATGAGGACTCTGTTGGAGCTGGAGGAGACCCAGTTTAAGGAGCTAAAGGACGCTACCTACTATAAGGCAATAAAGGTAGACAACCTTTTGATTTTGCTGGTCAGCGGAGGCCCCTCAATGACAATCCAGAAGTGGATTAAGGTAGCTAAGGCCCTTCAGGAGAAGCTAGAAATGAAAGTGAGGATAATCGAGAAGACTAGCAACATAAAAAACAGCGCCATTCAGCTCCTGTCCCCAGCGAGGGTCTTGGGCGTCAACACGGTTTGGTTGCCTGACGGTTCTATGCAGTATGTAATTAGGATATCGAAGGCGGAGAAGAGGCTCCTCCCAGCTGACGCTCCAGATCTAGAGACAGCTTTATCAAAGATCCACGACACAAGAGTGAAGATAAGGGTTGAGTAAATGCTAAAGACCCACTTTATTTCCGACTTGACCCCAACCCTCAACGAAAAGGAAGTCGTCGTAGCTGGATGGGTACACCTAATAAGGGATCTAGGAGGTAAGAAGTTCATACTTTTGAGGGACAAGTCCGGCATAGGCCAAGTGGTAGTAGACAGGAACTCACAAGCTTTCCAAGTAGCCAAGGACTTAACCCAAGAGTCAACAATCTCCGTAAAGGGAGTAGTTAAGGCGGACAAGAGGGCTCCCAACGGAGTTGAGATACACGCCCTAGAGATAAGGCCCTTGAGCGTCGCTAAGACGCCTCTTCCCCTAGACGTCTCGGGAAAGGTAAAGGCGGACATAGAGACGAGGCTGAAGGAAAGACTCCTGGACCTCAGGAGGCCAGAAATGCAAGCCGTGCTCAGAATTCAAAACTCTGTGGTTAAGGCGTTCAGGGAGGCGCTGTACAGCAAGGGCTTTATCGAGATCTTTACTCCCAAGATTATAGCGACTGCCACAGAGGGAGGTGCACAGCTGTTCCCTGTAATTTACTTTGGCAAAGAGGCCTTCTTGGCCCAAAGCCCACAGCTCTACAAGGAACTGCTAGCTGGGGCTGTAGAGAGGGTCTTTGAGATAGCCCCAGCTTGGAGGGCAGAAGAATCGGACACTCCTTACCATCTTGCCGAGTTCGTCAGCATGGACGTGGAAATGGCCTTTGCCGACTACATGGACGTAATGGACTTAATAGAGGACATATTCGTCAATATGGTAGAGTACGTTAAGAAGAACAACGAGGAAGACCTAAAGCTCCTTAACCACGAGCTACCCAAGGTTTCAAATCCCATCAAGAAGATCACTTATAAGGACGCAATAGAGTTACTACAGAGTAAGGGAGTTAACGTAAAGTTTGGGGATGACATTAGCACCCCAGAGCTGAGGACGCTGAACAAAGAACTCGGGGAAGACCTATACTTCATTATAGAGTGGCCAGCCAGTGCTAGACCCTTCTACACTAAGAGGAAGGACTCGGACCCTAACTTGAGCGAAAGCTTTGACCTAATCTTCAGGTGGCTAGAACTAGTTTCTGGGAGCACTAGGAACTACAGGAGGGAAGTTCTAGAGGAGGAGCTGAAGGCCAGGGGGTTGAACCCTGTTAACTTCGAGTACTTCCTAAAGTGGTTCGACTACGGGATGCCCCCGCACGCGGGTTTTGGGATGGGCCTACAGAGGCTTATGCTGATGTTCACCGGGCTACAGAGCGTAAAGGAAATATCGCTGTTCCCCAGGGACAAGAAGAGGCTAGTTCCATAAACTTCTAAATAAAGGCGATCTGTTCTTTTTCCTCAAGTTATTTTTAGAGGATCTGCGTTAAGTAACTCCTTTAAAACTATTGTAGCATATGCACCCCTCTCTATCTCAAAGGTAAGTGTCCCATCCTGAAACCTAATATTCCTTACCTTAACAAAGGCTTTTCTCGTTAGTTCCCTCAGATTTACCTTAAGTTCCGGGACTTTAAACTCAGCAAGGCATATTCCTTCTTCCTGTAATACTTCCCTACATACGTCGTCGCACTTACTTGGTTCAACCGGGAGGGTCAAGTAGGTTTCCTTATCTCGTTTTACCTCGTCCATTTTCCTCGAAAGGTATTTATTGAAGAGGTATGACTGGAATGCCTCGACGTAAAAGGACAAGGGAATTAGGGAGCTTTTGAGGGCAGAATAGCAGTCCACTTTCCTCAAGTAATTCTTAAGGAGAACCCTCTCCTGCTTAAACTTCCCTGGGAGTTCCTTTAAGGCCTCTTCTAGGCGCCCCTCGTCCACCAATTTCCTGGCTTTTCTCATTGTCTCGGACTCTGAGTAAAAGGGCCTGCCCAGGATGTGGAAGAGAGCGTTACACCAGTCCCTCCTTAGGAGGTAGTACCCCACAACGTGGGTTATTGGCCTTCTGGTGCCGAACCTCTGGTAGCCTATAAAGTTCGGCACGTAGGGATCCTTCGTAATTTCCTTGACCCTTTCCTCTATTTCAGCCAGCTTATCACTAACTAGCCTTATGGTAAACTCGTTGCCTCCGTGGGACACCTTACCGTCGTAGTACCCCCTGAGCGTTATCTTGAACCCCTCACCTACATATTCCGTGACCTTTGATGGCGCCTTTACGTAGACCAATTGGTAAGTTATAGCGTTGGCGTCCTTTATTCCCAGGTACCTTACCTTGCTACCGAGAACTCTCTCCAGCTCGTTCAAAACGGAAAAGTGGTCTCTATTTACCTTTTCAAGGAGGAAGAAGGCGTACCTTCCCTGTTCTCTACCCCTCCACTCGGTGGCTGGTATTTCCCCTATCTTCTCTACGACCTTAAAGCCCTCAGGCCTTGGGATTTCCACGTCTATCTTTTCCCAATCGTGATAAAGTCGTTCTATGCCTATAGCTAGGTCAAGGGGGTCTAAAGTAATTTCAGGTCACCGGTGATCTCGTCGACTAGCGAGTCCTCTGCAGGACCTATCCCTCCGCACGTAATGGTTCCTGGCTCTACTTGAGTTTTCCCAGCGTCCATAATGATCGTTGTGGGTAACCCCTTTGCTCTAGCCCTCTGTAACCTTTCGTTAAGCTGAGCAAATGAGTCCACTTTGACTACTATCTTTGGTTGCCCTTCCTCTATCCACCTAAAGAGCCATTCCTTCCACTTCTCGTTCTTTCCCTCAATTATCTCCAAGACTAGGGTCACTGCGGCGTGAGCTACTTGGGCAGCTATCTTACCTTTGCCCAGCTTTAAGTCGCTCCTGACCATTACGACCATCTTCAAATCTGATACATTTATAAACTAATTAGAGTGGTTAATAAAAGGGATTGCGAAATGTCAGTGAAGCTTAGCCTAAAAGAGGAGATTGTGCCTCCCGTGTGTTCCAGCTGCGGTAGGCTCATTCATCCAAGGGAAAAGGGCGTCGAGTTCTATTGCCCCAACTGCGGAGAAGTCCTTATACAGAGGGACAAGTACTGTAGGTTGCAAGGCGTGGAGTACACTTGCCCGAAGTGTGGGTTTACCGGTCCTTGAGGTGGAAAACATGGCAGACATGCTGGTTGTGTTAAAGGTGTACCCTGAAGGGGACGAAGTGGACCTAAACAAGGTATCTGAGGAAGTAACGAAGAAACTACCACAAGGCTATAAGTTGATTAGGAAAGAGACCGAGCCAATCGCGTTCGGTATAAACGCTTTGATCTTGTACATACAGATGTCAGAACAGAGCGAGGGAGGGACTGACGAGCTGGAGAGCATAGCGTCCCAAGTTGAAGGAGTTAGCCACGCTGAAGTCGTTGGAATGACGAGGTTGGGTTTTTAAATCGAGGTTACGCGAGGTAAAGTTAATCTCTTTATATCCCTATTTTAATATGTTTTAGTGGAGATAAGAGTTGAGTGCTAGTTTTCAGTCACAACCTAATCAAAGACGCGAAGTAGTGCTTAAGGTCCTCGAGGCTAGGCAAAAGGACGTAGGTAGAGGGAGAGTCAGAATTGACACTGACATAATGGCGTCTATTGACGTTAGCCCAGGCGACGTAGTGGAGATAGAAGGACAGAGGAAAACTGCAGCCATAGCGTGGCCGTTAGCACCAGAGGACATGACAGGAGAAAAGGACATCATAAGGATGGACGGGATAACCAGGAAGAACGCTGGCGTGTCCATAGGTGATAAGGTCATAGTAAGGAAAGCCAACGTTAAGACGGCCACGTCCATCAAGCTCGCCCCCTCCAACTTCTCCATCACCGTGGATCCAGGGTTCGTGGCCTACGTGAAGAAAAAACTGAAGGAGTTCCCATTTGTGGAAGGAGACACAGTACTAATCCCAGTGCTCGGTCAAGCTATACCCTTCACTGTAGTCCAAGTTAGGCCCCCTGGAGTGGTAATGATCACAGACGAGACTAGCATAACTATAAGCGACAAACCCATAGAGCAGAGCAGGTACCCAAGGGTAACTTATGAAGACATAGGCGGAATGAAGAACGTAATACAGAAGATCAGGGAACTCGTGGAGCTTCCCTTGAGGCATCCAGAGCTCTTCAAGAGGCTTGGAATAGAACCACCTAAGGGGATATTACTATACGGCCCTCCTGGCGTGGGCAAGACACTACTTGCTAAGGCAGTTGCCAACGAGACTGAAGCGTATTTCACTTCCATAAACGGCCCAGAGATAATGAGTAAGTTCTACGGCGAGAGCGAGCAGAGGCTAAGGGAGATATTCGACGATGCGAAGAAGCACGCACCCGCGATAATATTCATAGACGAGATAGATGCCATAGCCCCCAAGAGAGACGAAGTAATAGGAGAAGTAGAGAGGAGGGTGGTGGCACAGCTACTGACGTTAATGGACGGCCTGGAAAACAGAGGTAATGTAATTGTTATTGCTGCAACCAATAGGCCAAATGCAGTAGATCCAGCACTGAGGAGGCCGGGCAGGTTTGACAGGGAAATAGAGATCCCACTTCCAGATAAGCAGGGTAGGCTTGAGATACTGCAGATACACACCAGGAACATGCCCCTGGCCAAGGACGTGGACTTGGAGAGGATAGCTGACATAACCCACGGCTACACTGGTGCCGACCTTTCTGCCCTTGTTAGAGAAGCCGCTATGATAGCCCTAAGGAGGTACCTGCCAATGATAGACATTAGCCAGGACAAGATACCGCCAGAGATCCTAGAGCAAATGGAAGTGAAAATGGAGGACTTCCTGAAGGCCCATAAGGAGATAGTCCCCAGCGGCTTCAGAGAGATCTACATAGAAGTTCCCGAGGTAAGATGGAACGACATAGGAGGTTTGGACGATATCAAGGAAGAGCTGAGGGAAGTGGCAGAATACCCGCTAAAGTTCCAGGAGTACTACGAGACTGCTGGCATTGAACCGCCCAAGGGCATACTCCTCTTCGGCCCGCCTGGCACCGGTAAGACTATGCTGGCTAAGGCTGTGGCAACTGAGAGCGGCGCCAACTTCATAGCGGTGAAGGGACCAGAGGTGCTCTCCAAGTGGGTTGGGGAGAGCGAGAAGGCAATAAGGGAGATATTCAGGAAGGCGAGGATGTACGCGCCAGCTGTGATCTTCTTCGACGAAATAGACGCAATAGCTCCGATGAGGGGTATATCCAGTGACACTGGAGTCACTGAGAGATTAGTAAACCAAATGTTGGCTGAAATGGACGGGATAGAGAAGTTGGACAACGTCATCATAATAGCAGCCACCAACAGGCCGGACATCCTAGACCCCGCCCTATTGAGGCCAGGAAGGTTCGAAAAACTAATTTACGTCCCACCCCCAGACAAGCAGGCTAGGTACGAAATATTAAGGGTACACACAAGAAAGGTGGCTCTAAATGACGACGTTAACCTAGAGGAGATATCTGAGAAGACTGAGGGTTACACTGGTGCAGACCTTGCTGCCATAGTAAGGGAAGCTGCTATGATTGCGGTTAGAGAAGGGATGAGAGGGTGCATAACCAAAGTAAGCGAGCTCTGCCCAAGTGATGACAGGGACTGCAGAGATCTTAAGATGAAAGAGTGCATGAGCGGATCTAGCATAAAGATAGAGATGAGACACTTAGAGGAGGCAATGAGGAAGGTGAAGCCATCTGTGACGCCTGACATGATAAGGTTCTATCAGAGCTGGGTGGAGAAGGCAAGGCAGCAATTACCAAAGCAGGCCATAAAGCCTAGCACCTTTGCGTGAGCGTACAATGTGGAGACAGCTCCCCCTTAACTACATAGTCCTAGAGCGAGTCAGGAAACTTGAGGGACCTATAAAGGACGAAGATCTGTTCTCCGAGATCAAGAGGGAAGTAAATTACGATTTTTCGTTTTCCGACTTCTTAAAGGCATTAATGGCCTTAGAGATAAGGGGGTACATATCAGTATCGTTAATTAGGGAGAACACCAGAATGATAACTTATATAGGTGAAAAGGAATAGGCGTAGATCTCTCCGATCTAATAGAGGACGTAAAAAAGGAGATCTCGCTGTCAGAACTTAGGGGAAAGAAGGTCAGCGTTGACGCATACAACGCCCTCTACCAGTTCTTGACCGCTATAAGACAACCTGACGGGACACCACTAATGGACTCCCAGGGAAGGATTACGAGTCACCTAAGCGGTGTCTTTTACAGGACTATAAACCTTGTTGAGGAAGGAATCATACCTATTTACGTATTCGACGGGAAACCCCCAGAGTTAAAGGCAGAGGAACTGGAGAGGAGGAGACAAATTAAGGAGGAGGCAGAGAGGAAACTGGAGAAGGCAAAGGAGGAAGGAAAGGTAACGGAGATGAGGAAGTACTCGCAGATGTCCACTAGGCTAACTAATCAGATGGCAGATGAGGGTAAAAAACTACTTAAAGCTATGGGAATTCCCATTGTTCAAGCCCCGTCGGAAGGTGAGGCCGAGTCAGCCTACCTAAACGCTCAAGGATTGACTTACGCCTCAGCCAGTCAAGACTACGATTCCCTTCTCTTTGGCGCAAAGACCTTGATTAGGAACTTGACTGTTACGGGAAAAAGAAAGCTACCAAACAAAGACGTCTACGTTGAGGTAAGGCCCGAGAGGATTGATTTAGACCAAGTTCTGAAGAAACTTGGGATAACGAGGGAGCAGTTAATCGATATAGCTATCCTAATAGGCACAGACTACGACCCCGAGGGAATAAAGGGGGTAGGCCCTAAGACCGCCTACAAGCTCATAAAGAAGTACGGAAAGATAGAGAAGGCCGTAGAGGCTGGGGAGATACCAAAAAAGGAGATCACCTTCGACGTAGAAAAGATAAGGGAACTCTTCATGAAGCCAGAAGTTACAACTCCTTCAGAACCGTTGGAAATAGGGTCACCTAACGACGAAGAGGTAATAGCAATTCTCGTAAACGAGCACAACTTTAACGAGGAGAGGGTAAGGAACGGGTTGGACAGGCTCAAGAAGGCTATGAAGGAGGCTAAGGGCTTTTCTAGACAAACGGGGTTGGACCAGTGGTTCTAAACCGTTAAAATGTGATTATAATTAGGTTTATATGTTATCCGCAATTACTAATATCTTGTGTCTTTACACTACTTCCCAGTGTTTCTAAATCTCAACGATCTCAAAGTCCTTGTCATTGGCGGGGGATTCGTGGGGACAAAGAGGGCTTTGAAGCTTTCTGCTTACACCCCTAACGTCACCGTATTTAGCCTTGAGTTCTCGAAGGAACTCAAGGAGTCAAACCTAAAGTTAATAAAGGGGAATGCCAGGGACATCAAGGAGGACTTCCTAAGGCAGTTCGACATAATTTTCCTTGCTACTGGTGATCCGCAGCTGAACAGGAGTATTTGTCTCATGGCCAAGAAGCTAGGTAAACTGTGTAACGACCCCAACGACCCTGAGATCTCCTCCTTCATTATGCCGATATTCTACGAAGACGAGGACATTGGAATAGCCGTAACCACGTACGGGAAGTCAAGTACCGTTTCCAAGTACGTAATGGAGAAAATTATGGAGAACGTCTTGAACGATCCCACAATTAAGACGTACGTAGAACTGATGTACGAGATCAAACGGGAGCTAAAGAAAAAAATAAATGACCCAGCAGTAAGATATACTTTATATCACGAAATATTTAATGACGAAAAATTCGAAAATTTCATAAAAAATAAAGATATATTAAACGCGAGAAGTAGGGCGGAGGAGATAGTAAATGAACATACTGGAAAATGAAATAAACGAGAGGTATTACGCCATAATTTACACCTACAAGACGATTGGAATCCAGAAGCTTGCAGACCACTACCTTAAGGAGGAGGAAATCAAGGATCTTTCCAGACACTTCAACGGAGAAATGGCGCTTCTTCAGACTTGCAATAGGATAGAGCTGTACTTGTACACGAAGCACCCCGATGAGGTAAAGAAGTTGTTGGGATACCTTGACCACGTGCACACGAGGAAAATTAGCGACGATGCTGTTGTCTTAAAGGGAATAGACGCAGTTGCTCATCTTTTCGAAGTTTCCGCTGGGATAGACTCCTTATCGATTGGGGAATACGAGATTCTGAGTCAAATTAAGCTAGCTCTACAGAACGCGAGGAGGATCAACATAGCTGGAAAACACGTAGAGGTGCTCTTGGATAGGGCAATTAAGGTGGGAAGGAGAGTCAGACTTTCCACTAACATATCCAAAGGAAAGGTTGGGGTTTACTCGTTAGCCATAGAGCTAGCAAAGGTTAAACTAGGCGACTTGTCTGAGAGGAAAATATGCGTAATAGGCGCGGGTGAGATGGCAAGGAAGCTCACCTTCATGCTAAACAAGGAAGGGGCTAAGAACGTGACGATATTAAATCGTACAGTGGAGAGGGCTAAGGAAATTGCGGAAAAGTACGGATACGCGTACGGTGGACTCGACTTCTCGGTAATTGGAAACTTTGACGTGGTCTTTTCTGCAATATACTACCCCTCGTCTGTAGAAGTTAACGGTAACAACTTGTTGTTCGACCTCTCTTCGCCCCCCGTATTTAAGGGAAACAACGTAATAACTCTGGAAGACCTTCAACAGCTATCGAGTAAGTACTTGGAGCAAAGGAAAAAGGATATTGAAGTGGCCAAGGAAATAATCAAGAATAGTCTAAAGGAGTTCGTAAAGGACTACGAGAACCTGGTGTATAACGAGCTCATTTCCGAGCTAATGGGCAAGATAGAGGAAATAAGGGAGGAGGAAGTCCAAAGGGCCATCAAGAAGTTAAACGACAATAACAAGGAAGAAATCCTCAACGCCATGACTAACTCCATGATAAAGAAGATATTCTCGCCGTTGTTAATGAAGATAAGGCTCGCTCTAGAGAACAACGACATAAACTACATTAACTTCATACTCGAACTATTTAATAATGGTAAGCTTCCCGACGTTAAGACCGAGGAGGTTAAGGGGCAACAAACTAATTAGGGACCTTGTTGCCGAGACCTCCCTTTCTGAGAAAAACCTCATTCTACCCATATTCGTAAAGGAGAACATATCGGAACCCGAGAAAATTGAAAGCATGCCGGGAGTATTTAGGTATCCCCCTAATGACAAGCTAATAAAGTTCGTGGAGGACAGTTACGATAACGGGATAAGAGCTGTGATCCTTTTCGGAATTCCGGCGTATAAGGACGACGTAGCTAGCTCCGCCTACGACAAGAACGGAGTAATACAAAGGTCGGTGAGGCTCATAAAGGAGACGTTCTCTGACAGAGTAATCGTAATTACAGACGAATGCACAGACGAGTACACTACGCACGGACACTGCGGTATGGTAAAAGCGCACAACAACTCATACTACGTGGATAACGACGAAAGTCTGAAAGTCCACGCTAGGATAGCTGTGTCACAAGCTGAGGCTGGGGCCGACGTGATTGCGCCCTCAAGCATGATGGACGGCGTTGTTGGGGCGATAAGGAAGACACTTGACGAATCGGGGTTCACCAACGTCCTCATCATGTCGTATAGCGTAAAGTACGCTTCCACCTTTTACTCGCCCTTTAGGGATGCTGCGTATTCAAAACCTGCCTTTGGAGACAGGAAGACGTACCAGATGGATCCTAGGAACGCCTACGAGGGCTTAAAGGAGGTGGAGCTGGACATCAACGAGGGAGCAGACATACTAATGGTGAAGCCTGCCCACACCTACTTGGACGTAATAAGGCTAGTCAAGGAGAACTACCCAGAGTACCCGTTAGCTGCATATCACGTCAGCGGGGAATACTCAATGATAAAGGCTGCAGTAATAAATGGCTGGATCGACGAGAGGACAGCTGTGCTGGAAGTAACGACGGCAATTAGGAGGGCCGGCGCGGACCTCATTTTGACATACTACGCTAACGATATAGCCAGATGGCTGAGAGAGGGGTTGCCGTTTTGAGCTCGGAACTGTGGAAGAATGCCTTAGAGCTATTTCCAGGAGGAGTGAACTCGCCCGTAAGGGCAGCCGTTAAGCCTTTTCCCTTCTACACTAAGGAGGGAAGGGGGGCCTTCCTAATCACAGAGGACGGCAGGAAGCTCATTGACTTCGTGCTAGGTTACGGACCTCTCATATTGGGTCACTCCCCCATCAGAGTGAAGGAAAAAGTAATTGAACAAATTGAGAAAGGCTGGCTCTATGGAACCCCTTCAAGGGCAGAGATAGAACTGGCTAGGAAGATCTCATCACACATGCACACTATCGAGAAAATACGCTTCGTCAACAGTGGAACGGAAGCTACTATGAACGCCATTAGGCTAGCTAGAGGATTCACCAAGAGGGAGAAAATAATCAAGTTCGACGGAAACTACCATGGGGCTCACGACTACGTTCTCGCTAGCGCTGGGAGCGCAGCAACCGAATTCAGCGTCCCCGATTCTGATGGGATCCCAAAGAACGTCCTCAAGACAGTAATAGTGTGTCCCTACAACCAACTCGAGTGCGTCGAAAAACACCTCAAAAACGAGGACGTCGCAGCAGTAATAGTTGAGCCTATCATGGGAAACATGGGAGTAATCCCGGCAAACCAGAGCTTCCTAGAAGGGTTAAGGGAATTGACTAGGACGTATAATACCCTGCTCATTTTCGACGAGGTAATAACCGGGTTTAGGGTAGGACTTGGAGGGGCGCAGAACTACTATACCGTGTACCCAGACCTAACTACCCTTGGCAAAATTATTGGCGGAGGATTTCCCATAGGGGCCTTTGGAGGTAAAAGAGAAATCATGGAAAACCTCACACCCTCTGGGAAGGTGTTTAATGCGGGTACCTTCAATGCCAACCCCATCTCAATGGTTGCGGGGATAGCCACGATAGAAGAGCTGGAAAAGGAAAAGGCCTATGAAATTGCCAACAAGGCAGCAAAGGAAATAAGCGAGGAACTCGACAAGACCCCGCTTGACCACGTAGTGAACTCCGTGAAGAGCATGTTCCAAATATTCTTCGGAGTCAAGAGCGTCGAGAACGCCGACGACGCCAGAAAGGCGAATAAGGGAAAATACATCGAGTTCCAGAAGGCCTTGCTGGATAGGGGCGTTTTCTTCCCTCCGAGCCAGTTCGAGTCCGTATTTACTTCCAGTGCCCACACGGAGGAAGTAGTCAACGAGGCCTTGGACAAAATTAAGAAGGCGCTAAGTGAAATAAGATGAAGCTCAGAATAGCAGCCAGAACGTCTACGCTGAGCAGGATTCAAGTTAGCGTCGTAGAGAGAAAACTAAACGAGCTAGGAATAGAGACGGAGTTTGTAGGCGTCAAGACAAGGGCTGACATGTTTGCAACTGAACCTCTAAGCAAACTGGGTAAAGGCGTATTCGAGAAGGAAGTTAACGAATATATAGTTGCAGGCAAGGCCGATTTAGCAGTGCACAGCATGAAGGACTTGACCTCATCCCTCGACAACGGTCTTGAAATCCTCGCTACCATCAAAAGGGATCCCCCCTTCGACGTTATCGTCGGGAAACACGACATTTACGAGTTAGGTAGAGGCTCGGTAATAGGTACGAGTAGCGTTAGGAGGAAAAACTTCGCTAAGTTCTTGAGAGAAGACATAAACGTAAAGGACCTCAGAGGTAACATAGATACAAGGATTAGGAAACTGCAGAGCGGAGAGTACGACGCTATAGTTGTAGCGGAGGCCTCCATATTGAGGTTAAAGGCCGACGTTGTCTACCATAGGCTTAGCCCCTACGACTTCACTCCGGAGGTGAACCAAGGTATCATAGCTGTAGTAGGGAAAAAGAACCTAATGGTCAAGGAAATAAAGGAACTCAACGACAGCAAGACCTTTGAAGAAGCCATGGCTGAAAGGGTAGCCTCTCAGATAGTGGGTGGAGGTTGCCACTCTCCCGTAGGCGTGCTTTTCAGAAAAGAGGGGGACTCGCTCGTTGGAATTATGAGTGTAAGTGACGGCAAAAGAAAAATAACCGTTGAAATCTCCACAAATAAGCCACCTAAAGAGGCTGGACTCGAGTTGGGCAAAAAGGTCTTGGGGGAGATGAAGAACGAGGGTCTTGTTCTTTAGTCCCTCCATTGAGCTGGAAAGGCTAAGGATGCACGGAATCGAGGTCGTCCATGTCCCACTTTTTCGAGTTAGGTGTTTAGAATACCGTGTGGACCTAACTCCATTTGAAGGAGTAGCGTTTACGAGTAAGAACTCGGTGGAATGTTTCAAGGACTGGGATAAGGTTAAGGATAAGAAAATATTTGCAATTGGCAAGTCCACACATGGGCTAATAGCTTTAAAGGGCTTCTTTTCGGTCCACCCTGAGGAGTACGATAGTGTTCACCTGGCTCGCCTTATATTACAAAGTGGTGTGAAATCAGTTGCGGCGTTTAGAAGCAGGAAGGCTACGCCGTGCATGAGGAATATCCTTTCAAGTTCAATTAAGTACGAGGAAATCTACGATTACGACGTAGAGCCCCTAGAGGAGAACTTGAGAAAAGCGGAAAGAGTCCTGAGAAATAGGGAGGTGGAAGTTGTCGCCATAACAAGCTCGGAAATAGCTAAAACGGTAGCTAGTTTTTTAACTAATGAGATTAAAGTTGTTAGTATAGGTCCAATGACCTCAAAAACCCTCAGCTCTTTAAGGCCTGACATTACATTTATAGAGAGCAACGAACACGATTTCGAGGGTATAATTAAAACACTAGGTGAAAAATGATGGAAGACGTTAAAGACATACTCGTGAAGATATTAAAAAAGGAAGATCCCAACTTTGTTGAAGAGAGCCTCGACGTAAAGTACGTCCAAAACTTTAACGATGAGAGGTACGACGCATTTGGAGAGTTCCAAGGCACTCACGGAGTTTACGAGTTCGCGATAAGCTTTGACAGGAAGGGTAACGTAAAGAGGAACCACATAAACCTTATAAGGCCAAGTAAATTGGACAGAGAGCTTCACGACAAGTTGAAGTAAAGGTGGATTTTTTGAAAGTCTTATTAACGATAGTTGACGGAATGGCCTTTCACCTCTTTGAGAAGTTCGTCTACTCCTTGGACGAGTTCAAGGAGTTAGTGGAAGGGGGATGCTATGGGCCCTTGGAAAGCACTTACCCTTCTATTACTCCAGTTGCTCTGGCTTCAATGGCAACTGGACTTTACCCTAAGAACAACGGCGTGGTAAGCACTAAGGTATTTGTGAAGGGAAGAAAGATCTCTAGTCCCCTAACCGCCTACAACAGCAACACGTTAATCGCGGAGCCTATATGGAACATCCTTTCCAAGAGGGGACTTAAGACTCTAGTCACCTCCTCTCCACAAGCATTGCCCGACAAATGGAAGAACCAGAACACTGTGCTCTTTGACCCATACAAGTCAAAGCTTGGAAAGTGCAGTGAAGGATTTCTCCTCAAAACAGGAGAGAGCGAAGTTCTAGGAGGAAAGTGGAAAGTGGAGAAAGAGGGGGAGGAGTTTAAGGTAACCATTGACACTTCTGAGGGCAAGACAGAAGTGAAGGGGAAGCAAGGTGAGTGGGTGGGTCCAACAGAGTTCTCCGCTTTATGTAACGAGAAGAGCTTCAAGGGACTATCGTTCTTCCACTTTAGGGAGAACGACGTATATGTGACGCCACCTAGTTTCTTAACAAAGTGGGGGAACAGGGACGATCTCCTGCAGGAGGTATGGGAAAAGGTGTCTAAGAGGACGGGCATGTTGCTTGACGGAGACTACAGGTCGCTGAGCAAGGGAGCCATAACTTTAGAGGAGTACTTGAAGACCGCTGAGCTCTCCTACAATTTCTTCTTCGACTACTCCAATTTCCTTCTCCGACGAGTTGAGTGGGACTTTGCAATAACGTATTTGCCCACAGTCGACAACTTTCAGCACCTTTTCTATGGAATAGACAACGGTAAAGCCTTTGATTACGTCTACCAAGCGTATAAGCATGCTGGGAAGTTCGTTAAATCCTTGATAGACCTCCCCGACGTCATGATAGTCGCTTCCGATCACGGGATCGAGAAGGTTAAAAAGAGGGTCTACGTGAACAAGATCTTGGAAAGGATTAACGTTCTTAAGGTGTCCAACGGCAGGATAGACTGGAGAAAGACCAAGGCTTATTACGCTGGTGGAGGGATCATAAGGGTTAACTTAAGGGACAGGGAAGAACTAGGGATAGTGAGCAGGGAAGAGTTCCCAAAGCTCATAAATTACATAGTTAGAAACCTCGAGAACTACGTAGATCCAGTAACCAATGAGAAGATATTCCCTATGATATACGAGAAACAAGTCCCCGCCGACGATAGGGAGGGGGACATAGAATTAACAGTGGCTAGCTACTACGCCATGAGCTCAAACGTTGAGAAGGATAAGGAAATAGAAGACGTAGTCCCATACAAGAACGCCAGCGGAGACCACGGTTACTACAGGAAGGACGACATGTACGGCGTAGTCATACTATACGGAAAGGGAATAGCAAGGGGTAAGAAGGTTAACGCGAAGATCGTAGACATTGTACCTACTATCTTGAGGCTTTTTGATGTAAATTATAATAAGCTAGACGGCAAACCTATCATTGAAGCCTTAAGATGACATGTATAAGGAGTAAGAGGCATAGGCGGTGTAGGTCCCCAAAGGACTGCGAATACGGCCTGCCTTACACTGAGGTTGTTGAAGGGGGAAAAAGGAGGAGCGCTTGTGAGAACCTCGAGTGGGGCTTCTCCTCGCTTTACTTTCCGTTCAGTAATGACTTGATCCATAGTGGAATTCTAAAAAAGGCTCCTTTCCTGCTCAAGTTCGTTCCAGGCCTCCTTAATCTTCCTTCCCACTACGCTCCAGTAGGAGAGAGCATAGTTGAAAAAATCTCCTTGGATACGTTAATAATAGGGGGAGGGGTCTCAGGGCTTTCCGCTCTTGAAGGACTGAGTAACTCAATAGTTGTGGCCACGGACCTCAACGACCAAGTGTTCTTTGACCCCCTAGCTGACAGCTCTCTCGTCAAGAAGTTAAAGGAAATAGCAAAAAGCTCCGAGGAGAAGGTAATTAGAGGAGTAGTTCTGGGGAGATTTGAGGAAGGAATAGTCGTAAAGACGGGCAACAAACTCCTCGTAGTGAACGCCAAGAGGGTAATTATATCCAATGGTGGAAGGTATATTCCACCGATATTCAATGGTAATGACCTTCCCGGCGTTATTTCCAGAAACCTTTACTTGAGGCTCAGGAGTAAGCTTAAAAGAGTAGTAGTCGTGGGCTCCTCAGACGACGCGTTAAGAACCGCGATGGTTTCTGGAGGAAAGGTCTTGGTCAAGAGGGGGATAGAGAGCTTTTCCAAGTACTGGAGAGAAAGGGCCAAGGAAATGGGAGTAGAGGTGATCCAGGTCGACACTCTTCAATTAAAGAGAAAAGGGAAGAAGCTAGTTGTCTACTCTAACGGGATAAACGAGGAAGTGGACGCCGTAGTATTTGCGGTGATAAAACAACCAAGGATTGAGCTGATGAGTAACCTTGGCGTAAGGTACAAGTTTTACCCTTTCTCTCACGTCTACCTGCCGGAGCACGACTACGCTGGGTCAGCAGGCCACGAGATCGCGGTGTCCGGGGGAAGCAGGGGAATTTCGGACTACGAAGTCTCCTTCTTGAGCTCAAAGGTGCTCTTAGATGACAGATACCTAGACCAACTTAAGTCGGAGCTAAAGGAGAGGGAAACGCACTTGCTTAACTTTTACTCGGGGGCTTGGGAAAGCAGGGATTCCCCATATTTGTTTAGCCGTGGAGGCTACGTTTGCGAGTGCGAGGACGTTACCTTTCACGACTTAGAAAAAGCCCGCCTTCGGGGATACAAAAGCGTCGAAGAAGTGAAAAGGGTGACTGGCTTGTCCACGGGCAGTTGCCAGGGAAAGATATGCACGTACTTGGCAGGAAGTTATTTGAGGAGCGACGAGCTAATAACGTTTAGGTCACCACTTTACCCAATGTGGTAACCATGATCCTAATAGTTGGCGGTGGAAGCCACGGGTTAAGCTTAGCTTATCATCTACACAAGATGGGCGTAAAGGACGTTGTAATCATCGAGAAGAAGAGGATAGGCTATGGGTCGAGTAGCAGGAATGCAGGAAGGTTCAGATACCATTTTTACAGCAGGGAAAACGTAGAGTTTGCTCTGGAGGCCATAAAGTACCTAGAGAGATCCGCTAAGGAACTCCGCTATAACGCCCTTCTATACAGATCGGGGTACTTGTGGATATTAAGCGAGAGGCTTCTTGACTACTTCAAAAAGCTCCACTCGCTTTGGGCGTCTTTAGGCGTAGGAGGAAAATTCGCGGAATGCGGAGAATTCGACTTCCTTAAGGTAGAGGACAATTGCTACTTTGCGCCCCAGGATGGAGCCTTTCACCACGACTACATACTCTACAGCTACTTCGAGGAAATAAGAAGAGACGTAAAGATGATCTACGGAGAGGTAAAGGGCGTCGTAGGTGAGGGGAGGGTAAAGGGAGTGACTACTGGCGATGGGAGGTTCATCGAAGGAGACAAAGTGGTGATAACGGCAGGGGCATGGAGCTCCCAAATAGTACCAGACCTCCCGATTTACCCTGAGAGGAAGCAGATATTCATTACAGAGGACTTAAAGTACAAAGTAAAGCCACTAGTTATCGACTTAGGCAAGGACGTCTACTTCTCCCAGACATTGAAGGGGGAGATCATTGGAGGGGTGGAGTCGACCAGTGAGAGAGGTTACCTCCCCTTTACGGTAAGCCTAGATGAAGCCCTAAAGTTCCTTAGGATCGTAAGAGGTCTCATAAGGGGTGCAGAGGGAATAGGTATAATGAGGGGATGGAGCGGGTATTACGAGATGACCCCGGACCACTCTCACGTAATGGGCTTTTCAGAAAACTGGCCAGAAGGACTATACGTGGACGCAGGCTACAGCGGACATGGAATGATGTTTTCCCCGTTCTCCGGGAAACTAATGGCGGAGCTCGTAGCAGACGGGAAAAGGAACAGGTTCTTCGACGTGTTTTCCCCAGACAGGTTCCAGAAAAACAGGCTTGTGAGGGAGGAGATGGTAATTTAGGGCATGCTTATCGCCTTTTTCTTAAGCCTCTCATTAATGTATTTGGCGAGGTCGTTGGAGTACCCCTTTCTCCCTCCGTCTACTATGACGAGACTGGCGGAGGAGTTGTCTACGTAATATATCGTCTCTTCGAAGTCCCCGTGATCGCTGAAGGCAACGGAGACTGAAGAGCTGTCTATTCGCTTAAATGGCTTGTCGAACTGCCAGCCCGTGAGCACGAAATTTGTGAACCCTTTCTCCCTGTTCCTAAACTCATGAAAGTGCTTAAACTCAACGTACCAGCCCTCCTTTAAGATCTCACTGGCATGGGGGTCGTTCCTGTTAAATACCTCCCCTATCTCCTCTCCGTATTTCTTGGCCACCATAGTTAAGTCGTAGACTTTTCCCTCCGCAACGAAAGGGGCTATTACTTGTGCCCTCCTGAGAAACTTCATCACCTCTTGGATCTTTCCATGATAGGCGTATATCCTCACAGGTCCACTGACAAGGGCGTCGTTGACGTAGTCCGGAAAGAGGGAGTTCACCTCCTCCTTGAACGGTCTCCTAAATTCCGGCCTACCGTAGGTCGAGTCAATTACGAGAATGTCGGGGTTCAATATTGGCGTCCCTTTCCCCGGATTCTTGAAGTCCCCAGTGTAAGCCACTGTGGTGCCGTCCTTCAAGGTTATCATAACTTGGGCAGAGCCCAATATGTGTTCAGCTGGCTTAAGCACTACTGACTCGTCTTCTACGTGAAGCCTTAAGTCGTACTTGAGGCCTAACCTCTTCTTCTGCGGTATCTTGTGCCCAAGCACCTCCAACGCGTCCAAGGTCTGGGGAGTTGCGACGACTCCGTTGCACTCCTTAACGCTCTTAGAGAGGTCAACTATGTGGTCCGAATGAAAGTGTGTCACGACCCTAAAGTTCCTCTCTGAATGCCCGTCAATTGTAAAGTTCTCCCCTACTATTATGGCACCATTGGCTTCGATTTTTACGTGCATAAAATAAATTGGCGTAAGGCGTTTTATATTAGATGCTCTCGCCACTCTTCTCAGTTATCTTCTTTAACTGGGAGTTGTACATCTCGTAGATTTCCTGGTTTGTTGTGGCGTCTTCCGGGCTCTTGTCTGGCCTCCACCTTATAAACCTTGGGAACCTAATCGAGAGCCCTCCGTTTTCGTACTTGTCGCTACAGCACGTGTGTTGCGGGGATATGGTGATCTCTGCGCCTATTATCTCGGCAACTAAAGAAGGCGTCACCCAGATGTCTGGAACCATTTTAGAGTCAACCCTTGGGTGTTTGTCTTGCCTCTTGAGCTCCTCAACCCTCTTCTGAAGCTCGTCCAGTTCCTCATCGCTAAAGCCAGACGCCACCTTACACACAGTCTCGAACACGTCTTTCTCCGGGTTGTAGGCTGCCATTAATAGCGAACTGTACTTTCCCCCTCTTTTACCCTTTCCATAGAACGCCCCTACTACCACTAGGTCAACAGTGTCTGCCATCTCGCTCTGGTAGTCCCTCTTGAACTTAATCCATAACCATCCCCTCGATCCAGCCTGGTAGTTAGAATCGCTAGATATGGACTTGACCATAACGCCCTCGGCTCCTTCTGAAATAGCCTGGAAGAAGAATTCCTTTAGCTTCTCCACGCTGTCGACCACAATATGCGTCGCAATGTGTACCTTATCGTTTTCAGATATTATGGACTCCAGCTTGCTCCTCCTCTCCAGAAGGGGCTTAGTCGTGTAGTCTTCTCCCTCATAATACATAAGGTCGAACAGGAAGACGTTTACTGGGTACTCCTTTATTGCCTCGTGGATATCCGTCTTCCTCTTCCTGTGCATGAGCTCCTGGAACGGCCTCATCTCACCGCTTTCTGGGTCAACGGGGACTATCTCTCCCTCTATTATGAACTCGTTGCCCTTCACGTAGTTAGTCACGTACTCTATTACGTCCGGGTACTGGTTTGTTATATTCTCGAGCCTTCTCGAGAATATGTAGACTTTGTCCCCGGCCTTGTGTATTTGAGCCCTCTCCCCGTCGTACTTGTAATCCACTAAGGCAACTCCGTTTACCTTTTTCAGCATCTCTGCAGGATCGGAAAGCCTCTCAGCTAACATTGGCCTAATTGGAATACCCGGCATGGGCTTCATGGACTTTATTGCCTCTATGCCCCTTTCCACTAGTACTCTCGCTATATTTCCTAGGTCTGCCCTGAGGTTGTATGCCCTCTCCACTATGTTCCTATCAGCCTCTCCTCCCCCGAACGTTATTGCAAGTGCGTCTAGAATGGTCGCGTCGCCTATACCCACCCTTAACCTACCGTCTACGAACCTGACGAGGTACTTCGCCTCAACTGGGGTGGCCTTCTTCAGTAGGCCCGCGAGGAGCCTTATCTTTATGTCCCTGCTCCCTTCTCCCTGAGCAGTAGCTATCTTCACCAAGTTTTCGTAAGTCTCCTCCACGGTAAGGCCTTGAGCACTCTGGGCTCCCAGAAACGAGAGTATGCTCGATGATTGAGACTTCTTTTTTAGCTCAAAGGCCACCTGTCCTAGGTCTCCCAACTTTTTAAATAGGCTATCGACTTCATCCTCCTTAACTCCAGTGGCAATGGAGATGGCCTTTATTAGGAATTTCTCGCCTATTCCTATCTCAGGTTGACCAGAGAAGTCTGGCCACAATTTGCCTTGAATTAGGTAGACTATTTTGTCTATGACGCTCTTATCTGTCTGCTTAAAGAGATCAGCTAAAATAGAGGTAAGCTGAATCCTTGAGCTTATCTTCTCGAGACGGTCGAAGTACTCAGCTATAATTTTAAACTCCATAAATTATTATCTTCATGTCAGCGTTATTAACGTTTGATGATGAATAAAGGCAATAGGAGTTGGTGACTTGTCAGAGTTACACTGACCCTGGAATATTAACCCACAATGTCTTTAAGTAAACGGGAGAAAATGTTTGTTTAGACATGATACTTGGAGACAGAGATCTAAAATACTACCTTGAGAAAAAGTGGATACTCATTGAGCCAATAAGCGACGACACAGTGAGGGAGAACGGCGTTGACCTGAGAGTAGGTGAGCAGATAGCGAGGTTCAAGAAGACGGACAGGGTGTACACAGTGGGGGAAGACTTAAGCGACTTTTACGACATCGAAAACGGTAGCGAGTTCGTAATATACCCGCAGGAACACGTCCTCCTGACGACTAAGGAGTACGTGAAGTTGCCCAACGACATAATGGCCTTCGTCAACATAAGGTCTTCCTTCGCCAGGCTGGGGTTAATGGTGCCCCCTACAATTGTCGACGCGGGTTTTGAGGGCCAGGTAACAATAGAGGTCATAGGGAGCTCCTTCCCCGTGAAGGTCAAGGCGGGTACTAGGTTCATCCACTTAATTTTCGCTAAGACCTTGACCCCAGTTGAGAACCCATATAAGGGGAAGTACCAAGGTCAAAGGGGGGTGACCTTACCTAAGTTCATAGGTTAAGCACTACTGCACGAACTTCCAAGACTTCGAGGAGCTATCAAAGTATATGTACGCAGCTTCCTTTAGCTTCTGGAACATCTTAAACTCCCTCTTGCCTAGCTGTTGCTTCGCAGTTTCGTCGTCTTGTGCCGATAACTTCGAGAGTTTGTCTACGAAGCTATTATAGAAGTTAGGGTCGACTGCTATCCTCTCCTTCTCTGTGACTATGATCTTTGCTCCTTCCCTTTCCAGTTTTTCAAAGAACCTATCCGGATCCTTCAGCTTTAGCTCGCTTTCGAAGATGACCCCTTGCTCCGACAGGATATCTAGGGCAGTCTTTTTCTCCTGAGCAGTAGGCGGTCTCTGCGATTTCTCCTTTGGTTGGAGCTCCTTAGGTTTGGGGCTCTTCTCTTCGAAGGAATCAACCCTCTCCTGGAGGTCTGCAAGCCTTTTCTTAAGATCCTCAATTTGAGAAGTAAACGGGTTGATCATGTCTTGTACTTTCCTTTCTATTTTTCGCAGCATTTCTTCATAATTGACGCTCTCGACCCGTGAAGAACTTGAAGGGGCTAAAGCAGAGCTCGAGAGTAACTTAGACCTCACGTACTCCGTTAACAGAACGTAGCCCTCCCTTCTTGCCTCCTCCTCGAGCTTTGCATATTCCTCGTCTGTGAGTTTAATTATAATGGTCTTCATTATCCTTAAAACTTGAACCCTATTCGTTATAAACTTAATGAAAAACAGGGCTTGGGTATTACTTCTGTTTTTGGACTAGGGTATCAATGAAGTTTTCCTCGTTTGGTACTCCTATGAACTCCACTGACTCGTTCACAGCAAGGGTTGGGACAGACATTACTTGGTACTTCTCGGCTATATCCTGGTTCTCGTATGCCTCAACTACGTCAGATATGATGTTGCATTTACCTGCCTTACAGGCCTCATAAGCTACCATGTGAGATAGCAGAGCTGCGTAAGGACAATATGGACAAGATGGAGTCACCACTACCTCGACCTTTACTTGTCCGTTTAGTTTTTCCTTTATCGCGTTGACGGTCTCTGAACTTAGACCGCTTTCTCCTTGCGAGAGCCTCACTATAGTTTCCACTAGCGCCCTTATCTCCTCGCCTAGTGGAGCTCCGGTCCACCTGATATACCCCTTGTAGAACGCTACTGTCGGAACCCTAGATACGTTAAATTCCGAGAACAGAGCTTTATCGCTCTCCTTCGCCCTGTCCACAACGTGGACCTTTAGTAAACTAGACCCGCTCTCGTCTTTAGGTGCAGCTTTGCTCACAAAATCGAGGAACTTTCTCGTTACCTCGCAGTAATTACAGTTCCTGTCCGAAGAGTCTATAAATACATACACGTCTACGGGACCTTTCATGTCTTTAAGGGCATCCTGCAAAGCACTTTCAACTTCTGGCGTGAATAACTCTGCATATTCCTCTTCTGACATGGAATTCACTCCCAATACTTTATCTTTGTAACCTAAAAAGTTATATATGATAAAGACCTTGCACTTTCATTCCTCCCCTAGTCTCTTGCACTTGACTTCTGAGGGCTTGATCATTATCACGTTGTCCGGTTCTATTTCCCTGAATATTATACCCTTGAACCTCTTAACCTTAACATCTTCGTAAAGCCAACAGTCTGGACTAAGTCCCGCCTTTATACACGTCTCAGCAAGGAAAGTCTCAGAGTCCCAGCAGTACTCCATAGGGACTTGAGGCAGGAGTAACCCGCTGTAGAGGATACCTTTCTCCACTATAAGCCCGTCTTCGCCAACCTTGATAACCTTAGGTAATTCCGTTTTAGGCACGTCAACCACTTCTGGCTTTGTCAAAACCGTGACCTCTATTATCACATCCTGAAACTCCTCCCTTCTAAGGGGCGGAAATCTAGGGTCCGAGAACGCAGCGGCAATTGCAGCGTTATACACTATGTCCTTTAATGGAGCTACAGCCTCTATGTACCCTATACAACCCCTAAGAGAGTAGGTGTTTCCCCTCTTAGTCTCTAGAGTTACAAAAGCCAAGCCCTTCTTATTCAGAATTTCATCTGAGATGTCTTCAGACTTGTCTATTAACTTCAGCTTCGACATTATCGCTAGTCTGGCTATCCTTACTAGCTTTTTCCCTTCCTCTAGGTTTAGTTCCTCTATTGTCACTAGATCCTTCATTACTTTCTACTCTGCTCTGTGCCTTAATAAGAATCTCCTCAATAGTCCTCCAATGTCTCCCCTTCCAGTAAACCTTCTTACACCTAGAACACTGCCACTTGTTTTCCCCAACCTTCAACAATATGCCGTTACATTCGGAACACCTAGTTGCGTCCACGTTTACGTGGAGGTCTATCCTGTACTTCTTCGCCAATTGAGCTAGCGTATTCACAATGTCGTAGTCCGGGTTAACCATAAAACACTCGAGCCCCTTTTTCCTAGCCCTATTGCACAGTCCCCTATCCCTAGTGACTATTATCCTTTTTTGCTCTTCAGCAGTCTTAATTATCTTCCAGTCCTCGTAGCTACTGTCGTAAAGGGTATCGTAGCCTAGAATCCTGAGCCACCGCGCCAACTTTCCGAGCATGGCGTCTACAATGAACTTTTGAGTCTGCATGTGTCAAACTAGGATATTATATACCAAGACCAGTATTAAAAACCAAGCAACAACGTACGTCAGTGTTCCCTTTCCGAACAACAGCCACTTCTTCCCGTGCTTAAACATAACGTAGACTACGAGCACGGACAGTACATAACCTATTAGGGCCACGACGCCGGCTGAGACAATCGAGCCCACAAAGCTCGATATAGCACCTGCAACAACCCCCAATACACCTCTCAAAAGCAATATTTTATCTTCGATATCCATATCATGTGTGTAAGGGAAGATGTCTTTAAAGTTTGCAACGAAGACCTCTATGAGCTACTACGACCTCGTGGCGTGGATAAGTGAAAACTCTAACTTAGTTAACTGCAGAATTGACAACGTTTACTCTACTGTTATTCCCAACGTCTTTGTCTTTAAACTGCACTGTCCACAAGGGATCAAGGAACTGATAATTGAGCCAGGGAGGAGAATTCACTTCACCAAGTATGAAAGGGAAAAGACGTTGGACACGAAGGCAAGGATATTGAGGGAGCACGTTAGGGACGCTTCTATAAGGAGCGTAAGTATTGTAAACGACGAGAGAATACTGAGGATTGATTTAAGTAACGGTAACTCAATTTACGTCGAGCTACTGCCCAGGGGTCTGTTAGTCGTCGCTGACCAGCAGAACAAGGTTTTGTTTTCGACCGAGTACAGGGAATTTAAGGACAGGACGATAAGACCAGGGCACCAGTACTCTGCGCCTCCAAAACCTACAATGGACGTCAAGGAAATAGAAAAAAACTTACAGAAGGGGAACTTGAGTAGGGTACTAGGAGCTCCACAGGATATCATAAGTTACTTGGGAATCCGAGCCAACAGCTTAAGTGAGCTAGAAGAGGCTAAGAGGAAGCTTAAGGAGTTTGAGGACCAGCTTAAGAACGGTCACGTTACACCGTGTTACAGCGAGAATAACGTCATGCCAATAAGGTTTGAGAACTGCGTGGAGGCAAAGTCATTTAACGACGCACTCGACGAGTACTTCACCAAACTGGAAAAAGTAGAGGCTGTGAAGAGAAAGTCAGAGAAAATCGAGGAGGAAAAGAAAAGGCTAGAGAGCTCTATTAACCAATTGCTCTCCACCATAGACGAGTACAAGAAGGAAGAGGAAAAGTTGAGGACTATTGGAAGACTTATAGTGAGTAATTACCAGCTGGTAGAGGACGAAATAAAGAGGAACGCCAAGAAGTTTACATTGAAGCTAGACGGTTACGAGGTGGAAATAGACCCCAAGCTATCTGCAATGAAAAACGCCTCAAAGTACTTCGACGAAGCGAAGGAATACTCGCAAAAGGCTAAAAGGGCGGAAGAAACGCTTGAGGAGCTAAAGAAGAAACTCCAGAGCTTAAGCGCTGAAATAGAGGAAAAGAACCGGGAGTCTGCAATATCGTTTAGGAAAAAGGAGTGGTACGAGAAGTACAGATGGTCATTCACTAGGCACGGGTACCTGGTGATAGCGGGAAAGGACCAGGACCAAAACGAAAGCATTGTGAGAAAGCTACTAGGAGAGAGGGACATATTCCTCCACGCTAACATACAAGGTGCAGCAGCCACCGTAATAAAGGACCCTGAGGGTATACAAGAGGAAGACATGAGGGACGCGGCAGTTATAGCAGCGTGTTACTCAAAGGCATGGAAAGTTGGGCTAGGTTCTGTGGACGTCTTCTGGGTCTATGGAAGTCAAGTTTCCAAGTCTCCGCCTGCAGGAGAGTACTTGCCCAAGGGTTCGTTCATGATTTACGGTAAAAAGAACTTCGTCAACAACGTAAAACTCGAGCTAGCTGTAGGCGTATGCAAGGGTGAGAACGAGGTCAGAGTGGAGGCTGGGCCTGTGGACACAATCTCAGAAAAATGCGACGCTTACGTAGTTATTGCCCCAGGAGGAACAGACCCTGGCAAAGTTGCAGAAAAGATAGCCAGAGATTTTTCCAAGAAACTCGAGTTACCTGCAAAGGTAATTGCCAACGAGATTACTAAGCTTATGCCTGGAAGGAGCGAGATAAAGAAGGTCGAGGTAAAAAACACCGCTTCAACAAACAATAATAACCCAATTTCCCATTAATATTTTAGAAATTATGCCTTTAGCCAGTTTAGCAGAGAAGACTTCTTTAGTATCGTCTTCTGATTACGCTATTCTCAAGACCTTGATAGAGCTAAGAGACCTTTACGAGTACGTACCAAAATCGGTGATCAAGGACAGGCTTGGTTTTACTAGCAAAGAGTTGGACGTGGCGTTAGTAAAGTTGGAGGGACTAAGGTTAATCTCCAGAGAGAGAATAAAAGGAGAGATATCCTATAGGTTGAGCTTCTCAGGGATTGACGTAGTGGCTACAAAAAGTCTTTACGCTAAAGGCGTCGTAAAGTCCCTCGGAGACGTAATAGGCGAGGGAAAGGAAAGTATAGTATATTATGGCTACGACTTCAATTACAACGTAATTGTAGTGAAGTTCCACAGGGTTGGGAGGACAAGTTACAGAAACGCACGTAAACTCCGTGGATACACCGAGAGGAAGAACTGGGTCTCAGTCACGCTCGACAACGCCAAGAGAGAATACGAGGCGTTAGAATGCGTCAATAAAAACATGGGATCTGTACCGAGGCCCCTGGGACTCGCTTACAATGGAGTAGCCAGCGAATTCGTTGAAGGAAACAAGTTAATATACGCTAATCTAAGTTCGCCAAAGGAGGTCCTCGACGTTATTCTAGGTACGATTAGGATAGCCTTTAACTACTGTGATGGGTTGGTACACGGTGATCTTAGCCCTTACAACGTAATTGTTGACAACTCAGAGAAACCGTATGTGATTGATTGGCCACAGTGGCAAAGACATAACAACGAACTTCTAAGAAGGGACTTGCTAAATATTCTTGACTTCTTCAGGAAGAAGTACAGGATCGAGTACGACCTAGACCAAGCTATAGAGTACGTAAGTGGTGGGCCATGAGGAAATTCCTGGGCATAGACATTGAGCCTAGGAATAGTCCTCTTTCAGCTTCACAGCCTAGGTACTCTATTGTAGTAATGGACGAAGTGGGTAACGTCATTCAGAAAATGGAGAACGTTCACCTAAGCAGGGTTATAAGGATAGCGTGGGAACAGGAAATTTCAGTTATTGCAACAGACAACGTCTACGAGTTAGGGAGCAGCGATAGGGAAGTAGTAAAGGTACTTAGCCTCTTTCCGGAGAGCGTTGAGGTAGTCCAAGTAACTTACCTGAATGGGGAGTTCAAGGACATAAGGGAGGTAGCTAAACTCTACGGCGTTGAGGTGCAAGGCAAACCAAATCCTCTGCGTACTGCGTATCTAGCCGCCCTTCTTGCATCTAAGGGAGCTGGCACTAAAATTAAACTAATAGAGAACAAGACCAAGATCATTATATCAAAGGGCAGAAGATCTGGACCAGGAGGTATGAGCTCTAACAGGTATAAAAGACATCTGAGAGGTCTTGTGCTAAGGGTCTTTAAACAAGTAAAGGAGGCCTTAGACAAGAACGGCTTTGACTACGACGTCATCGTAAAGAAAACTAAGGCAGGCATGGAGGGGGCTGTGTTCGTTGTTTACGCTTCCAGGGAGAGCCTATACGGGATAGTTAAGAAAATGAGGGGACACGACGTAAATCTTGAAATAAGACCAGTGTATAAGACTAAAATTGAATTCGCCGACAAGAAGGAGGCATCAAAGCCGCTAATCATAGGCATAGACCCTGGGATAGAAGTGGGGATAGCGGCAATAGACTTCTACGGAAAACCAGTACTTCTTGAAAGCAGAAGAGGTATAGATAGGGACGACATAATATCTTTAGTTAGAGAGAAGGGAGTCCCAGTTATATTGTCTACTGACGTTAATCCTTTGCCCGACACGGTGAAGAGGCTCGCCGGTGCCCTTAACTCAAAGATCTACGTTCCAGAAAAATCCTTGAGCGTTGACGAGAAGCAGGAAATGTTAAACCAGTACTGCGAGAGATTTGGGCTTAAGATAACGAATCCCCACATTAGGGACGCGCTGGCCGCTGCTTTAAAAGCGTATAACGAAGTGGAGAAGAAGATAAGGCAAAGCGAGAGCTTGATAAGAAGGTTCGACATTGACATTGACGAAAACGTGGTGTTTAGATGTATAATAAGTGGAAGTACACTTGCGGAGTGTATAGAAAGAGAAATCGAGAAGAAACTGGAGGGTAAGGAACAGCCTAAGCTAGTAATCACCTCAACCGCTCAACAAAAACCGTTGAAAAACATCGACGACGAGTTGACGTTCTTAAAACACGAGAACAATAGGCTAAGGGCTATCCTCAAAAATCTCTTTAAGGAGAAGGAGGAACTAGAGAAGAAGATTGAGGAGATTAGACTACAGTACAACACAGAAGTGCAGAAGGACAGGAAAATTTACGAGCTCAACAACATAATAGAGCAAAAGAACAAGGCCATACTTCAACTTCAAGAAGAGAACCTGAAAATAAAGGAGAAGATCGAAAGATACAACACGCTCATATCCGATTTACTTAGGGGAAAACTAGCTGTCGTTTCAAAGGACTCTCCGCTACTTTACGTTAATAACGGAAAGCTCTTTGCACTAGGTGAAGAGGTAAACGAGGAGTTGGCCCTTTACGTAGATGCCGACCTAGCCGTAGTGGATCCTAAGTTAATACAAGACTTGAAGGTCTTGCAGAGGGAGAAGGAGTTAAACCAGGATATTAAAGTGGATGACGTAAAGAGGTTAATCGAGAAATATAGGCTTTCTAGATTAAAAGAGCATAACTTTTCCGTCTAGAATTAGCTCAGTTATTTTTTGCATCGAATTGAGGTATTCCTCCACTACGCCGTTGATCTCGTTCTTCAAGTCATCGCTTATCCTCTCGTTGCCTGGATTGACCTCTACGTTAACTATTAACGGATCGTCAATGGGTCTGCCTATCTGACCTAGAACTTCCACTTGAGCGTTTAGCACGTGGGTCTCCTCGACCACTTTCTTAGCTATTAAGTTTGCCAGCACGTTGTATATTTTTCCGACGTGGTTCACTGGGTTCTTACCAGCAGTTGCCTCCAACGACATAGGCCTCATGGGAGTTATTAGCCCAACACCCCTATTACCCCTGCCCGTCATACCGTCATCTCCGTGCTCTGCGGAGGTTCCAGTGACGGTGAGGTAGTAAATACCGTTCTCTGGTTTGTCTCCTGTGTTCACAAACACCTTAACGTCGAAGTCCGGAGCCAGTTTCTTGGCCAAGTCCAGCACTTTCTCCTTCACTTGTTCCTTTACTGATAAGTAGTGCTGAGCATCGTCAATGAGCTGACTTATTGTAGCCATAGCTATAGTCAAGTAGATCTCCTTCCCTCTCCTGAGCCCCATTACTTTTACGTCTTCACCTACCTCTGGTAGTTCTAACTTTAGCCCCTTTGAGTTGAGGAACCTCTCCGTCTGAAAAACCAAGTTCTCGAGGGTAGAGTAGGGGGCGAAGCCTACCCCAAAGCTTGTATCGTTGGACAATGGTTTGGTCTTGCTCTTCTCGAAGATGCCAACTAAGTCAGCGGAACCTTTTCCTATTTTGTAGTCCACAATCACGTGCTTGTCAGCGTCGAGATACCTAAAGTTGTTCCTTATCCACTCCTTTACTGCGTCCAATATTATAGTCCCAACAGGTACGTTCTCCACTCCCTTTTCAGTCTTAACTTCAGTAGTAGCCCTACCAGCAACTATAACGTATATCGGGTGAAGGACTTCTCCTCCTTTGAATGTAGGGCTAGCTTGACCTCCAACAACCAGGGTCTTGTCCAAGTTGTGATGTAGTATAGTGTTGAACTCCTTAAGGTAGTAGAGCGAAAGCTTCCTACTGGCTTCCTCGGAGGCGGAGTCGGCTATGTAATCAGGATGTCCTACTCCCTTTCTCTCTACCAGCTCCACTTCAAGGTTGTCCATATTTGCGATTCTGGCAGGCTGAATGTTTATGTTTTTCATAGTAACTCAACTACCTACGTCTTTTTAAAAAAGCTTACTTCTCCCTGTCCATTATGCTTTCGTAGTCGACGCTGACAAACAGAATATTGCTCCCCCTTATGAGAACTCTCCCGTACTTCGCGACTGGGTCGCTGGAACCCTCGACCATCTCTGTGCAGTCCCTAAGTACTAGGTTCATGGTACCATCGGTCTGCTCTAGCCTTCCAATGTACTCAGAGCCGTCCTTAAGCTTCACGAGTACAATTTTATTAACTGCAGACCTCAAATTCTTTAAGGGATTCTCTACTTTAGTCTGCAAAATTTCTCTCCTCTTCTTACTACTTCATATAACCACTATAAAAGAATGACGCACAATGTGTGCAAATCCTTTTGAATGATACGAGGCAAGCTCTTCCACATGGACCTAGTCTTGGAAGACCCTGAGGAAATAATGAGGATCGCCGATGCCTTGTCCTCAATGACCAGGATAAATATCTTGAAAATAGTTGCGGAATCGCCAAAGAGTGTAACCGAGCTGAGCGAGGAACTGCAGATGACTAAGGGAAACGTGAGCAGTCAACTGGCCCTTTTGGAGAGCGCAGGCTTAATCGAAGTAGAGTACTCAAATGGAGTAAAAGGTATTAAGAAAATGGTAAAAAACAAATATGATAAGATAATAATTAACCTCAAGTCAAGCACTTAGGGTAGCTTTCAAGAACCCCACGAACAGGGGCGATGGATTTAGGGGCCTGCTCTTAAACTCAGGGTGTGCCTGCGTTGCTACGAAGAACCTATGGTTTTTGAGCTCTATCATTTCCACCAGTCCGTTCTCACTCACTCCAGATACAACAAGTCCTGCCTCCTGGAACTTGTCCACGTACTGCGGGTTAACCTCGTACCTGTGCCTATGCCTCTCGTACACCTCGCCCCTTCCGTAAAGGGAATACGCTATCGTCCCTGACTTTAGGATAATCTTCTGGGAGCCCAACCTCATAGTACCCCCGTACTGCGTGACCCTCTTCTGCTCGTCAAGAAGGGTTACTACAGGATGAGGAGTAGAGGGGTCAACTTCGGTTGTGTGAGCTCCTTCCAGTTTCAAGACGTTCCGCGCAAATTCCACAACTGCCAACTGCAACCCATAACATATGCCCAAGTAGGGTATGTCGTGGGTCCTAGCGTAGTTTATTGCCCTTATTTTACCTTCCACTCCCCTGCTACCGAAGCCGGGCAACACAATGATACCGTTCACCTTCCCTAAGATTTGGTCAAGGTTGACGTTGTTCTCTAGGTCCGTTGACTCTATCCAAACCAGCTCGGGCTTTACGCCCAAAGAGGCAGAAGCGTGGAGTATCGCCTCCTTAATGCTCAAGTAACTGTCCTTAAGCCTTGTGTACTTGCCTACCAGAGCTATCTTAACCTTCTTATCTCCGTCCTTTAATGATTCGACAAACTTCTTCCAGCTCTCGAGGTTTGGTGTTACGTCGTTTAGCTTGAGTTTCTCAGAAAGCTTTTGGGCTAAACCTTGCTCGTTCAAGATTAACGGTACTTCGTAGGCGGTTGAAACGTCGTAGCTAGAGAAGATGTAGTCGTACCTAACGTTAGTGAAAAGGGCTATCTTTTTCTTGGTCTCCTCGTCTAAACGGACTGTCGACCTCGCGATGATGATGTCGGGCTGTATCCCAATCCGCCTGAGCTCCTGGACGCTATGCTGGAGGGGCTTCGTTTTTAGCTCGCCTGTAACGTTAAGGTACTCAACAAGCGCCACGTGTACGAACACTACGTTGTTCTCCTCTTCCTCAAGCCTCAATTGCCTTACTGCCTCTAGGAAAGGCAAACTCTCTATATCACCTACGGTACCGCCTATCTCGATTATCACTATGTCGGCGTTCTCTAGCTTTCCCGCCTCCCTAATCATGGACTTTATCTCGTCAGTCACGTGTGGGATTATCTGCACTGTTTGCCCTAGGTACTTCCCTTGCCTTTCCTTCTTTACGACGTTAAAGTAGACCTTCCCGGCGGTAATGTTGTTGTGCTTAGTCATGTTTATGTCCAAAAATCTCTCGTAGTGTCCTAGGTCGAGGTCAGTTTCGGCTCCGTCCTCTGTCACGAACACCTCTCCGTGCATGTATGGATTCATCGTACCTGCGTCTACGTTTATGTAGGGGTCTACTTTTACCGCAGTTACCTTGTATCCCATGTTCTTTAAAAGAAGCCCTACGGAAGCTGCCACTGTGCCCTTTCCTACGCTTGACAGCACTCCTCCCGTCACTATCACATACTTAGCCATCCCTAGCAATCACAGTAACGCCTTTTCAACTTTCTAAAATAAAAACTCTTTTGTAGCTTAGCTTATTATTACTCAAACCGCTGAGTAATCGATATGATCAAGGAAAATATTCTTCAAAGCCTCAAGCAAAGAAAGCACCTTCAAGTAGCCCTTGACTTCATCGACCTAGAGGAGGCCGTTAAGGTGGCTGAAAAGTCGGTGGAGGCGGGTGTGGACATAGTAGAGGTTGGGACTCCGCTGTTAAAGTCCTCCGGTATAGGGGGAATTAGGAGGATCTTGGAAGTGTCAAGAGGTAGAGCAGTATTGGCAGATACGAAAACGGCGGACGCGGGGGACGTGGAAGTACAAATAGCTAAACTGGGAGGCGCTAGCATCATGACTGTCCTAGGTATAATGGACGACTCTACCATTGAATCGGCAGTAAAGAAGGCAAGGGAACTGGACGTACTAGTCCAAGCTGACCTAATAAACGTGAAGGACGTGGTAACCAGGGCAAAGGAGCTTAAGGAGCTAGGAGTGGACATAATAGGCCTCCACGTGGGACTAGACGTCCAGAAGAAACGCGGGATAACTGTAGCCGCACTGAAAGAGGAGATAAGGGAAATCTCCAAGTTCACCGCTGTGTCTGTTGCTGGTGGGTTAAACGGGAACGCTATAAGGGACTTGCTTGATATACCTATCAGCATCTACGTTGTAGGTGGGGCAATAACCAAGAGCAAAGACCCCTACTCAGCGACAAAGGAAATAGTTAATATAATAAGGGGTAATACAAAATAGGTAGAGGGGAATAGATTGTCACAACCATCTCAGACTTCTAAGTCCAAGGACCTTAAAGTAGTCACCCGTCAAGTGATAAATCCTTCAGTAGTTAAGGAGGACAAGAGAAAATTACAATTACTCTATATTATTAAGACCTTAAACTCGGTATCCGAGAAAGCTTTAACGCAGTTTCTCTACGAGGCTAAGGACAAGGGTTTCGATATGGGCTACCCCTTTAGCGTAATAGGGGGCAATGTTGTAAGCCAACAGTTAAAGGACGATATTACGTCGCTCCTCTACCTAGGTCTCATAGAGAACGACCCTGGTAACAAGAAACTAAAGCTAACCATGAGCGGAGAAGAGACGTTGGAGAGAAATATGTTGCTAATTGACGACGCTTTCAAGAACTCCTTTACTCAAGCCCTCAATGAGCTTAAAAACAAGGTCGTAGCCATAGACGAGGAGTACTCGTTAAAGCTAAGGTCTGAAAGAAGAAGTAGAAGAAGGTAAAAGTTTTTGAAATTCCTTTTTCCTTTCACTTCACATTGTCGTGAAGGTACCTCTTCTACTACTCTGCGTCTGCTGTTCTTCGAAGAGTGGTCTACTCCATATTAGTGGATCTAACTTTCCTTCCTTGCCCAGCTTAGTTATTAGTTCCTTTGCCTCAGAGGTGTGCCTAATGTCCAGTTCCAACAGCTCCCTCAGTATCTGCCAGCTTGTCCTCTTTACGTCCTCCAACATCTCTTTAGGCATGTGCCTTATGACCATGGGGTCTTGAAGCCACTGGTCAAAGGCCTTTATCGTCCTCATCATGTGCTGAAACGCTACCCTCGATTCAAGGATCAAGTCAAGCCTATCCAAATCCTTGTCCTGCTTTTCCATGTCCTTAAGCGTCGCCAGCAAGTTCTTCTGCATCTTTATCCACTCGTCTAAGTTAGATATAAAGGAACTTTCCATCGAGTTACACCAAATATACTATTGGCAAACCTATTAATAAGCTCATTTTAACTTTTCATGTTCACTGGCAAACCACTTTCCAGAACTTCCTTGGGGATCCTAGTTCTGTTTTTCTCGAGGAACCTCAAGTCCTCCTCTTTCTTCCTTAGGTTGTCGGGCAACATCCTCGGTATCTCGTCTATTATTGGATACCACCTCTTACAAGAGGTGCAGAAAAGGAGTCCCTCCACGATCTCCTTCCTGAAGCACTCGTCGCATGGCGGAGGTTGCTGTAGCTCCTTTATATAACTTCCCTTGTAAGCGCAGTAAAGCTCGCAGAGGGGCTTTTTTTCGTCAGTGCTCCTCTGAACCTCCCTGACCTCGAAGACGTATAGCTCTAAAGGAAACTTCTTGCACATGGGACACGCCAAAAGGTCTATTAGCCTGTACTTCAAGTTAAACTCCCCACAAACTTAACTAACTCTGAGGCTAAAGAGCTTGCCAGATTTTGATCCTTTGCCTCAATCATTATCCTTATTATTGGCTCTGTACCGCTTTTCCTAACTAGGAACCAGTAGTCCTTTGTCACTATTTTTACGCCATCAACGGTTATGATTTCCCCCCTGTTGCCGTAGGTGGCCTTAAGCTCCTTGTAGATCCTCTGTACATCTGAGGAGGGCTTTATCTCTACCTTTGTCTTCACAGGATAATACTGGGGGAGGGAGTCGAAGAGCTGGGCAGAGGTAGCGTTTTCGCTCGCCATGTATTCCAACATTAGGGCAAAGCTCATGGCTCCGTCCCTGACGTACTGGTGTACAGGGAATATGAAACCGCCGTTCTCCTCGAACCCGGCTATTCCCTTTTCCTCCATAAGGGCGTGGGCTATGTCCACGCTACCCACCTTCGTCCACTTCACCTCGATGTTAAACTTTGAGAGGAACTCCTCCACCAAGACGGAACTAGACACCGCCGTGAATATTCTCCTAGGGAACCCGCTCTCCTTAGTTGACGCCCAGTACGACAGTAGGGCTCCGCTCCTGTCCCCCCACTGCACTCTTCCCTTAGAGTCGATGAATATAGCCCTATCTGCATCGCCATCGTGGGCCACTCCCAAGTCAACTCCTAAGTCAGACGCTACCTTAGCCGTCTCCCTCAGACTGTCCATGGTAGGCTCAGGAGTCCTTGCCGGGAACAGAGGGTCGAGGTTGGTGTTTACCGCGTTTATTTTACAGCCAAGTTCCCTGGCAACAATGGGGGTAGTTATAGAACCTACGCTATTGGCGCCATCTATAAGCACCTTGTAACCCTTTTTCCTCACCTTTTCGACGTCAACGTGGGACAAGATGCCCTTAACGTACGTATCTATTACCCTGTCCTCTCTTTTGACGTCGTAGGTCAGATAGGTCCATTCTACGGCTGAGAACCTCTCTGAGAAGTAAATGTCCTCTATTACCTTTTCCTTTTCCCTGGACACTTCAACACCGTCCTTATCTATTACCTTAATGCCGTTGTACTGAGCTGGGTTGTGGCTAGCTGTTATTATGACGCCTGCATCATAACCCAGCGTCTTCACAGCGTACTGTAGGGCTGGAGTTGGTGCAAATCCGCCCTCATAAACCTTGACGCCTGCGCTCATCAACCCGCTCTCCACAGCCCTAGCGAACATGTCCCCTCCGGCCCTAGCGTCCCTTCCGAGTAGGATAGTAGACCCCTTTCCGAAGAAGGTCCCTATGGCCTTTCCCAGTTTCAGAGCTAGATCCGGGGTTAATTCCCTGTTTATAATTCCCCTGACACCGTCTGTACCAAATAACTTACCCATAGATTATAAGTAAAGTCGATGATTATAAACCTAAATAGGACCAAAAACGTTCAGAATTTCCAGCGCTAATCACCGAGGTCATTCGACCCTCTTCTCATCATTAAGTTTTTTAGCCCTTCTAGGTAAATTAGTATTGCGGCCGTAGTCTAGCCTGGTAGGACGCTGGCCTCCCAAGCCAGTGATCCCGGGTTCAAATCCCGGCGGTCGCACTGTGGGGTTCTGCCCCACAGTTTCCGTATTTTTCAATTTTAGGTAAATCTCAACCACATCAATTAAGGGGCAGACGTAAGTTTCCTTCATCCCGCCTTCAACGTTCTCTAGCTTATACACGTAATACCGACCTTCCCTCGCGCGTATAATGTAGTCGCCGTATTTATAACGGGTCTTCTATCTAATCTATCTAATTATCTCCACATCTGTATTGCGACAACGGGATTCCTTTATAGCTTCATCGCTCGCAAAAAGATTATTGGACCATGTAGACGACTAGGTACTTGCTGAAAATTCCATCTTTTTATAATATACATGAGCAAAACACTATTTGATATCTATTTATTAGATTTTAAAAATAAACTTTTAACTGTATTTTGAGAAGGTATACTGCCATGAGCAATTCGCATGAAGGAATATACGACGTTATAATTGTAGGCGCCGGTATTGCAGGACTAAGCGCCGCCCTTTACACCTCTAGGCAGAAGCTCTCTACCCTAGTAGTCTCCAAGGATCTAGGGGGTCAGCTTAACCTTACACAGCTAATAGAGAACTACCCAGCCATAAATGCTGATACGGGCATAGGGTTGGCTACAAAAGTAGAAAGTCAAGCCAAGAAGTTTGGCGCCAAGTTTATCTACGGCGAAGAAATTAGGGCGATATCAAAGGAAAGCGACTACTTTATCCTTAAGGGATTAAAGGGCGAGTACAAGGCTAAGGCAGTGATCCTGGCCTTTGGTAAGTCGCCAAGGGAGCTTAACGTCCCCGGGGAAAACGAACTTAAAGGAAAAGGAGTTTCCTATTGCGCCATCTGCGACGCTGCCTTCTTTAAAGACGTGCCCGCCGCAGTGGTGGGAGAAGGAGAGCCAGGACTTGAGGCAATAGAGTTACTCTCAAGGTATGCTAAGCCAGCGTACTACGTTTCCAGAACGCCACAACTGGTTGGAGAACCGGAAGTGGTAGACAGTGTAGCCAAGAGGAAAAACGTCGAGCTGTACTTGGGCTACACAGTAAAGGGTATCAAAGGAGAGAACAAGGTCGGGGCCATAGTAATAGAAAACTTAAAGACATGCGAGACTAAGGAGTTGAAGGTTGACGGAGTTATAATAGAGATGGGATACGAGCTTAGGACAGAGTTCTTAAAGGGTTTCGTGAAGCTAAACGAAAAAGGGGAGGTAATAGTGGACGAACTAGGTAGAACGTCAGTTGAAGGGGTATTTGCTGCAGGTGACGTCACCCAGACTCCTTACAAACAGGCTATAGTGGCGTCTGCTGAAGGCGTAAAGGCTGCCCTAAGCGCTTATAACTACTTAAGGAGCTTGAAGGGACTACCACCGGTAAATGTGGACTGGAAGGCTGAGAAAAAGAAAAGTGTTGTGACGTTTAGGTTGTGATTTTTATACTTTATATCCAAATAACCTTGACAAGTACGCTTGTTCCCAGTTGTCCTTCTGCGTAGTGTACTCCTTCTTTAACTGAGGGTCTTTTCCTGGCTTTGGAGGCGAGGAGGTCAAATCGAGGCTGAACTGCAGGCTAAGCGTCTCTAACTTGCCCTCTAAGTTTCCTAAGTAGGCCCAACCTACAAATGCGTACTGCACAGGGACTTTCTCTGAGAGTCCCTCCATCTCCATTATCTTGTTGGCGGCGAACAACGAGCTCTCAAACGCTATTTCTTGGTTCTTGGGAAATGGTAGTTTTGCTGCGTCTCCAACCGCCAAGACGTCGTCGTACTTGGGGTTCCTCAAGTCCTGCGGTGACCTCACGTCGGCGAAGTTCTCGCCAAGTCCAGCCTCAGATATAAATGACGGAGCCCTGTTCGGCTCTAACATCGCCAGCAAGTCGAACTTATACCTCTCACCGCTCGTCGTTACGACCTCGTTTTCACCTATCTCCGCTATCTCTTGGTTAGTCACCAGCTGAATCTTAGCTTGCTCAAGAGTCTTGGACACGACATCTGCTATGAACGGGGGCTGAGTCTTGTCGTTAGCGTCAATGAAAGTAATGTTAAACTTGTCCCTTACCCCCCTATTAACTAGGACTGTGTGAATCAGCATAGCAGTCTCCGTTGGAGCAGGAGCGCATCTATAGGGGGCCTTAGGTGCGTAAACTACCACGTTCCCGCTGTTCAAGCTCCACAACTTTTCCTTTAGGACGCTGAGCCTGCCTAAGTCGTAGACGTTAGTGACCTTCCACCAGTACTTGTCGTAGCCGTTGATCTTACTACCGTCGTAGACGACTCCCGGGGCTACTACCAAGTAGTCGTATGTAAGTTCCCCTGTTGATCCCATATAGGTCTCTGCTACGTAGACCTTCCTGTTTGCTGGATCGACCTTGTAGACGTTGCCCGTAATCACCTTAATCCCCTGCTTGCCCACCTCCTCATATCCTCTCGTCATCCTTTCGAGTCTTTGCTCTCCGGTTAATAGGAGAGGTCTGCTAGGTCCCGTTACGTAATAGTGGTCTTTGTTAACTACAGTTACGTCAAAGCCCTTACCCGCTAAAGTGGTGGCTACTCCCATTCCTCCTATTCCGCCACCTATTACAACTACCTTCTTTTTCATAGTTTAATGTTAATTTTGAAAAGAAATATAGGGTTATCCCCTCTTATACGAGTAGAAAAGTCTAAAAGCGTTAGTTCAATACTTTTATGTTACGGTTTATTATTACAATGATTATGCAACTTAATAAACTTTGTTGAAGAATTTACGGCAAATCCCTCTAACGTCATCACGTCACTCAGTTGGACTGAGAAGAGACCGTTTTAAGGTGGATCTGACCCCCTCCCCTCCCTGCGAGGGTTCTGCATAGGTCTAAGGCGTTACTCCCCTTTAAGGGAGATACTCCGTGATGTGAAGAGAAAGGAAAGAGCCAAAGCGTTGACAATCTTCTTAACTCCAAGTTTCACAATGTTTAACGCACTGTTGACGTCGCTGTGAAGTTTACGGCCAAAAGGACAGCTATCGACACCCCTTGGAATTTCTGTCAACCTTAACGTTATGGAAAGCGCAGAAACGCG